>NZ_JPYQ01000025.1:0-149490 GCF_000757525.1 Rhizobium sp. YS-1r | reverse complement strand
ACCCTCTACTCGCCTAAGTCGCATCGCCTGAAATTCCTACGCTCTTCGGCCGAGGGGATCGACGCGCGCCTGATCGAGGCATGGCCGCGAGACACCAAATTCGCCCGCCGCTGTTTCGAGCGGCTCGATCGGGCTTATGTCGATGCAAGGTATTCGCCGCATTACGAGATAACAGAAGAAGAGCTTCGCTGGATCATCGAACGTATTCAGGTGCTTCAGGAGCTTGTCGAGCAAATTTGTAGGGCGAAGCTTTCTGGGACGACCGCTTAGACTCTCGATTGCGAACGCCCCTTTTCGGATGACCCCGCCCGTAGTCGCTCGTCTAGTGTCGATTAAATTAGGCTTTATCGCATTAATTTAGACGAAGAAGGTAAGCTTTCAAGGGATGCGGCACCGGAATATCCAACGAGTAACCGGTATGGCTACGCTATAGGTATCGATCCGAAGGGTTTGTTTGGGAAGGAGACCAGCTATACCAGGGAAATCGCCTTTGCACGTGTCCGTGCTCAGTTCGAAACACACCGTCCGACGATTGGGTAATCGATGACTTCGTATTCAAACGAGACGCTGATCTAATTTTTTTGCCGTCAGCTATCGAGTATCTCATCAGACATACAGAGCGCGATAGAGAGTGCTGCGGCTAAAAAACCGCGCTCTGGTATCCGCGAATATCTCCTGCGAGCTTTGTTAACGCTCAACGATGCGATTCTGCCGCAAACGGTCGATGAATACATTAACCGGCGCTCACGCGGCGAAAGGCCTACTTAAGCGACCGCTTAAAGATCCACGCTCCCAGCGCCGGGAACGTGGCCCTCGTCAGTTTCTGCATCACAATTCACTATGGGTAGCCGTCTTGGCGAACGGACATCCCGCACCATCCTGAACGATGCCGAAGGGCTTCCTGTGCGGCTTTAAGTGCGAGCCATGTCCACTGTTTTCAAAGGGAGATCTCGGCAAGACGTTGCGGCCGATTCAATGTGGCGGAGAGGGTGGGATTCGAACCCACGATACGGTTGCCCGTATGCCGCATTTCGAGTGCGGTGCTTTCGACCACTCAGCCACCTCTCCGCTTAAAGATGTGACGCGTTGGTCAGCGCGGCGTTCTCATAGCGATGAAAGGTGGAGCTGGCACTGGCGAAAAATGTGCCCAACGTGGCCCGATTGTGCCCAAGCCTCACTCTGTGTATTCCTAACTCGGAACAACGTGTGAGCGAACTGTGGAAAATGATCAGGTTGAGCAGTCTGAAATCAAGCAATACGAGCCGCGAATTTTCCGATCCCAAAAATTGATCGATGTAAAAGGTTCGGCATTTTCCCATGCTCAGTTGTTTGATGTGAGCGGGAAAAAGCAGGTCTTTGAGCAAGTTGATTTCTCTTACTCGGTTTTTACTCGTGGCTATTTTCATCAAGCTGAGTTCAGGGCATGTGACTTTACCGGAACCCGCTTCGTAGACTGCAACTTTCGGAACGCAACATTCGAGGAATGCAACTTCAGCTACTGTGATTTTACCAACTGCCGCATCGAGACAGATGAAGTCTTAAAAAACTTACCGGATCGTCCAAATGTCCGGCGAGAGCTTCTGCAAATAATGAGGAAGAATGCTTTATCGATGGGCGACGTGGCTGCGGGGAGAGCCTTCGTGATTGCGGAGCTTGCGGCAAAAAAGGAGCATCTGCGGCGCGCATGGAAACAAGACGAGAATTACTACAAGAAAAAATATGGTGGCTTTAGAAAGCAGTCCATCGTTTTGATTAAGCGCATGGGACTGTGGCTCGATGGTTTTCTTTGGGGGCACGGGGAAAAGCTGTGGAACCTTCCGATTTCTGCCATAGCCATTCTTGCCGCTTTCTCGGTGATTTCTTCAGCAATCTGGGCTTCCGCTCTTGTTGATCCATCAATTTCCCAAGTTATTGGGACGTTCAACTCCTACATGATCTATTACGTCAGCCTGTTTCTCGATGCCCCCTACAAGGACAGCCTCCCGCATGTCGTTGCCATTGATTGGATCGTTGTGATCTTTCGCTACGTAAGCCTTGGCATACTGGTTTCCGGCCTCTTTCGGTGGTTGTCTCATCGATGAGATCAAATCTTCCGCCCTCCATCTTGAATGTTAGTTTGTTTGGGTCGAGATCTCGCGGCGATGGTGACCAAAACAGTGATCTTGATGTGCTGGTGATAGTCGCCAACGGCTCCGGTAAGACGTCACCTGGTCTAGTTCAAAGCTTTGCGAGAAAACAATTTGGCAAAGATCCCTCTCTTTCTTGGTATGGCCTGCGGAAGATCGGCGCGCTCTTTCACTCCGGTGATCTCTTCGCATGGCATCTTCACTTAGAAGCTAAAACGCTTGCTGGGGCGGATCTGAGTGCTCTTGTGGGCGCTCCGGCAGACTATACGACTGCATTATCCGACATCAATGATTTGAGAGAGATCGCGCGCCGGGTGGAACACGCCATCACAGCCTGTGATGCTAATGCGGTTTTCGAAATGGGGATACTCTACGTGTGTGCGCGGAATATCGCTATGGCCGCAAGTTGGCGCTTGTCGCATCACCCATCGTTTGGGCGCTACTCGCCATATGATCTTCCCGTTCCCTTCCCCATCGCTCATGACACGTATGAGGTGATGCTCAAATGCAGGATGGCCAGCCAAAGAGGCACAGCGTTGCCTTCGGTATTTGCTCCTGAAGTGCTGGAAGTTCAGCGGAATGTTCTGCTATGGTCCGAGGCGGTAGCAGGAGCGGTCGCGGAAGTAGAGGCAACAAATGACCAGATCTCGACGCTTTGAACAGCGCATCAATATTGAGCGCCTTGCCTTGGAAATCATAAATACCTCCGAAATCGGGCGCGAGGAACAGTTAGCAGGACTAACCGCAGCGGCAATTCAGAGCTGGTCGAGCCGGTTAAACGAGCATTACAACGAACGACAAGTGGCTAGTTTACGCGAAATATTAGTCGCTATCGCTACGGAGACGGGGCTTCTATCGGATAATAGCCGTGCAGTCTTTTCGTCGAGCGCGGCGCATAATGATCGAACCATAGACTCTCTGCTGAGCGCATTGGCCGCGCAGTGCGGCAATCAATTCGCTTCATCATTGCGTTGAACCCATCTCTGGCTAAAGTCCTGCCGCTGATTTGGTGAAGGACTTTACATGCTCACAGGTGAAATTCGCTCGAAGGTCGATCAGGTCTGGAATGCCTTTTGGGCGGGCGGGATTGCCAATCCGCTGGAGGTGATCGAGCAGATCACTTACCTGCTCTTCATGCGCGGGCTGGATGACATCCAGACGCGGGAGGAGAACAAGGCCAATATGCTGGGCCGGCCCATGGAGCGGGTGATCTTTCCGGAGGGCGTCTATCGCACGGTGCGCGATGAAGAGACCGGCGAGGTGAAGGAAGAGATCACTTATGCGCAGCTGCGCTGGTCGCGCTTCCGCAATGATGATCCGGCACGCATGTTCTTCATCGTGTCGGAGAATGTCTTCCCCTTCCTGCGTGAGATGGGCGAGAAGGGCACAGCGCATGCCGAGCATATGAAGGGTGCGCGCTTCACCATCCCGACACCGGGCCTCCTGGCCAAGGTGGTGGATATGCTGGCGGAAATCCCGATGGAGGATCGCGATACCAAGGGCGATCTCTATGAATATATGCTGGGCAAGATTGCCAGCGCCGGCCAGAACGGTCAGTTCCGCACGCCGCGCCACATCATCAAGCTGATGGTGGAGCTTACGGCGCCGACGGAAAGGGATGTGATCTGCGATCCGGCGAGCGGCACCTGCGGCTTCCTGGTCGCTGCGGGCGAGTATTTGCGCGATAACCATCCAAAACTGTTTCAGGACAAGGTCAACCGCGAGCATTTCCACACGGGCATGTTCCACGGTTATGATTTCGACCAGACCATGCTGCGCATTGGCTCCATGAACATGCAGCTGCATGGCGTCGAAGGGGCCGATATCCGCTACCGGGATTCGCTCGCCTCCAGCCATGGCGACGATGCCGACAGATACTCGCTGATCCTCGCCAATCCGCCCTTCGCCGGCTCGCTGGACGAGGAAACGGCATCAGCCGATCTGCGTGCCATCGTCAAGACGAAGAAGACCGAGCTTCTGTTTATGGCGCTGTTCCTGAAGCTGTTGAAGCCGGGCGGACGCGCGGCGGTCATCGTGCCTGACGGAGTGCTGTTCGGCTCGTCCACGGCACATAAGGCGATCCGCAAGATGCTGGTGGATGACCACAAGCTCGATGCAATCGTGAAGCTGCCGTCGGGCGTGTTCAAGCCCTATGCCGGGGTGTCCACGGCCATCGTCTTCTTCACCAAGACCAATTCCGGCGGCACGGATCACGTCTGGTTTTATGATGTGCAGGCCGATGGCATGAGCCTGGATGACAAGCGCCAGATGCTGGTGGCGGATGAAAAATTCGGCCCGGTGCCGACGGCGGCACTGACAGCAGAAGAGCACGCCAGGAACAACCTGCCGGATGTCGTGGCCCGCTGGAAGGAGCGTGAAGGCTCAGAACGCGACAATCCGCGCACCGGCCAGAGCTTTACCGTCAGCCGGGACGAGATTGCAGGCGCCGACTACGACCTCTCGCTCAACCGCTACAAGGAAGTGGTGCACGAAGCAGCCGCCCACCGCCCACCGAAGGAGATTATCGCCGAGTTGTTGGCGCTAGAGGACGAGATTGCGGCTGGACTAAAAGAGCTGGAGGCGATGCTGTGAGTGTGCGGATGGTTCGGCTGGCGGACGTCTGCACTAGGATTTCGGATGGAACTCATCAAGCACCTAAGTGGGCTGACAATGGAGTTCCATTTCTTTTTGTATCCAATATTCGCAACGGTCGTATTTCTTTTGAAACAAACAAATTTGTTTCGAGCAAGGAATATACAGCACTTACCAAAAACAACCCAATCGATGCCGGAGATGTGCTGTATACTGCTGTGGGTTCTTACGGCAACTCTGCGGTCGTCCCCAGCGGCAAGACATTCATTTTTCAAAGACACGTCGCGCATCTGAAGCCTCAGCATGAGTTAGTTGACTCAACCTACTTGGCCCAGATGCTGGAGACACCAGCCGTTAGGAGACAGGCCGACAAACTAGCCCGAGGCGTGGCTCAGAAAACCGTCACACTCAGTTCGTTGCGCGATTTCGAAATCCCCCTGCCACCCCTCGATGAGCAGAAGCGGATTGCCGCGATCCTAAACAAGGCCGATGCGCTCCGCGCCAAACGCCGTCAGGCCATCGTGCTCCTCGACAGCCTCACCCAATCGATATTTCTGGAGATGTTTGGGGATCCGGTGAGCAATCCGAAGGGGTGGGAAGTTAAGTCTCTCGCTGAGTTTGAATTGTTCTTGACCAGCGGCTCACGCGGTTGGGCCGAATACTACTCTGAGCAAGGCACGCCATTTATCAGAATACAGAATCTGAAGGGCGGAAGGCTTTCAACCGAAGACCTCGTTTTCGTAAACGCACCAGAGAACGCCGAGGCGCGCAGAACAAGAGTCGAATCCGGCGACGTCTTGATAAGTATCACCGCTGATCTTGGTCGCGTTGCAGTAGTGCCGGCTCATGTGCATCAGGCCGCGAACATCAACCAGCATATCGCGCTCTTTCGCCCGAAAGGGATCAATCCGATATTTCTATCGAGCTACCTCGCGAGTCAGGGCGGCAAACGTCAGTTCGCTGCTTTGAACAGGCAGGGTGTAAAGGCCGGGCTAAACTTCAGTAACATACGTGCGCTTAAAATCCTCAACCCGCCCATGGAGATGCAACGCAAGTTTGAAAAGCTCGCAAAGCTAGTTGCAGATCGTGAAATTGGCCTTAGTGGCTCCAGTGTAGGGACCGAAGCCCTCTTCACCTCCCTTCAGCACCGCGCCTTCTCCGGACAACTTTGAGCTACCATAGTGATCGGCACGCACAAGGTAACCCTCCCGCCATCCATGCTACAGCGCGGCTTCTGGCTATACGCCTGGCGAGTTATCGCGCCTGACGTGCAAGAGCTCGTTTATGTCGGCCGCACTGGTGACAATTCGAGCCCGAATGCATCGCCGGCCTATATCCGCATGGGCCAGCATCTAGGTTCGGCGGAAACCCAGAATGCCCTGCGCAAGCATCTGGTAAATCGCGGCATTCCACCGGAAACCTGCCAGTCTTTCGATCTCGTGGCCCATGGACCGATCTATCCGGAAGTCGAAAAGCCGGAGAATTTCAGCCATGAGGATCAGCTGCTTCGCAAGCAGTTGATGGAAAAGCACATCCCGCTTCGTGACATTGTCGGCGCGATGGAGAAGCAGCTCGCTGAAGATCTGGGTAAGGCTGGCTACACGCTGCTCAACACGGTGAAATGGCGCCATAAGGTCGACCCTGAGCTGTGGAAGCCCATCCGTGCGGCCTTTGCCGAGCACTTCCCGCGGCTGAAGGAGGTCGTCGATGTCCGGTAGTGGCTTGAGGCACGGGACGGCGATAGATGAAATGAGAAAGGCGGACCGGTTTCCCGATCCGCCCCGTCTACAAATCCCGTCTTCCCGGGGGTGTGCGTCGAAGCGCAGTGACCGTTTCCAGAAGCTCACGGCTTAAAACTAGCAGGATTGCGTCGGTCGTGCAAACGATAGCGCACAAACTGATTGCAACCTTAGCGCAATCTGGCGACTATGCTGGCCACTCATCCAGCTGAAGAATAGTTGATGTCCAATTTCGTCTTCCTAGCCGCTGAATTTCCGGAGATATTCGACAGCGCCAGGAAGGCCGAGAGCTACGTTGGTGGCGATCCGCGCACAGCGGCCTTCTACGCCCGACGCACCGTCGAACTTGCCGTGCAATGGGCTTACAAGAACGACAGCGGACTTTCCCTTCCTTACGACAACAAGATCTCCGCGCTGATCCACGAGCCAAGCTTTCAAGCGCGCGCTGGACGGGCCATCTTTAACAAAGCGAAGCTGATCATCCGGATCGGCAATCTCGCCGTTCACGAGACCCGTGAGACCTCGGCCAAGGATGCCGGTGATGCGGTGCGGGAGCTGTTCCATCTCTGTTTCTGGCTGGCGCGCACCTATGCCAAGGCGCCGCCGCCGGATGGGCTCGCCTTTGATGCCGCCCAGCTGCAGCGCAAGGACGATCTCGTCAAACGTGCCTTTGCCGAGCTGACACGCCTGAAGACCGAGATGGAGGCGAAGGACAAGGCCTTTGCCGACCTGCTGCGCGACAAGGGCGATCTGGACGCCGAGCTGAAGGCGGCGCGAGCCGAGCGCGACCGCATTCGTCGAGACAACGAGCAGCGGCCAGACACGCATGATTATTCCGAGGCCGAGACCCGCGACACTTTCATCGATCTTCTCTTGAAGGAAGCAGGCTGGGCGCTGAATGCGGCGCGGGACAGGGAATTCCCCGTTTCCGGCATGCCCAACACGGCGGGCGAAGGCTTTGTCGATTACGTGCTGTGGGGCGATGACGGCAGGCCGCTGGCGCTGGTGGAAGCCAAGCGCACCAAGCGCAACCCGCGCGAGGGCCAGCAGCAGGCCAAGCTCTATGCCGACTGCCTGGAGCAGCAATACGGCCAGCGCCCCGTGATCTTTTACACCAACGGCTACCAGCACTGGATCTGGGACGACCGCGCCTATCCGCCGCGCGAGGTCTCCGGTTTCTACAAGAAGGACGAGTTGCAGCTTCTGATCCAGCGGCGCAGCACCCGCAAACCCATGGCCGGCGTGCCGATCGATCGCAAGATCGTCGAGCGCTATTACCAAGAGCGGGCGATTGCGCAGGTGAAGGAAGCTTTCGAGGCGCGCCAGCAGCGCAAGGCGCTTCTGGTCATGGCCACCGGCTCCGGCAAGACGCGCACGGTGATCGCGCTGATCGACGTGCTGATGCGGGCCGGCTGGGTCAAACGCGTGCTGTTCCTGGCCGACCGTGTGGCACTGGTGAACCAGGCGGCAAAAGCCTTTAAGGCGCATCTGCCAGACTCGTCACCCGTCAATCTGGTGACGGAAAAGACCGGCGAGGGCCGTATTTTTCTCTCCACCTACCCGACCATGATGAACCTGATCGACGAGCGCAAAGGCGGCACGGCGCGCTTTGGCCCTGGGCATTTCGATCTCGTCGTCATCGATGAAGCCCACCGCTCAGTCTATCAGCGCTACGGCGCGATCTTCGACTATTTCGACAGCCTGCTGGTAGGACTCACTGCAACGCCGCGCGAGGAGATCGACCGCAACACCTATGGGCTCTTCGATCTGGAAGAGGGCGTGCCGACGGATGCCTATTCGCTCGATCAGGCGATTGCCGACGATTATCTTGTGCCGCCCATGGCCGTCTCGGTGCCGCTCAAATTCGTGCGGGAAGGCATTAGGTATGACGATTTGTCCGACGCCGAAAAAGAGCAGTGGGACATGCTGGAATGGGACGAGGAGGATGGTGATCCGCCCGACAGCGTCGATGCTCAGGCCGTCAACAAATGGCTGTTCAATGCCGATACGGTCGACAAGGTGCTGGCCCATGTGATGACCGATGGCGTGAAGGTGGCGGGTGGCGATCGGCTCGGCAAGACGATCATCTTTGCCAAGAACCAGGGCCATGCGGAATTCATCGAGCAGCGGTTCAATCTCGCCTATCCGCATCTCGCCGGGCATTTCGCCCGCATCATCACCTTCAAGACCGAATATGCCCAGTCGCTGATTGACGACTTCTCCAAGAAGGACGGCGCGCCGCATATCGCCATCTCCGTCGATATGCTCGACACCGGCATTGACGTGCCCGAGGTGGTGAACCTCGTCCTGTTCAAGCTGATCCGCTCCAAGACCAAGTTCTGGCAGATCATCGGGCGTGGCACGCGCCTTTGCCCGGATCTCTTCGGGCCTGGCGAAGACAAGGAATTCTTCCGCGTCTTCGACTATTGCCAGAACCTGGAATTCTTCCGCCAGAACATGAAGCCTGATCAGGGCTCAACAGCAAAATCCCTCAGCGAACGGCTGTTTGCCGCCCGTTTCGATCTGGTGCGGGCGCTCGACGAAAAGGCGGTTCTCGATCGCCCACCCGGCGTGGCTGAGGATGGTGATGACTATGATGCCGGCCCTGATGCACCACTCAGCGAGGGGCAGATCCGCGCCAGTGCGCTGGACTTCCTGAAAACCTATGTCAGCACCATGAACCTCGACAATTTCGTGGTTCGAACCAGGCGCCAGATGGTGGAGAAATATCAGGCACCGGAAGCCTGGGCCACGCTTTCGGACGAGGTGCGCGACGAGCTGGTCGATAATGTTGCACCTCTGCCCAATGCCATGAAGGGCGAGCCGGAAGAGGCCAAGCGCTTCGACCTGCTGATGTTCAATCTGGAGATCGCTCTGCTGAAGGGCTCGAAACGGTTCGAGCGGCTGAAGAAGCAGTTGGTCGATATTGCCTCGGCGCTGGACGAACAGACGGCCATCCCGGTGATTGCTGCCCAGCATGCGCTGATCCTCGACATCCTCTCGGACACCTGGTGGGAGGGTGTCACCGTGCCGTTACTGGAGCTCGTCCGGCTTCGTCTGCGCGGCCTGGTTCTGCATATCGAGAAGGGCAAAAAGGCGATCGTCTACACCAATTTCGAGGACGAGCTGGGGACCGCGACAGAACTCGACCTGCCGCAGGTGGGCGAGGTGGATTTCGCCCGCTTCAAGAAGAAGGCGCGGCATTTCCTGCGCGAGCACGAGGACCATATCGCCATTGCCAAGCTGCGCCACGGCAAACCGTTGACGGCGACAGACATTGCCGAACTGCAGCAGATGCTGGTGACAGCCGGGATCGGTGACCAGGAGCATTTCGACAAGGCAACCGAGCTGGCGCATGGCTTTGGCGCCTTCATCCGCTCCCTCGTTGGTTTGGATCGTCACGCCGTCGCCGAAGCTTTCGGCGAATTCCTGGCAGACAGTGCCGCGACCGCCCAGCAGATCGAATTCGTTGACATGGTGATCGAGCACCTGACGGAAAAAGGCACCATGGATCCGGGCCTGCTTTACGAAAGCCCCTTCATCGACAAGGCCCCGGAGGGACCGCAGCAGGTTTTCGACTTTGAGAAGACGAAGAGGTTGGTCGAAGTGATCAGAGGACTGAACGAGAGTGCTTTGGGATGAGCGCGATCTAACTCCAAGCCGGCACGAAGATCCGCTTCAGCGGCACGAGCTGCTGGGTCTCGAGGTCCAGCTTCTCATATTGCTCAAGCAGGCTTTTCACGAGATCATCAAGATCCATCAACGCCAGTGGAATGTTCGCTCTCTCAGCCTCGTAGCGAGCTTCCCTGCTGAAGCCACCTGTGCTGACATAGAGCCCCTTGTCTTGTGGATGCCGCCCGCCAAGGAAGCTGCGGACATCCGGCGCGCCCATAGCTCCCTTGCGATGCTTTACTTCGACCACAATGCGCGGCGACTCGAACCCGAAGCCATCTGGCGAGGCGACAATGTCCTTACCTCGGTCCGGACCTGCCTCTGAAACCCGTGTCTTGTAACCAAGCGAACGCAGGAGGCCGGCGACAAGCTCCTGCATGTCATCCCACGGCAAGGCGCTGACCTTGTCCTTGATGAACTCGTGTGCACGGCTCTCCATGGATTTGAAGAGGTCTTCCTCCGTGGCTTCCGTCGCCGCAGCAACAGTTTCCGACTTTGCCGGCTGCCCCGAAACCATTGCCTTCTTGAGCTCAGCAGAAACTTCACTGGAAATACGGAAGAGCGTCGAGATTGCGCCAAGGCTGTTGCGGCTCTCGACGGACAGGAGATCGCGGCTAACCTCGCCCTGCCACCGCACTGGTCGATATTGCGCATCCTCTGGGTCTACCGACGTATCGTAGCGATAGGGACCAGTGATTTCGCCAAGCAGATAGACACGGCGAGAGGGATTGTAGGTGACGACCATGTCACCAACCTCGATCTCGTTCACGAAGCGGTGCAGCTGCCCCGCAGCCATAGCAACCGACTGCGGCTTCGTCTCGGGCCAGGATGCACTAACGAGATCTGCGATCGCCTTGCGAGACTTAACGCTCGAAAGATCACCAACCTCATTCCAGCCTATAGCAACTGCCGACTTCTCCTTGAACGCGTCGAAAAGCCGCCCATCGCGCTCAGCGCGCACCATCCATGCCTTGCTCATGACTAACCCTTCACTTCGAGGCTGAACATCGCCGAAGGAAGCGGCCACTGCAAGATCATGAAGCGGGATGATGCTCTTTGACTCACAGGTGCTCGCTGGCTGGCTCGGCAATCCTAAACGTTGCACCACAGCTTTCGACATGCCAAACGCGCCGGTGAGTCTCGACGGCGATTTCGACAGGCTATTCGATCCCGGCGCCCCGTAGAACCCGAGCTAGTGTTTTCGGATGGACCTCATACCGCGCAGCGACCTCAGAGATCGGCTCCAGGTCAATCTCGACGGCGTGCTTTGCAGCCTCGGTCTGCTCTGGTGTCATCGAGCGGCGCCGTCCGATGCGTGATCCTCGTGCTCTCGCCGCTTCCATGCCCGCTTTGGTGCGCTCGCTGATGATGGCTCGTTCAAATTCTGCCATCGCGGCCATTATGTGGAAAACCAACCGTCCGCCTGATGATGACGTATCGATGCTCTCGGTCAGCGATCGGAAGTCACAGCCCCGCTTCGACAATCCGTTTACGGTCTGAATTAGGTCGACAAGGGATCGTCCAAGCCGGTCGAGGCGCCAAACGACGAGCATGTCACGTCGCTTGATTTGCCTGAGAGCCTTGAGAAGGCCAGGACGCTGGAAGTCGGCACCGGACAGTCCATGATCGGTGAAGATCTCTGAGCAACCTGCCGCCTTCAACGCAGCAATCTGCATGTCGAGGTTCTGCTCGACCGTTGAAACACGGGCGTAACCGACCAGCTTCATCTCCCAAATCCTCACGCTCTAGTGGCTGCTAAGCGGTTGACATAAAGGAACCTTTTCGCTCTGTCGGTCATTAAATGGAGCTCCTCCGGAAGCCCTTGAAACCATAGGATGCGACCGGATCAGCAGTTACAGCTGACCTCTATCGGACAAAGGTTCCCTTTCGCTCTCGTCCACCTTTCACGGACCAGAAGACCATGGACCTCACGTTGATCATCTTTGCGTCCGGCGTCGTCTTCGGTGGCGCATGCGCGATCCTCGCGGCCAACAAGAACCGCGATCCTCTGGGCTGGTTCGCTCTCGGATTCTTCTTCAGTTTGGTGGCCTTGATCCTGATTGCTGCGTTGTCGCAGGCTGAGGGATCTAATAAAGACCGCACGGCGGCGCGACGTGCCAACACCAAGAGCGGATTTGTAACCGATCCGAAAGATCCGGAACGTCCCTGGTTGGGATAAAAAACGCGATGAAAACTCTAAACCCCGGAAGAGTTTTCACTTCTCGAATGGCATCGTAAGTTCGCAATGGAGAGGACTTCCCGGCCGGGAAGAGGAGGTTCCGTTGTCTATTATGTTCTTCTTACTTAATAAGTATAAAGTAATAGACAATGAATGGACGGGAACGGAAATTTGCTTCCGGGTGATTTCTGACACAGGTGCGCACCGGCTGGTTTTTCCATCGTTTGCAGCGAAGCTTCAGCAGCAACGCTCGGTGCGAGCCCTGAGACAACCCCGCTCGATTAGTAGCTGCTACGGGAGATATGTTCAGATGCGACATATCTCTGCGGGCACCTTTCGTCCCGCAGAGAGATAGCACCGCGAACCTATGCCGCGTTGACCGGCAGCCGCTTCAATTCGTCTTCCAACAACAACCAGTCAGTGCTGGGCTTATTGGCGTTGAGCGCGCTGTCGACCCACCATCCCATCGGCGCGCGCGGATGTCCATTCGCCTTCATCAGGTAGTTGTCGATATGTGCTGCGACGGTCCGTGCCGCACCGCCGTAGCTCCCGCTCTTACGCTCCCAAATCCGATACTCGTGACCGCACACGCGCTTCATCAAGGAATGAAAATGGCTGGGGAACAGACCTTCATCATCCCATAAGTGCCAGCAGATCTGGTGAAGCGAGACGTAGTGCTGGCCAAGCTCGCGCCAATTGAGATCACCGGTTTCCAGGTAGCGAGTGAGCTGCTTCGGAAAGAACGCCCGGTAATCGGACATCAGTTCTTCAGGGACCGGGATTGCGTGCATGTTCATGGGAATTCTCCATTTGTTTGTAACGCTTTTCGTTATAGCGGTCGGGCGACTGAAATGACGCAGGTCGTGAGTGATGATGATGTCTGGCCCGCTGAGATGGATTGATTTGGGGACCATCCGGACGCTAAACGCCGGTGTTGGTGGTCCAGGAGACAAATATGAATCATCCAAAGTCGGTCGCATTTCTTTTCGCCTACGTGCCGAAGATGCCAACATCGGTGGAACAGCTGAATCAGATCGAAGCCTTGCGAACGCAGTCGGCGATTGTGTTTCGATTTGCTCAGAAAATGAACTTGAATCCACCTGACAGATTGCCGGCGGTGACTACCTATCGCGATGGCATATTCACGCGGAACGCCACCTTCAAACGAGCAGTTGATCGTGCTCGAAGCCAAGGTAGTGATTTGTGGTTGGCTGACATCGGGCACCTATTGCGTAAAAGCAGCCACGCAAATATTTCAAAAGCCATGGCAGATCTGGACAGTCTGCAAATCGACGTGATCGATTGCTTGAGCGGAAAGAAGTGGAGCGAATTCGAGCTCCCTGAGCGTGCTGCGTTTTCCAGAGAAGCGTTGTCGCGCAAAGTCGCCTCGTTGGCTTCCGGTTCTATTCGAAAGGGGCAAGCACCTGACATTCACAACGCGCTGAAGGGGGCTTCTGCCAACAGAGCAAGAGCAGAGCGGAAGGCGGAGCAACTGCGCCCGGTGGTGAATAGATTCAGAGCCACCCTTGCTCCCGGCGATGTCATCACTCCATCGATGCTGATGCGGCACCTTAACGCTGAAGGCGTATCGCCGGAACGTGGGAAGGCTTGGTCACTCAACAGCTGCAAGAATCTCTTGCAGCGATTGCAAGGCACCAAGGAGTGAAAACTCTAAACCCCGGAAGAGTTTTCACTTCTCGAATGGCATCGTAAGTTCGCAATGGAGAGGACTTCCCGGCCGGGAAGAGGAGGTTCCGTTGTCTATTATGTTCTTCTTACTTAATAAGTATAAAGTAATAGACAATGAATGGACGGGAACGGAAATTTGCTTCCGGGTGATTTCTGACACAGGTGCGCACCGGCTGGTTCCGGTGATTTTAGCAATCAGCTTGCATTCGGTCGCACGGAAGCTGCCGCACCTCAACCTCGTGCATTTGGCCTATGCTTTTTGTCTGCTTGCGCTGTCACATGAAGATTTCGACCAAGTTCCCGGCTCAGGCGGTTTGGACCTCCGGATCGTCGCCAGCACGGAAAGCATCCCCATCGCGAGGCTTGCCTTTTCCTAGGACTTCGATGCGCGGCAGATGCGCATGGGAGTGGCAAGGCACCGGTCATCACACCGTCCAGGCATGGGAGGCTACTCGGCACCGGGTTGATGTGGACAGAAAGACAGCGCGCTTCCGCTCATCGTCCGTGTGCTGCACGTGCGAGGGAAATCTGAGCACCGTGAAGTCGGTCACCGCTCAGGACGTTTGAGAAAATGGACCAGGCACTGCGTCGACGCATGATCTAAAAGCACACATAATAATGCGCGCGGATATGTTTTCGGTTCTGGCAATCAAGGGATTCCAATAGACGCTGAAGCGAACCTAAGAAGTATCTAACACGTATCATGTGTCCATTCGCCGAGATCGTCCTGAGCGCACCAGGCAACGGAAGCAATACAACCGAAGCGGGTTATCGGACCTTTACATCGAGAACAAAATCGCCGATTTCGGTTGATTTTGTAAAGATTATGTAAACCTTCGGTAAAGGTCCGGGTCATTTCCGCAACGATTTCGGAATTTATGACAACGTCACCCACAACCAAAGATAGGTATAATGTAAAGGTCTGCGGCTTCGACCTTTACATAGACACGTCTTCAAACTCCAAAATGTAAAGGTCAGGTAAGTAGCGTTAGGCAAACTAGCCAAGGCGCGCTACTAGATCGTCAGCGCTCAGATGCGTGTAACGCTTCAACATACGCAACTCGCGGTGCCCCGATATGCTGCTGACCTCGATCATGTTCAAGCCGCGCTCGAATAGACGGCTGACGCCCTCATGACGTAGATCGTGGAAACGCAGACCTTTGACGTTCGATCGAACCAGAAGCCGACGCCACGCCTGTTCCAACGCGCCGGAAGTCATTGGGAAGACGGTAGATTTATCTACGTCAGCTCTACTCTTCCAATCCATCAGCGCCTCAAACGCACGATGGCTGAGCGGCACGTCACGACCGGAACCGTTCTTCGTCATAGCCAGCGTGATCACCCGACGATTGTGCGAGATATCCGACCATTTTAGCCCCAATATTTCCCCACGACGCATCCCTGTCTCGATAGCCAGGATCAGCAGCGTCCGGAGGTAGGGAAGCTGACCCGCGTCGCAACCATCGAGCAAGCGCTGCTCTTCGTCACCGGTCAGGCGGCGACTGCGCTCATTGCGAATGACCGGACGACGGACGAGCTTCACCACGTTCCTTGCAAGCGGCAGTCCCCAATCGCGGATCGCGACCTCAAGGACATGGCTGAGGATCGCCAACTCGCGCACGGCGGTAGATGGAGCTACGCTCTGGAGCCGCTCGTCGCGAAACGCGGCGATGTCTTGCTGGCTGAGACCGATCATTGTCCGGTATGCGAGATCATGACGACGCAGCACCTCGATCCGCTGGATCTCTTGCACTGACCCGCGTTTCAACGGCGACACTTCACGCTGATAGCGTTCAAGGAGTTGCCCAAGCGTTGTGGTCTCGAGGATCCTCGTATCCGGCGCGGCACCGAACCGATCGACCTGGGCTTCCAGGTCGCGCGCCCACTTCTCGGCTTCCTGCTTGGTGTCAAATGACTTGCAGCGGGGTTTCATACCGCGCCGACGCACCTGGGCTTGCCAACGTCCTCTAAGCTTTCTGATAGATGCCATGCACGATCTCCAAACGGATGTTGTCGATCACGCGTAGGATGCCCCTAGAGGGGAGCCAAGGTTTATCCCGGCACTAGAGAGCCGTTGGGAATAAGGTAAAACTATTGACCGCCGTGGGTTATACAAGCACACCGATCATAAGCTGCATTTTCATTTAAACCGACTGGGGCCTTTATTTTTTTCTCTGTCCGTGCTTGCTTCGCAAGCGAAAACAATCGGGTTGAAGCGACGTCACCATTGAGTGTCCAAATGAATTTCCAGCAAGATGAAGCAGAACCTTCCGAGGAGACACAGAGGAAGGAGGTCGCCGAATGGGTTTACAAGTTCTTGGTAGAGTCGGATGAGCCAGCGAAACCGGTCCTTTTGTCCAAACTGGGCGGACGGATCGCAAAAGAGTTCGGTAGGCCGGTAAGATCACTTCTCGGTAGAGATAAAACACTCTCACACGTTTTAACCGAGCACCTTGAAGGAAAGATAGGATTTATCGGAAGTCAGGGCACACTGTCAGTATTTGTCGACGAGTCGGCAACCGCGCATCGTGATGCACCACTCCCTCGCCTAAACAGAGTTCTTTGGGCCGCATTCTTCAGACCTATAAAGGAAGGCGAACGGCGGTTCATAAGCCTCGCACCGGAGGTCCACTTCTGGGATGCCCCTCAGGATTCAGCGGCACCGTCGCCTGGATGGGAAGAGATCGAGCCGCACCGCATTCCTCCGGTTGACCTGGCTCTTCCACAACGGAACAGAGCTGCCTACTTCGCAATCGAAGACTGGTTCAAGCTTAGAGGTTACAGCCTTCAGGACCACTTCTATAGGGAAGATCGCCCGCATGCGCATAGGCCAACTGATGTTGCCTCGACCGCCAAGCTTCCTCCATCAGCACTGCGCACGGCAGATGCGAATGGAATTGAGGCCCTGCGCAATCTTGTATTGTCCATACCTGAAAAGGATCGAAAGAACTACAGTATAAATTTGGATCTCCTATCTGCCCTATTGCAGTAGTCGCCGATGGCAAATACAGCGGTTGTTCTAGCGGGAGTTCCAAGCGCGATCCACAGCGTTGTGCTGGCGGATTTGCGAGCGCGTTACTCGACGGGTTATGTTTTCCGCGTGGCGTCGTCACGACTTCACAAGGATGAACAGGCTCACTACGTAGAAAACGAAATCGATGCAATTCTGGAAGCTTGCCGCGACGCCATCTTCGGAGAGAAGAAGCGACCTAGCAGTTTCTGTCGAAACCCGACTCAGCAATGCGCGCTGAACCATTCGTCAGGAAAGCGCTGCGCCCTAAGTGAAGGGCAAACCTGCAGCCTGGTAAAGCCAGATCATTTTTTCCTCCTGTTTCAGCCGGGGGAGAATGCGAAGAAATTGCAGGAGGTATTGCATTACTCACCGTTAGCGATCCCCCTTAACAATCAATGCTATGGTCGAGCTAATCGAACCGTCGAGGCGGCAGTGGAAGCTATTGGTCGTGGCTTGGCAGCTATAAAGCACCTGAAAGACAACATGAGGTCCTTGAACTCCCCTTACCTGCTGCCTCCCATCAATTACGGAATGGGCATCGACAAGCTCTTCAAGATCGACTTCGACATAGACAAGCAGCAGAAGAAGGCGAAGAACTTTCGGGTGGAGCGTTTTGCCGGACAGGATCGCGCTTATAAAGCAAAAGGGGACTTGCGGTTTAGTCCGACTTCCACGGAAATCCAGCACGGCAGCGCCGGCCCTGAGGATCGCGCGGACATCGCCTTGACCCGACACTTTAGACTTGGTTGCACCTATGAGGATAAATTCCATTTCGATGTGACGCGAGCAGACGGACACGTTCACAAGGGGCGAACGACACTTTTTTGCCGCCAGAACGGGGAATGGAAGCCGGAAAAGAAAAATGCCAACTTATTAGTAGACGATTGCATGCGAGGAAACGGTTAAAGCCCCGTAGCTTTTCAGCTCGAGGCTTTCCGAAGTCGTGAGAGTAGATGACGAATTTTCAGACTTGCGTCTGGTGCCTAGTCTACTAAATCCCCGGGCCCGTAGGATCAAGCATCTATGGATGACATTCCGCTTACCACCCCTCTCAGAACGATCCAAAGCTCAGCTATGGCTCAGTTCAAAGTGGCAGCGTGAGGTCCACTTCGTCTAGTCGACTCATTACATGTCTAAGTCCACCCAATTTGTCAAGAGGAATACATAAAAAGCGTTTTTCCAACCCAACTGTGGCGCCAGCGTGCCTAAATCTTTCTTAGCTGTTGTCTGACACTCAGTTCCGGAATTAATGGGAATATCCGGGAAAAACCGGGAAATGCTGATGAAGCCTTAGAAATAAAAGGCTTTTTCGGGCCGAGGCGGCGACATTCGGAGTGTTCGTTTTGACACCAAGAAATGACAAAATCGGCCCTTTCCGATGCTCGCAAGCTCTATTTTCGAAGAAGCCTCAAACGCTCTTCAAAAACGGCTCGAAACCCTTTTAAACGGCTTCAAACCATTGAATCCATTCAGATCAGGTTTTCGGCCAAGAACGTCCTAACACCGGCCGAAAACGCCCGAAAAGGCAAATTAGATTCGCATATTCATGTGGGAATCTCTAAAATGGTCAAAAAACCCAAATAAAACAGTGGCTAAGACCGCCCTTGACGCGCCAAAAGATTCGCACAAATTTTGCGTCTCACTCAAGCCCGTGATCCACCAGAACGACGGCGCATTCTACATCTGTCGGAGGCTTCACACCGGGCGGAAGACGATCCGGCAGCATTCGGAACGCGGCGTGATAATCGCCCATGGCAGGGCCTTTGACAAGCCGCCAGAAGGGCAGAAGCCATACCGGCGTGACATTCGAGTATTCAACCAGTGCGCGAGCTTGGCGGGCAGTGAGACGCGAAGACAAAATCACCTCCATGTGGATCGTTGACAGGAGGAGATTGAACGGAAGAGAGGCATCCGTCATCGCCGAAAGCGCACGGGAAAATTGGCATGAAAAAAGGCGCGGTGGGGAGCCGCGCCTTGCCTTTTACGTGACCAGCGTCAAGCGGTGCGGCGGCCTTCCTGATTTTCTCCGTTCAGCCTCGCTATGATTCGCTCGATAGCGGCCCGCTTGAGGCTGAATGCCTGGGAGAGATCAGCCGGAGAAATACCCACGGACGCTTGCTCCGCAATCAGGCGGTCGCGTAACGAGGTGTCATCCCGCTTGATGCCCACTGCCGCAAGTCTCGACGCGTCCTCGCGGATTTCGATCTCCAGCCAAGGCAGCAACATACCGGCTTCGAAGGGATCACGCGATCCTTCAAGCTTGCGAAGCAATTTGTGGTAATACTGCGAAGTCGGACGGCCGTGGCCCGGCTCCGGCAGGTCAAGGCCATGATCGGCGTAAACGTCCGCAACGATCCGCTCCACGTGGTTGAATAGCTCAGGCCATATCGTCACCCGAGCGTCAGCCGGAGCAGCCTCCGCAGCGCGCTTTTCAAGTCGCGCCGTGATCATCATCTCAATGAGAGTGTAGGCCAGTGCGCCGGTCAAATTGAGAACGGCGGTGAAATCGTCCGGCTGACCTTCGGGCATGGGTATGCTATTGCTGTCTACAGCTTCGGGCATCGGGTAACCTCCTGTGCCTGCAGTTAGGCCCGTGACGATGCTCGAACATCGAAACGGGCCGCTTGATATGTACAGATATTATCTATACAGTCTGTGTGGGATATGTAAAGAGAGTTTCTGTACAAATGGCAAAAGAGACCAAATCCGCCCAGGTCAACCTGCGGATTACACCAACCCTCAAGGAGGCTGCGGACAAAGCTGCGGCTGATGATCAGCGGTCCCTGACTTCATTGGTAGAAAAGCTCCTGACAGATTATCTGAGACAAAAGGGCTATCTTCCGAAATGAGCGACGACATCCATAAGAAAGAAATCCACCGCATTGCCTTCACGCGGACGGAAGCCATCATGACAGCGATCATGTCGCTTCGCGAACCGTTGGCCACGGAAAAGGAGATCGGCCAAGTCGGGAGCGCCTATAATACCGTCCGGTCCATCGTTTTTGACATGATCGAAGGAGCCTATTGGGAAGGCTATTCCAGCGGCGAGGATCGGCCACAATGACCGAAAGCGTCACGCGGAAGCGAGAGCGCAAGCACCGGACCTCCATGGATCGGATGCGGCCTGCCGGACGGTTCAATATCCACGCGTCTGACCATCGCGCCGAGCTGGCGGAGCATTGTGCCTATCAGGCGGTTCAAACCGTCTTCGGGTGGCTTTCAATCGAGCAGATGCGGAAACCGCTTCGCAAGCACAAGGATGCGCAGCTCGCCCGCCAGATCGCGATTCGGATCATGGCCGAGGAATTGGCGGTGGATCAGCGGCAGGTGAGCCGGATGCAGAAGCGCCAGCGGACGAACATCCATTTCGCACTGCAAACGGTCAATGAACGGCTTGAGGATAGCGTATTCCGCGCTGCCTACGAGCGCATGGCGGCGGATGCCCGCACCGCCTATGCCAGGGCAATGAGGGAAGCGGCATGATCAAAGCGCCAACTTGGCGCTTTGATCGGCTGTCTAATAAGCAAAGCGCAAACTTTGCGCTTTGCTCGGTAATAGGGACAACGTTGGCCCTATTACCGAAAATTGGATCAGGTTGAGCTTAATTCCGCCAACTTGCCGCAATTTCGAAATAGCGCAAATTTTGCGCAGTTTTTTTTGCCCAGCTGGGATTCATTGCCTTTTAACGGCAGACACCCTATCGTTGCGTTGCGCGTGACACGGTGAAACTCTCGCTGCCGTAGGACCGCCTTGGGGCGGGACCGCTATGCGGGGTTCAGGCGAGGCCCCGCCGCGCACCTTCCTCTTCCTCCCACCGTTTGGCCGTCCGAATTCAGACGATATCCGTTTTCGGACGGTGATGTACTTCATCTCGCATGAAGGTCACTCTGGAAGATTTACTGTCTCTTGGGCTCGGTGAGCGCTCATGGTTGAGGAACATGCCGCCGACGTTGGCGGACGTGGCGCGCATCGTCGGGATAGAAGCGACGTTGCGCTTTGCCTTGCATTACGGCGGTGAAGGTGCGTACCTTCCGGCGTGGCATGGGCGTGATCCCGAAGCTCCCAAGAAGTGGGCATTGACGACGGTCGTCGGGGAAGAGGCCGCGATCAAAATCGTCGATCACTTCGGTGGCGGCGTCAGTTTTCCAGTGGCGGCCGGTTTCAACGGTCGCATTTACCGCCGTCTGCTTGCCGTCGCCATGCTGGAGAAGGGAGCGACAATCCGGGACGTTTGCCAATCGGTCGGCGTTGCACGGACGATGGCCTACGAGTGGAAGAAGCTATTCGTTGACCCCGTCGCCATTCGGGACAGGCAAGCAAGCCGTGGCGAACAAGCAGCCAAGCTATTTAAAGACGGCTGTTCTCTGAATGAGGTGCAGCAAGAGACAGGGCTGAGTGAAGGATACCTCGCAGGTATTCGAAAGAAGATTTGCGAGGAAACAGTATGAGCATGTTTGTCACCGCCACAGTGCGCCGTGCCCCCACGCCTAGAAACGAATTTGAAGCCGTTTTGAAGCCCGTACAGCGCAACGGCGAAGTTTTTCGACCAACGGGAGCCGACCGCGCATGAACGCCTCTTCCACGCCCATCCTTGCGTTGATGGCCGAACAGGCGGGCGACCGTACCGCCTGGGTGCATCTGATCCCCGCCGGAACGTTCACCGGGATCGACGGTCGCGGGCCGTATTCGATGCCCGATGCCGCCGCCGTCATGAACAAAACGCGGGCCTATCACGGCAAGAGAAAGATCGTCCTCGACTATGAGCATCAGTCGATCAACAGCCAGAAGAATGGCCATGCCGCACCGGCCGCAGGCTGGATCGTCGGGCTTGAGGCACGCGAGGATGGCATCTGGGGCCTTGTCGAGTGGACCGACAAGGCGGCGGCACACATCGCCAGCAAGGAATACCGGTACATCTCTCCGGTCTTCCTCCACACAAAATCCGGGGAAGTGCTGTTCTTGCGGAATGCGACTCTCACCAACACCCCGAACCTTGACCAACTCGTAGCGCTGAACCGCGCGGAGACTTCCATGGACAACGAAACCGTAAATGCCAAGCTCGCGGCGGCTGCAAAGCTGCTCGGGCTTCCCGAAACCGCCGGTCAGGCAGAAATCCTTGCGAAGTTCCAAGAACTTTCGACGCTCGCGAGCGACCTCGCCAGCCTGACCGGCGATCCTGCCTTTGCGGTCAATTCCGCCAACCCCGACCCGACGAGGTTCGTTCCGATCGGTGACTTTGAGCGTGTTGTGGCCGAAGGCAACAAGCTCCGCCAGGGCATCACCAAGGACGCGGCGGAGACCCACGTTGCGGCGCATATCCGCAGCGGCTCACTCGCACCATTCCTCAAGGATTGGGCGATCTCGCTGTGCACGGTCAACAAGCCGCAGTTCGACGCCTTCATGAGCCGCGTCGGCCCACACCTGGCCAACATCACCGTGGCCTCACATGCCCGCGCCACGCCACCGGGCGACGGCAAAGCCGAACATCAGCTTGGCGAGGACGAACTCGCCATCTGCCGAAACATGGGCCTGACGCCCGAACAGTACATCAACGCAAAGGCCTGAGGGCCTGACCACGAGCGGAAACGAAAATGGGTATCATCGACAGGGCGAACCTCGACAGGATTTTCACGGGCTTCAAGGGAGCCTATGCCAAGGGCTTTGACGGCGCGAAGTCGGTCTATCCGACCGTCGCCATGACCGTGCCTTCCACTACCAGCGAGGAAATCTACGGTTGGCTCGGCCAGCTCCCGCGCATGCGTGAATGGATCGGTGACCGCGTCATCAAGAACCTTTCGGCGCACGGCTTCACGATCAAGAACCGGAAGTTCGAAAGCACCGTTTCCGTTCCTCGGGAACGGATTGAAGATGACCATTACGGCATATTCGCCCCGGCCTTCGAAGAACTCGGCAAAGCCGCTGCCGAGCATCCCGATGAACTGATCTTCGATCTGCTCGCCAAGGGCTTCACCTCCGAGTGCTATGATGGGCAATATTTCTTCGACACCGATCATCCTGTTGGCTCCAGCGGTGGCGATTTTCCTGTTACCTCCGTCGCAAACACCGATGGCGGCGCGGGCGAACCGTGGTTCCTTCTGGATTGCTCGCGAGCGATCAGGCCGCTGATCTACCAGGAGCGCATTCCCTACAAGCTCACCGCCCTGGACGATGATACGGACGAGAAAGTCTTTTTCCGGGACGAGTACATCTACGGCACGCGCGCCCGCTCCAATGCCGGTTTCGGCCTCTGGCAGTTGGCGTGGGGATCGCGGCAGACACTCGATGCCGCTCACTATGAGGTAGGCCGGAACGCGATGCAGAAGTTCAAGGGTGACGAAGGGCGCTTGCTCGGCGTTCGTCCGACCCACCTTGTCGTAGGGCCGGACAACGAAAAGAAGGCGTTCGACCTGATCAATGCGGCCACCCTGGAAAACGGTGCGAGCAACGCATGGAAGGGCACGGTCGAAGTCATCGTAACGCCTTGGGTTCATGCCGCCTAAAGTGTCGGGCGGGTTTACCTCTAGCCCGCCTGACGCCGTGCCCGCTGGTGTGGCTGGAGATGCCAGCGGGCAAATTCTTCCTGACCACGGATGGACTGGCCTGCCCAGAATGCTCAGCCCGGAGGAGGTTCCAGCTGCGCTACGCAAATTGCGGGGTCATCGTCAAAACCCTACATCGCGGAGTGACAACTTACCCCTTGTCATCGAGCCGCCTCCCGACCTACCGTCAGGTGATGGGACGCGTCATTCTGCAATCGTGTGGTGACGATTCGCTACCGGGGGGCAATAATGCAAATCGAATTAAGCTCGACAACACTTTCGATCCAAACGCTTTACCGCATGTTCCGAGATGGAGACTTCTATGTGGACCGCCGGTATCAACGCAAGCTGGTATGGACACTGGAAGAAAAGCAGCAACTTGTCGACAGCATTTTGAAGGAGTTTCCAATCCCTTTGGTTTTGCTCGCCCGGAGATCTTCCGAGGGTGCCGTCTACGATATCATCGATGGCCTTCAACGACTACACACTATATTCTCTTTTATTGAGAACGCGTTTAAAACAGCAGACGGCTTGTTGTACGACATGCGACAGTTGCCGAGAGCGGCTCAAGCGGCAAAGGACGACAACCGAGAGATCGTTGCGGACGACAGTTTGCTTCTTTCCCCTACGGATTGCGCAGCATTCTCCGAATACGTCCTTCCGGTCACGATCGTGGAAAGGGCAGACGGCGAGTCTATAATCCAGATCTTTGAGCGCATAAATTCATATGGTCGCCGGCTAAGTGAACAGGAACAAAGGCAGGCAGGCCTCACCTCCAGATTCTCTCAACTCGTTCGAACCCTTAGCTGCGAAATAAGAGGAGATGTGTCGGAGGAGAATGTGCCACTGTCAGTCATGCCAGAAATCAGCGTGCAAGGCGTTAAAACGGTACATGGTTACGGAATAAGCGCAGAAAATACCTTTTGGTCCAAACAGGGAGTTTTGCACTTCAGTAGCCTAAGAGACAGCCTTGATGAGCAAATGATAGCGGATATCGTGGCGTGCATCCTCAATAAAGAACCGGTGCAAAGATCTCGTCTATCGCTCGATCGCATATATGATCCGACCGAAAAAGAGTACACGCGTATCGAAAATTTGCTTTCGAAGTATGGCGAAGACGATATCAAACGCGACTTTCTGACCGTGTTCGATCGGCTCCAGATTACATGCGACCATATACCAGAAGGGAGCACCCTTCAGTCCATCATCGCCAAAGGACAGCACCATAACGAGATTTCAACTATTTTTGCTGCGCTTTTTCTCGCGTTCTACGAGCTCATCATCATCCGAGGGATGGATGTTCACGACTACGACAAGCTCGTAATGGCCTTGGCAGACCTACAGCTAACGACACAGCGAAAAGCCATCGAACCCGCTAAACGACGTGCGAATATCAACTCTATCAAAGGCGCTATTCAGGATGCGTTCGCTGAGGATGATGTGCGCGACATACCCTTGGGCAAGCCGCTGGTTTACACCTTCGAGAACTCACTTCGCAGGTCACGGATTGAGCTTCCTCACTACGAGTTCAAACAAGGCTTATTAACTCTAAACTCCGCGAGAACGTTCGGCGAGCATGTATTAGACGACATTCTACAGACCATCTGCGGAATGGCGAACATAGAGCCGAACCGTGATTCGTTTATATATGTTGGCGTCTGCGACAAGGAGAGCGATGCGCTGCGGATTAAACAGCTGGATAGCATTGATCCGGTGATCTTCGAGGGCCGTCAAATAGTCGGCATTGAACGGGAAGCGAAGATTCTAAATCAAAGCTTGGACACATACGTTATGAAAATAAAGGACAAGATCAATGTGTCGGGGCTCTCAGGCCACCTGAAGAATGACATGCTTTCGAAGCTCGATTGTTTTGTATATCACAATCTCGACGTGCTACGTATTGTCGTGCCCGGACAGAGCCGAATGAGCTTCTTGGGTGACGAATGTTTCGACCGGCACGGTTCATCTACAGTCAAAGTCCCGATTCAATCGGTCCCTGATGTGGCTCGACGCTTTCAAAGTTGAGCGCGAAATTAGGTTACGCAGCAAAAATCAGTTTGTGTAACACTGCGAAGCAGCATCGCCTTGTAATGTACAAAAACAAAATTCCGGAATTAAGTGGCAAAATTCCGGAAATCGGCGTCCGGCTACATTAGCGGATTGGCGCCCGACCCATTCGTCACGAAGGAAACAGCGAAAAGCTGGGAACCCATGGCGGAGAGGGTGGGATTCGAACCCACGATACGGTTGCCCGTATGCCGCATTTCGAGTGCGGTGCTTTCGACCACTCAGCCACCTCTCCGCTTAAAGATGTGACGCGTTGGTCAGCGCGGCGTTCTCATAGCGATGAAAGGTGGAGCTGGCAAGGGGCGAATATCGAGACAAGCTAAGCTTTTACCTTGACAGTTTTTTGTCTGTCGCGTATCCCCGCACGCGATCAGGCGTGGAAAAGATTCCATGCCTCTTTGTTTGCATGGCGCTTTGTTGCCGCCATGCGGATTTCACCGGCAGGCAAGTTCAAAAGATGCTCTCTTTCGAAACCCTGCCATAGACCGACTGACAAAAAGACGGCCGTCCTTTCCGGATAGAGCCGGACCGAACATGAAAGGATAAAGAATGTTCGCAGTCATCAAGACCGGCGGTAAGCAGTATCGCGTGGCAGCCAACGACATGCTGACCATCGAGAAGCTGGAAGCCGAAGCTGGTGCAGTAATCGAGTTCAGCGAAGTCCTGGTCGTCGGCGAAGGCGCCGATGCCAAGATCGGCGCCCCATTCGTCAAGGGTGCGACGGTCAAGGCCGAAGTGGTCGAGCATAACCGTGGCAAGAAGGTTCTCTCCTTCAAGAAGCGCCGCAGGCAGAATTCCAAGCGGATTCGCGGCCATCGCCAGCATCACACGGTTGTCCGCATCACGGACATTCTCGGCTAATCAGGGTTTCGAAGGTAAAGGAGAACACCAATGGCACATAAGAAAGCTGGCGGTTCGTCGCGTAACGGTCGCGATTCCGAGTCCAAGCGCCTTGGCGTGAAGAAATTCGGCGGCGAAGCCGTCATTCCGGGCAACATTATCGTGCGTCAGCGCGGCACGCAGTGGCATCCGGGCCAGAACGTTGGCCTCGGCAAGGACCACACGATCTTCGCACTCGCCGCCGGTAACGTGTCCTTCCGCACGAAGGCGAACGGCCGAGTATACGTGTCCGTCATGCCGAAAGCGGAAGCAGCGGAATAAGCCGGTAGCGCTCTAAAACAGCCGGCGTCTCATCGACCCGGCTGAAGCGCAAAGTTCAGTCAGAAGAAAAGGGAAGATGGGGCGCCACCCACCTTCCCTTTTTCTTTAACCTCAGAGAGGAGACTGAACCATGCAAGGCGAATTACTGAGGGCGAGCCAATCCCGGCCGCCAGAGGAACGGCCTAAGGAACCGCTAAGACCCGAACGGTCGAGGAGCGATTGCCCCGTCTTACTGTCGCAGAGACTGGTTCTCCGCGCGCCCCATGAAGAAGACATCGACGCCCTTGCCCATCTCGCCAACAATGCGAATATCGCGACCATGGTGTCGCGTATGCCGCATCCCTACACGGCAAAAGACGCAGCCGATTTCGTACGACGTGCGAAAGCCGGCGAGATTGGCAAGTGCGTCTACGCCATCACGCGAGGTGACAACGGCGCCTTCCTCGGTTGTTGCGCGCTGGAACCCCACCAGGACGAGCGAACGTTGGAGATCGGCTACTGGCTGGGCGAACCCCATTGGAACAGGGGTTACGCCACCGAAGCCGCGCATGTGCTGATCGACATGGCCTTCGGCACGCGCAACCACATCGATTACATTGATGCGCGTTGCCGGGTGACCAACATCCCATCGAAGCGGGTGATCCAGAAATGCGGCTTCCAGTTCCAGGGCACCGGCATGATCGATTGCATGGCGCTCGGCGGCATGGTCGCGGTCGAATGGTTCCGGCTCGACCGCAAGACCTGGATGTCCTTGAGAAGCTGGGGAGAACTGAGATGAACGCTGCCGTTCTCCAGAAGAGCGATTCTGTCGTCACGATGCCGGGCCCCTGCCCCGTCATCATCACCGAACGGCTGGTCCTCAGGCCTCACAAACTCTCCGATGCGCCGGCGATTGCCGAATCGCTCGGCGATTTCAAGGTGAGCCGCATGTTGTCGAAAGTGCCGCAACCCTATGATCGGCAGGATGCGCTGGACTGGATCGTCCCGCAGACCTCCGGCATACTGCCGGACTGGGCGCTGGCGATCACGACCGGTGACGATACTCATATCGGCGTCGTCGCGATCGAACTCCGTCGTGGTGAGTGGCATCTCGGCTACTGGCTCAACCGCTTCTACTGGGATCGCGGTTACGTGACGGAGGCGGCCGGCGCAGCCTTGGAGCGTTTTTTCCGGCGGATGCCCAATACGGCGATCCGCTCCGGGGCCTTTGCGGACAATCTCGCGTCGCTGAATGTCCAGCGGAAGCTCGGTTTCCGCATCACCGACGCGGACCAGATCTTCAGCATGTCGCGCAACCGCATGGTGCCGCATATCGAAACCGCGATGCTGCCCGAGGACTTCCGTCGGCTTCGGCGGCCGTAACCTATATGATGATAGGCCCGGCGGGAGAGATTCCGCCGGGCTGGTTGCCGGGGGTTTCATGATAATCTTTGACCTCTGTCCCAACCGGCGATATCGAAACCCACCGGATGCCTTGTCAGATGAGGCCCCGATCAACGCAAAACCGACGGCGGAAACATGAAATTTCTCGACGAGGCAAAAGTCTACATACGCTCCGGTGACGGCGGCGCGGGCGCGGTCTCGTTCCGTCGAGAGAAATACATCGAGTTCGGCGGACCGGATGGCGGTGACGGCGGGCGTGGCGGCGATGTCTGGGTGGAAGCGGTCAACGGCCTCAATACGCTGATCGACTTCCGGTTCCAGCAGCACTTCAAGGCCAAGATCGGCACGCACGGCATGGGCAAGAACCGCACCGGCGCCAACGGGAGCGATGTGACGCTGAAAGTACCGGTTGGCACGCAGATCTTTGAGGAAGACAACGAGACGCTGATCGTCGATCTCACGAAGGAGGGCCAGAAGTTTCGGCTCGCCAAGGGCGGTAATGGCGGCTTCGGAAACGCCCATTTCAAGACCTCGACAAATCAGGCGCCGAACTGGGCCAATCCTGGCCTTGAAGGTGAGGAAAAAACCATCTGGCTGCGGCTGAAGCTGATTGCCGATGCCGGCCTCGTGGGTCTGCCGAATGCGGGCAAGTCCACGTTTCTGGCAGCCGTGACGCGAGCACGGCCGAAGATCGCCAACTATCCCTTCACCACGCTGCATCCCAACCTCGGTGTCGCCTCGATCGACGGACGTGAATTCGTACTGGCTGACATCCCCGGATTGATCGAGGGAGCCCACGAAGGCGTGGGTATCGGCGACCGGTTCCTTGGCCATGTGGAACGCACCCGTGTGCTGCTGCACCTCGTCTCGGCAGTCGAGGAAAAGGCCGGCAAGTCTTACAAGACCGTAAAAACGGAACTCGAAGCCTATGGCGGAGGCCTGACCGACAAAAGGGAAATCGTCGCACTCTCGCAGATCGACGTACTCGATGAGAAGGAACTCAAGAAAAAGGCGAAGGAACTGGAGAAGGCGTGCGGCCAAACGCCGTTTCTAATCTCGGCTGTTACCGGCAGGGGCATGACCGAGGTCCTGCGTGCCCTTCGTGACGTCATCGTCGAAGCGAGCGAGGGCGAAGAGACGGCATTGCCCGACCGCTCTTTGCCGATCGAGGATTTCGGCGAGGGGAGCGACGAATGACTGCCCGAAAGCCGCTCGCCAGCCACCGCCGTATCGTCATCAAGATCGGCTCTGCCCTGCTTGTCGACCGAAAGACGGGTCTGAAATCGCAATGGCTCGATGCGATCTGCTCCGATATAGCCGCGCTGAAGATGAAAGGCATTGACGTTCTGGTGGTCTCCTCCGGTGCGATCGCCTTGGGGCGCACCGTGCTTGACCTGCCCTCCGGCGCCTTGAAGCTCGAAGAAAGTCAGGCGGCAGCGGCCGTCGGCCAGATCGCACTCGCACGCGCCTGGTCAGAAAGCTTGTCCCGCGACGGGATCGTGGCTGGGCAAATCCTGCTGACACTCGGAGATACTGAGGAGCGCCGCCGGTATCTCAATGCCCGCGCGACAATCAACCAATTGCTGAAGATCGGCGCTGTGCCGATCATCAACGAGAACGACACGGTTGCCACGACTGAAATTCGCTACGGCGACAACGATCGGCTCGCCGCCCGTGTCGCGACCATGACCAGCGCGGACCTCCTCGTTCTGCTGTCCGATATCGATGGGCTTTATACGGCTCCACCGCACCTCGATCCGGGTGCAAGGTTCCTGGAGGCCATCCCGGCAATCACGCCGGAAATCGAAGCGATGGCGGGGGGCGCAGCTTCGGAGCTTTCGCGTGGCGGCATGCGCACCAAGATCGATGCCGGCAAGATCGCAACCGGCGCAGGCTGCGCCATGATCATCGCCTCTGGCAAGGCCGACCATCCGCTGCGCGCCATTGAAGAGGGCACGCGCTCCTCCTGGTTCGCGCCTTCCGGCACGCCCGTCACGGCACGAAAGACCTGGATCGCGGGCCAGCTTCAGCCGGCCGGCGAACTTTTCGTCGATGAAGGCGCGGAAAACGCGCTTGGCGGGGGAAAAAGCCTGCTGCCCGCAGGCGTGCGCCGTATCAGGGGGCATTTCCATCGCGGTGATACGGTTGCGATCATCGGTGTCGACGGGCGCGAGATTGCCCGTGGGCTGGTAAGCTATGATGCCGACGAGGCTCGCCAGATCACCGGCCGCAAGTCCGGCGAGATAGAGGCGATCCTCGGTTATGCCGGCCGCGCTGCCATGGTTCACCGTGACGACCTGGTGATGACCGGACCGATTCGGCGCAAGGCGAAGAAAGAGGATCGCAAGGAGGATACCGCCCATGCTTGATAAAGTTGCAAACGCGGCCGACGTCGCCGCCATCATGGACGAGATCGGCCACAATGCCAAAGCGGCAGCCAGGGAGCTTGCCACGGCCTCGACCGAAGCCAAAAACAAGGCGCTGAATACAATGGCGGATGCTATCCTTGCCGCCAGGGACAAAATCCTCGCCGCCAATGCCATCGACCTGAGACAAGTCGAAGGCAAGGGATTGCTTCCTTCCTTCATCGACCGGCTGACGCTGACTGAAAAAGGCATTGCTGGCATGGCCAGCGCCTTGCGAGAGATCGCCGAGTTCAAGGACCCGGTCGGCGAGGTGATCGCCGCCTGGGATCGGCCGAACGGTCTCCATATCGAGCGGGTACGCACACCGCTTGGTGTCATCGGCGTGATCTATGAGAGCCGCCCGAACGTCACGGCTGATGCAGGTGCGCTTTGCCTCAAGGCCGGCAATGCGGTAATCCTGCGCGGTGGCTCCGACTCCGCCCATTCATCGAAGGCGATCCATGATTGCCTCGTAACCGGTCTGAAAGCCGCCGGACTTCCCGAACACGCGGTCCAGATCGTCCCGACTACCGATCGCGCGGCGGTCGGCGCCATGCTGTCGGGCCTCAACGGTGCTATCGACGTCATCGTGCCGCGCGGCGGCAAAAGCCTCGTCGCCCGCGTTCAGAACGAAGCACGCGTACCGGTCTTTGCCCATCTCGAAGGCCTCTGCCATATCTATGTAGACGCTTCCGCCGATCTTGAAATGGCGAAGAAGATCGTCGTCAACGCCAAGATGCGCCGCACGGGCGTCTGCGGCGCGGCAGAAACGCTGCTTGTCGATAGCGCTGCGATCGGCACGCACCTGATGCCGATTCTTGAAGCGTTGACGGAAGCCGGCTGCGAAATCCACGCTTCCGCCGCTGTGTTGAAGGTCTTCCCCGGCTTCAAGCCTGCGACGGAGGAAGACTGGCGCACCGAATATCTCGACGCGGTGATCTCGGTCGCCATCGTCGATGGCATTTCCGGGGCGATCCGCCACATCAACACCTATTCGTCCCATCACACGGAGGCAGTGATTGCAGAAGACCCGGATGTCGTCGCGCGTTTCTTCAACGAAATCGACTCGGCGATCCTGCTGCACAATGCCTCGACCCAGTTCGCGGACGGCGGCGAGTTCGGCATGGGCGGCGAGATCGGCATTTCCACCGGTAAAATGCATGCGCGCGGCCCCGTCGGCGTCGAACAGTTGACGTCCTTCAAATACCTGGTGCATGGCACCGGTCAGATCCGGCCCTGATTCCACGTGGGGCAGGAAACGATCGATCCACGCTATCTCGACATGCCGCATGTAGAGCGCGGCATGGCTGTCGGTCTGTTCGGCGGTTCCTTCAACCCACCGCATGAGGGGCATCTGCTGGTCGCCGAAATCGCGCTCCGCCGCCTCGGGCTCGATCAGCTCTGGTGGATGGTTACTCCCGGTAATCCGCTGAAAAGTCGCTCCGAACTTGCATCGCTGAAGCACCGGCTCACCATGAGCGAGAAGCTGATCCATGATCCGCGTATCAAGATCACCGCTTTCGAAAAGACGCTCGGCGGTTCATATACGGCTGATACGCTCGCCTCTGTGAAAGCCAGGAAGCCGCATGTGCATTTCATCTGGGTCATGGGCGCTGATAGCCTGAAGACCTTCCATCTCTGGCAGAAATGGCAGGAGATCGCGTCCACCTTCCCGATCGCCGTCATCGATCGCCCCGGTTCGACACTTTCCTTCCTCTCGTCGAAAATGGCCCGTACCTTTGACTATGCCCGCATCGATGAGGACGATGCCGGGACATTGTGGAAGCGCAAAGCCCCTGCCTGGACTTTCATTCATGGTCCGCGTTCGGCACTGAGCTCCACCGCAATCCGCGCCGTCAACGGCCAGAAATCCTGACCGGAAACATGCAAACAGCCGCAAAATGAAACGATGAAGAAGATTCTGGCCGTCACGATCACCTTTTTGGCCTCTCCCTTGAAAGATTGACCATTCGATGCCACCTTTCTCTATGCGACCGAGTCTCAAATCGGATTCGCGGAAAGTGCATGTTGCTGTTACCGGAAGAAAGGACAGACCCTGACAACAGTACACGCCAAGGGAAAGACGGCCCCCGTCCTCCCGCAGAGCCTGGAACGTGGCGCCGATGCCGCCGCCCGCGCTCTCGAACTGGTCCTCGCAAGTCTCGAGGACTCCAAAGCAGAAGATATTGTCACCATCAACATCGCCGGAAAATCAGCGCTCGGAGACTATATGGTCGTTGTCTCCGGACGATCGAGCCGGCATGTCATGGCCATCTGCGATCACCTGATCTCCGATCTTAAGGACGAGGGCCTGGGTGCACCTCGCGTCGAAGGCCTGGAGGCTGGCGACTGGGTGCTGATTGACACCGGTGACATCATCATACATGTGTTCCGCCCGGAAATCCGCGAGTTCTACAACATCGAAAAGATGTGGGCCGCTCCGGATATCGAGGAAGGTACACTGCTGCACTGACAGGTTTGGGCGCATCCTGAACCGGTCTGGCTGACGTCGAATTCGAGGGCCGAGCATACGCTCGCCGCCCGGACGGGATTTCGGCCGCTAAAAAACGGATCAGGACATGCGGATAAGCCTTTTTGCGGTGGGACGGCTGAAAGCCGGACCTGAAAAGGACCTTGCGTCCCGTTACCTCGACCGCTTCGCCAAAGCTGGCCCGGCGGTGGGGTTGGAATTGTCCAAGCTCATGGAAGTCCAGGAGAGTCGCGCAGCCAACCCCGAAACGCGCAAGCGTGAAGAGGCCGGCATGCTTGAAAAGGCACTCCCGGAAGGTGCGATCCTCATCCTCCTCGATGAACGCGGCAGGGCGCTCGACAGCGAATCTTTCGCCGGCCTCATCGGCCGCTATCGCGACAACGGCAAGCGCGATCTGATGCTGGCAATCGGCGGTGCTGACGGGCTTGACCCGGAATTGCGCTCACGCGCCGATGTGGTGCTCAATCTCGGCACCCTGACCTGGCCGCATCAACTCGTGCGTATCCTCATTGCCGAGCAGCTTTATCGCGCCGTCACCATTCTTTCCGGCCATCCCTATCACCGGGTGTAAACACTTCATTTAGATTCAAACACGATGTTGTTTATGGCTTCGTCGGGCAAATCAGCTTACGCTTCCTCGATCCGGCGGAAAATCGGAGCGGGAATGAGAATAACAGGGATGACATCGTACCGACATGCGCTGCTTCTGGCTGCAGCCTTCGGTTTCGCCCTGATTCCTCCCCTTGAACCCTCCAGCCCGGCTCGCGCTCAGGATGCCGATATGCCGGCACCGCCGCCGCAGACCGGATCACCTGCAGCCGCCATGGTCGATCCTACAGCCGATCTGCAGCGCAGGCGCAACGAGACGCGCGGCGAGCTCGAAGTCCTGTCCAAGAACATGAAGCTTTCGGCCGACAAAGTGGCCACGATTGAAAGGAACATTGCGGATATCAAGAAAAACAGCGCCGATGTCCGCCAGGCCCTGATCGAATCCGCCGCCCGCCGTAAGAGCCTTGAAACGAGGATCCTGGCCAGCGAAAAGAAAATCGCCGAGCTCAAGGTCAAGGAGGATGGCATTCACGCCTCGCTGCGCAGCCGCCGCGCCGTTCTCGCAGAGGTGCTCGCAGCGCTTCAGCGGATGGGGCGCAATCCGCCGCCGGCGCTTCTGGTCACGCCCGACGATGCATTGGCATCCGTGCGCAGCGCCATCCTGCTTGGCGCTGTCGTACCTGGCATGCGGGACGAGGCGAACGAGTTGGTCGCCGATCTCCAATCTCTTGTCTCTTTGCAGGCTGCCGCCCTGACCGAGAAGACGAGCGTCTCCAGCACCATCGCCGAAAGCCTCGAAGAAGAGCGGCGTATGAACCTTCTCCTCGCTGAAAATGAAAAGTTGAACAGGCGTAACATCGCCGACCTGGATGCCGAACGCCGCCGCTCGGAAGAACTTGCCGGGCACGCCGATACGCTTGAAAGCCTCATCCAATCGCTTGAAGGCGAGATCGCTTCCGTCCGCGATGCAATCGACAGGGCACGCCTCGAAGAGGAGCGGCGCCGCCTCCTTTCGGAAGCCGAGCGCGAAAGGGCCAAAAAGCTCGCCAAAAGCGGCGTGCCTGACAAAAACCGTATTGCGCCCGCATATGCGTTTTCGAGCCTCAAGCAGAAGCTGGAGCTTCCGGTCGCCGGAGATGTATTGCGTTGGTTCGGTGACCCCGACGGGACAGGACATACGGCAAGGGGCACGACCATAGCTTCGAATCCCGGAGCAGTGGTTACGGCGCCTGCGGATGGTCTCGTCGTTTTTGCCGGTGCGTTCCGAAGCTATGGACAGACGATCATCCTCAATGCCGGCGACGGATACCATCTGGTCCTTACCGGCATGGATGAAGTGAATGCGCGGCAGGGTAAGTTCGTCTTCGCAGGCGAACCCATCGCCGTTATGGGTGAGAAAAGAGTGGCAAGCGCAATGGCATTGGCGCTGGAAACAGATCGTCCAACGCTTTACATTGAATTCCGAAAGGACGGCACTCCGGTCGATTCCAGGCCGTGGTGGACCGCAAAAGAAACTGGAAGGGCACGAAATGATTCGTAGGGCTTCTCTTGTCATCGTCGGGGCGCTCATGGGTGCGACAGCGATGAGCGTGATTTACTCGGCCGGTGTGCCTGCGCAGGCCGCCGGTCCTTCGACCTACAAGGAATTGTCGATCTTCGGCGATGTGTTCGAGCGGGTCCGTGCTCAGTACGTGACGCCGCCGGACGAGGAAAAGCTGGTAGAAAATGCCATCAACGGCATGTTGACCTCGCTGGACCCCCATTCGAGCTTCATGAATGCCAGAGATGCCGAAGATATGCGCACACAGACGCGCGGCGAGTTCGGCGGCCTCGGCATCGAGGTGACGATGGAGAACGAACTCGTCAAGGTCATCGCGCCCATCGACGATACGCCCGCCTCGCGTGCCGGCATCCTGGCCGGTGACTTCATTTCGGAGATCGACGGCCAGCCGGTACGCGGCCTGAAGCTTGAAGATGCCGTCGAAAAGATGCGCGGTGCGGTCAACACGCCGATCAAGCTGACGATCATTCGTCAAGGCGCCGACAAGCCGCTCGATATCACCGTCGTGCGCGATATCATCGCGGTCCGCGCCGTAAAATCCCGCGTTGAGAACGGTGACGTCGGTTACGTCCGCGTTATTTCCTTCACTGAAAAGACCTACGACGACCTGGAAAAGGCGATCAAAAAGATCAAGGCGGATGTACCGGCCGATAAGCTGAAGGGCTACGTCCTCGACCTGCGCCTTAATCCCGGCGGTCTTCTCGACCAGGCGATCAACGTTTCCGACGCCTTTCTGGAACGCGGCGAGGTTGTTTCCACACGCGGCCGCAATGCAGACGAAACCCGCCGCTTCAATGCCGGCCCGGGTGATCTGACGGACGGAAAGCCAGTGATCGTACTCGTCAATGGTGGCTCGGCTTCCGCCTCGGAAATCGTCGCCGGCGCATTGCAGGATCTGAAGCGTGCAACCGTTCTCGGTACGCGCTCCTTCGGCAAGGGTTCGGTCCAGACGATCATCCCGCTCGGCGACGCCGGCGCGCTGCGTCTGACCACCGCTCTCTATTACACGCCCTCAGGTAAATCGATCCAGGGCACTGGCATCAACCCGGACATCAAGGTTGAGCAGCCACTGCCGCCGGAACTGCAGGGCAAGGTCCGCGCCGAAGGTGAGTCCAGCCTGCGGGGCCATATTCCAGGCGCCGCCGAGACGGAGGAAGGTTCGGGCTCCGTCGCTTATGTGCCGCCGGAAGCCAAGGACGACATCCAGCTCAACTATGCACTGGATCTGCTCCATGGCGTGAAGACTGATCCGTCCTTCCCTGCCAATCCGGACAAGGCTGCGGCCGCCATCAAGAAGTGACGAAATCCGGACCGGCCAGCGTAGCGCGTTGCCAAGACGCCTCGCTGGCCGGTTCTGTTTATCTGCAGGCACGATACAGGACCGAAATTGGGCAGCGATCTCCACGCACCGCTGGGACAAAGCCGGCCGGCCGCACGGCGACGGGTTAGAAGATTTTCTTCCGCGGCCGTTCTCGCCTCCCTCGCCGTCGCAGGCATTCTCGGCCTTTCGATTTATGCGATGCGAGGTGATGACGCTCTGAGACAGGTCGCATCCAATGATCCGCCGGCATCCGAACCTGACCAGGCTCAGCCTCTCGGAAGGAACGATCAGAACTCCGCTGGGCAGCAACCTGCGGGCATGCCTCGCTCCAATCCGACTTCCGGCGCGAATATCGAGCGGACGCTGACGGACGACGGCATGGTCGTGACAAAATACACGCCGCGATCCCGCGACAATGGCGGCCCGGTCCTCATCGAAGCCCAGAGAATTGGCCAGGATCCGCGCATGGCCGCCCAGCCCAATGAAGCACTGCTCGAAGACTCGCCCCATGGCCGGTTGCCGATCACCGGCCCGGACGGATTGCGGCCGATGGACCAGTATGCTCGGCCATGGTCTGGTGCACGTGGAATCCGGATCGCGATCGTCGTGGGCGGGCTTGGCCTCAGCCAGACGGGCACGCAGAGGGCGATCAGGGAACTGCCACCGACGATAACCTTTGCCTTCGCTGCGAGCGGCAACAGCCTCCAGCGCTGGATGCAGGAGGCTCGCCGCAGCGGCCACGAAATCCTGGTACAGGTGCCGCTGGAGCCATTCGACTATCCGGCAAACGATCCAGGTCCTGACACATTGCTGACCAGGACTTCCGTAAAAGAAAATCTCAACCGGCTGCATGAAGCCATGGGCAGGATCACGAACTACACGGGCATCATGAACTATCTTGGTGGCCGTTATCTTGCCGATGCGGATGCGCTGGAGCCGATCCTGCGCGATGTTTCGCAACGCGGCCTGCTGTTTCTCGACGACGGCACGTCTGCCCAGTCCAAGACGGCGGTTATCGCCAAGGCGGTCGGACTGCCGCACGCTTTCGGCGATCTGACCCTCGACGGCCAACTGCAGGTGGACGCAATTCTCAAGAAGTTGGACGAGTTGGAGCGCATCGCCGGTCGCAGGGGCACGGCTGTAGGCGTCGCTTCCGCTTTCGATGAAAGCATTGATGCGATAAGGCAGTGGAGCGAGAAGGCATCGCAACGCGGGATCGAGATCGTCGGGGTTTCAGCACTCGCAGGCGAAAGCGTCGAGCCATGATGGATCGGAGTCGTGCATGAGCAAGAAGGACAAACGCCTGGTTCTCGCCGAAGATCTGCCTTACCGACCCTGCGTCGGCATCATGGTGCTGAATCGCGATGGCCTTGTCTGGGCCGGACGACGCGTCAGCGAAGGAAACAGCGAATACGACGGTTCGCCGCAGCTTTGGCAAATGCCACAGGGCGGCATCGACAGGGGCGAGGATCCGCTTCCTGCAGCTTATCGCGAGCTTTACGAGGAAACTGGTATCCGGACCGTCAAGCTACTCGCAGAGGCGCGCGACTGGATCAACTATGACTTGCCACCGCATCTCATAGGTATCGGATTGAAGGGCAAATATCGCGGCCAGACGCAGCGCTGGTTCGCCTTCCGCTTCGACGGCGACGAAAGTGAAATTGCCATCAACCCGCCGCCAGGCGGCCATGAACCGGAATTCGACGCGTGGGAATGGAAGCCGATGACCGATCTGCCCGGCTTGATCGTACCGTTCAAGCGCGCCGTTTATGATCAGGTCGTCGCGGAGTTTGCGCATCTGGCCAAAGCTGCGGCCTGAATCTAACCTTGGGTTGCTGCTTTCGATGCACAGCGAAGACGGCGAGACCGATAGGTTGCTCCATAGAAGTGTCCAGATTCCCACAGCGTTCATCTCGAAGCCCGGGGCCTGGCGGACATGGCTCGCACTTAAAGCCGCACGGGAAGCCCTTCGGGATGGTGCCGGATGTCCGTTAGCCAAGACGGTTACTTGCCCGCGTTTCGCAATATCGAACCGACGGAAACCTGATCCACCGGCGCCGCGACGCGTTCATTGCCGTCGGAACAGACCCGCTACAGACGCACCGGGCCTTTTATCAATGATGCCGGTTTATTCGGCCTCGTTGGCAGATTCCGCGTTGAGCAGACCGTAACGCTCCTCGCCGATCTTCGCCAGCAGATCGAGCTGGGTTTCAAGGAAGTCGATATGACCTTCCTCATCGGCCAGAAGCTCTTCGAAGAGTTTCATCGAAACATAGTCGCCGGCGTCATGACAGATATCGCGGGAGGCTTTGTAAGCCGTGCGGGCGTCATATTCGCCCGCAAGGTCGGCTTCAAGAACTTCCTTGACATTCTGGCCGATCCGTAGCGGCGCCACTGTCTGGAGATTGGGATGGCCTTCAAGGAAGATGATGCGCGCGATTAGCTTATCGGCATGGTGCATCTCTTCGATGGACTCCGCCCGCTCCTTCTTCGCAAGCTTTGTATAGCCCCAATCTTCGAGAAGGCGGTAATGCAGCCAATATTGGTTGACGGCACCAAGTTCGAGAAAAAGTGCCTCGTTAAGCCGCTCGATGACCTTTGAGTCGCCTTTCAATGTCCGCTCTCCTGTTCTCTTCATGGAATTGTTTCAAGCGGGACATATATACAACGACCTCGGCTTCCGTCGAGTGGTGCTCGGCGTGATATTCCTCGGTTGTACGGATGATGAGGTCGACAACATTCGGGAAGCAGCCGCAGCAACGGCCGCGCTTACCCATGGCGTGGTACACTTTGGCCGGAACGATCAGCTGCCAACAGTCTTCGTTAAGGAGCTCGATGATAACGTCCCTGATTTCCCTGTCGGTGATGTAATTGCAACTGCAAACCAGCATTTCTCGGTCGACCTGCGAAACATGACCTGTAACATCCTCTTTTTGCGAAAGCGGACATCCGATGTCAAGAAAAAATCGGGTATCTGCGTTATTTCTTAAAGAAGCCGGCCATTCCATGACGTGAATCAAAAATGCGATGCGGCCTTCTTTCTGCCGACCTTTCGAGAAGTAGCGGATTGAAATCGGAAGCATCGTTTCATCGACGCTTGGCCGCTACGCGGGAATATCGGCCAACGAACGCAAACCGAAGCGCAAAACAGTTTCTCACGAAGCCTTTTGCTAACACTCAGTGAAAGTTCCGTCCCTTGGGCATGACGCTACCCGGTTCGGTCGAATAGAGCGGCGGTGCGACAGCAGCCGTTTTCTGACGTCTCTCCTCCTCCATACCGTTGGATCGCCTTTTCCGGCGATGATTGCCGCTGGACTGCAATACCTCATCTGATCGGGACGATGATATCTCGGGCCGGCGCGCCTCCTTCTGCAGAAGGCCAAGCATGGGAGTGATGTCCTCTATGTGTTCGACCACCGTATGAATAACGCCGCTCTCGCTTTGCAGCTTCCCCCGGATTTTCACGAGCCGCGCGCCCATGACGACCGATCGGAAACGCTCGAAAGTTTTAGGCCAGACGATCGCATTGGCGACACCGGTCTCGTCTTCCAATGTCATGAAGATCACGCCACTGGCAGAACCCGGACGTTGCCGCACCAGCACGATCCCACCGATCGTGACTTTTCGCCCGTTCGGAACGTCCAGAAGATCGACACTTCGGGCGATTCCCATTGTTCTGAATTCTTCACGAAGGAAGGAGACCGGATGCGCCTTCAGTGACAGGGAAAGGTACCGATAGTCTTCGATCACCTCCTCGCCCGGCAGCATTGTCGGAATTCTGATCTTCGGTTCAGGCCTGAGATCCGCACAGCCTGCCACATCGAACAGAGATAACCTCTCGGTCGTATTTTTCACATCAAGTCCCCGCACGGCCCAGAGGGCCTCACGGCGCGTAAGCCCGAGAGAGGTGAAAGCATCGGCGTCCGCAAGCCGTTCGATAGCCGACTTATCGAGCCCAGACCGAAGCCAGAGATCATGAACAGATGTATAGCCTCTTCCTCGACTGGCGATGAATTTCTTGATCATGTCATCTTCGGACAGGCCCTTGACCTGACGAAAACCTAGTCGCACGGCATATCTTGTCTTGATGACATCGCGCATGGACTCATGACGCTTGTCGATCGCGTTCCTGTCAAAGACGGCCTCTTCCAGGGTGCAATCCCATTCGGATTTATTCACATCCACAGGAAGGGTCTGGATGCCGTGCTCCCGCGCATCACGGATCAGCTGCGCCGGCGCATAGAACCCCATGGGCTGCGAATTCAGCATCGCCGCGCAGAAGACATCCGGATAGTAAGCCTTGATCCAGGACGAGACGTAGACAAGCAGGGCGAAGGAAGCGGCATGGCTCTCCGGAAAACCGTATTCCGCAAATCCCTGGATCTGACTAAAGCAGCTTTCCGCGAATTCTTTTGAATACTCGTTTTCCAGCATGCCATTGATGAAGTCTCGCCTGAATTCCTCCACTCGTCCCGATCGCTTGAATGTTGCCATCGAGCGACGCAGCTTGTCGGCTTTTTCGGCAGGGAAGCGCGCGGCCGTGATAGCGATCTGCATCGCTTGCTCCTGAAAGAGCGGTACGCCGAGGGTCCTTTTCAGAACCTCTTTAAGCGCGGGGCTCGGATATTCTACCGGCCGGCCGTTTCGCTCATCCTCTCGCCGCTTCAAATACGGGTGGACCATGTTCCCCTGAATGGGGCCTGGCCGGACGATCGCCACCTCCACGACGAGATCATAGAATTTCCGGGGTCTGAGCCGCGGCAGCATGCTCATCTGCGCCCGGCTCTCGATCTGGAAAACGCCGACCGTATCGGCCCGGCAGATCATATCATAGACGGCGTCCTCAGGCTTCTGCTGCAACCCCGCCAGGGTTTCATCAACCTGGTAATGAACCCGCATGAGGTCGAATGCCTTCTTGAGACAGGTCAGCATGCCGAGGGCGAGCACATCGATCTTCAGGAGCTTCAATGTGTCGAGATCATCCTTGTCCCATTCCACCATATAGCGCCCCGGCATGGCCGTCCTCATGATCGGGACGACCTCGTCGAGCCGGTCGCGCGTGATCAGAAAACCGCCGACATGCTGGGTGAGATGCCGCGGAAAACCCAGAAGCTCCTTCGCATGAGCCAGGACTTTCTGCGTCGTGAGGTCTTTCACGTCGAGTCCGGCCGCCTTCACATCCCGCTCCGAAAGCCCGTCCTCCGACCAGCCCCAGACCAGGCTGGAAAGTGCGGCCTGGACGTCTTCCGAAAGCCCGAAAGCCTTGGCCACTTCGCGGCCGGCCATACGGGTCCGATAGCTTGTGACTGCCGCCGTGAGGCCTGCGTGACGAAAACCATAATGGCGATAGATGTATTGAATGACCTCTTCTCGCCGACCGTGTTCGAAGTCGACATCGATATCCGGCGGTTCATTCCGCTCCGTCGAAATGAACCGTTCGAAAAGCAGCGTCGTGAATGTCGGATCGACCTCGGTGATACCAAGACAAAAGCAGACGGTGGAATTGGCAGCCGATCCCCGCCCCTGGCACAGGATTTTCAACTCATATCGGGCATGCCAGACGATATGGCGCACCGTCAGGAAGTAAGGCTCGTATTGCATCTCCTTGATGAGACCGAGTTCGTACCTGATCTGATCCGTTACCTTGTCCGGAATTTTATCCGGATACCGGCGTCTGGCCCCTTCCCAGGTCAGCCGCTCCAGGGTTTCCGATACCGTCTCGCCCGGTACGCTCTCGTCCGGATAATTATGGCTGAGCTCATCCAGCGAGAATTGCAGTTGCTTGGAAAACCTCTGAGTGTTGGCGATCGCATCCGGATATTTGGCGAAAAGCCGCGCCATCTCAGCGGAATGTTTGAGGTGCCGCTCTCCATTAGGGGCAAGACGAAAGCCGGCTTCCTGAACCGTCACATGCTCGCGGATGGCCGTCACGACATCCGATAGCGAGCGTCGATAGGGGAGACTGTAAAGAGGCAGGTTGGTTGCGATTAACGGAAAGTGACATTGCGAAGCGATCTGCGCAAAGGTGGTGAAAACGAACGCATCGCGCCCGTCATAGGTCGGCGACAAGGCGAGATAGATATTCTTTTCGAATTTCTCCCGATAAGAGCTCAGCTGCTTACCCAGCTTCGCTAGGTACTGAGCATCTTCCGCGCGGGTGAAATCCGGCACGACAGCAAGCATCATCTCGTCGCACCATTCCAGAAAATCCCATTCCTCCAGGATGCAGGAACCCTTTTCCGTCCTAAGGTTTCCCCTGCTCAGCAGGCGGCATAGGTTGGCCCAGCCCTTCCGATTCCGCGGATAGGCCAGAACGTCCGGCGTGTGGTCCGAAAAGACGAGACGCGCTCCCGGGTAAAAGGCACAAGGCCACACCGCGTCCTCCTCGTCCTCCTTTTTCCCCTGCTCCTGCTGACGCTTGTACGTCTCCTTCATGTCCCGGACTTGGTTATGCGCCCGCACCACACCGGCGACCGAATTCCGGTCGGCAATGCCAAGGCCGGAAAGGCCAAGAAGGCTTGCTGTCAACACCATTTCTTCAGGGCGTGCAGCCCCCTCCAGGAAGGAGAAGTTGGTCTTGGCGCCGATCTCGAAAAAAACGGGGGCATTCTTCATGCGAAAATCCCATGGACGCGCCAGCTTGGCGCTGTTTTTCCGTCGTAATGGCCTTCGCGAAAAATCCAGAAACGTCGACCCGCATCGCTTTCCAGGCGAAAATAATCACGTTCCTCCGCCTCCTTGGGATCTATCCACCATTCCGGGGAAATCCGTTCAGGACCTTCGGCCCGAACGACCCGATGAACGATCCGGCGCCAGCGAAACCGCTGGGGCGGGCCATCCGGTACCGTTGCGGCAAAAGCATCTATCGGCTCCGGATGGTGGAAAAGTCGCAATGGCCGATCAGATCTGGGCGCGAAGGCTAAATCTTCATCCCCTTTCTTCTGCGCGCTTCCCGCCGTCATCGCCGGCACAAAAACTCTCGCCCGTTCCGGCATATGGCTTTGCCGCAATTCCGCAAACTGTAGACAATCCGCCCCCAAACGCGCCGAAACTCGATCGACAAAATCCGCAAGTGAGATTTCACTCTCTCCGTCGCCGATGAAATCGCCTTGCGCGGTCCTAAAAGTGTCGTGCTGCAGCACATTGAGGCGCAGGAGTTCGAAACCGAAGCCTGCATCGAGATCGTCGTGGACGGCGTTCAGACGCTCGGAAAACAGGGTCGAGATACGTTCCGGATCGCGTAGCGGCTGCGAAGCCCCGGCGGTGATGCGGAACACCCGGCCATCGATGCGGAAAAGCACCAGTTCGAAAACTCGCCCGCCAATTCCGCGAGCTTCCAGTCCCGGTCGAAGAGACGTCGCGATCTGCCCAATCAGCTGCAGGATATGTTCCTCCGCCTGAATCGGTTCGGCGAGCCGCCGCTCGGCAGAAAGAGCCGCGACAGGCCGCCGGGGAGAAATTGCTTCCTCATTCGCTCCAAGCGCCTGATCCAGCCGAAGAAGCAATTGCGTGCCGAAACGGCGGGCAAGCGGCGCACGCGGCATGGGAAAAAGATCACCGACCCGTTTCAGCCCGAGCTTATGCAGTGAGACGATCATAGCGTCGTCTATGCGCAAGGCATTGACCGGCAATGGGGCCAGCACCTCTTTCATCGTTTCGTCATCAATTACGCCACCGCGTCCGAAACGACAGGCCGCCCAGGAGAGACCGGGGGACGAAGAAATCGCTCCTTTGACATCGAACCCCATATGAAAAAGCCGCTTAAGAATATCCCTTAACAAGGCCTCTTCACCCCCGAAGAGATGCGCACAACCGGTAATGTCCAGAAGGAGGCCCTCGCGGCCACCAAGTGCCACGAGTGGAGTATAACGGTCGCACCAGTCGGCGATGGCTTCGAGCAGCACCTGGTCGGCTTCCCCATCCTCATCCATCACGTCAATCTTCGGAAACATGGCGCGCGCTTCCGCGAGGCCCTGTCCTCGTTTCAAACCGAGCCGTTCGGAAACTTCATCGAGTGCAGTAAGCCGCATGGCATTGTCACGCCGCCCGGCACAGAGGATCGGCGGATGGTCAGGACGCCCTCTCGTTCGCCACGACAGGCCCCAGAACTGACGAGCGATCCTGTCGGTCGGCAGATGCGGGAAGACCAGCGCCAGGATGCGTTGGCGGGTTACGGAAAGAGGAAGTTTCTCCTGTTTCACGGTCGAGCGAAAATTGACGGTCACGGGGATTCCACTCCAGAAAGAAGGAGAGCGGAGCCGGATTGCGGCTCTTCTCCAGGGTCAGTTGGAAAACGGGATGGCCGATGCTGCCGCCAAGCATGGATCCATTCGGAAGGCGTCGCCCGGAGGCTCGCGCCGGTTTGACAAGGAAGCGGAAAAAAGCACTGCTCGCTTCTTCTTCGCCCGCATGCCGCAATAGGAAAAGCGGCCGTCCCGCTGCTTTCGCCCGCAGGCCAAGCCTCCGGCTTTCGGTAAGGCCGAAATGCCTCGGGTTGCCCCGGATTTCGAGAATGGTGGCGGACAGGACACCGCTCGCCACCGCGGCTTCTGCAAGCCATAGTGCATCATCCAGCCTGCGCGGCGACGCATAAAGAATCTCGTGAGGGTCCAGCCCGAATTGCCTGAGGCCAACAGCATAAGGAGCGCCGGCCTCCTGCCTGGAAACGACGTCACCGACCCATAAAACCGGTGCCTCGCTTGTTTCCATGGCCTTGAGATAAGCGGCAAGCGCAAGTACAAATCCGCTCGCCGCGCCCGCATCCAGCATCACCATCGAACGAATTTCCGTGAGGCCGTCAAATGGCAGGCCACCATCCAAAGCAGCGTCCAGAGGCGCTATGCCGAATGGCAGACGGGGTTGATTGTTCCTGGATTTTTGCGCTTCAGGATCCGCGGCAGCATCTGCCTGCTTCGCCGCAGCCAGGCTGGGCAAGGGTTTTCCCTCCATTCTGGCGATCTGTTCGCGCAGGGCAAAAAGCGTTTCCCGCGCCGTGGCGTTCTCGGCCATGGCGTCAGCTCCCATCATGAATGTTCACTTTATGTTCTTATGGATTCCAGAGGCCTTCGAAAGAGTCAACAACCAAATGGCAGGAATCTTTTCCTCTGGCGGTAGGCCAATGATTCTTCTCTCGAAAAATATCGGCGAAGGCACTATATGGGCCTGATCAGAAGGAGAACTCATGGCCCGTATCGACCAGACCGACGATTGGCGGGATCGCCACGCGCCGACGATCAACTCGTTCGAGTCGCTGGCGATCGAGGCCTATGGTCACTTGCCAGAGGAATTCCGGGCCCTTACCACCAACCTGATCATCGAGATCGAGGATTTTCCGGATGATGAGGTGTTCGAAGATATGGCGCTCGAAACACCCTTCGACCTGCTCGGTCTGTTCGAAGGTCGCGGCATTTCCGAGCGCTTCAATATGGAAACGGGCGAACTGCCTAACCGCATCCGGCTCTATCGCCGGCCGATCCTCGATTACTGGGCCGAAAACGATGAGACGCTGGGCGATATCATCACCCATGTGCTGATCCACGAAATCGGTCATCACTTCGGCTTGAGCGACGACGACATGGAACGCATCGAGGCCAGCGCCGAAGACGCCGCCCAGCGTTAAGGTCAATCGACAGAGCTTTTATTGCTCGCCAAGTTTCATGTCCGGATCATAATCCTTGCCATGAACGGTCTTGATGACCGCCTGGCCGCACTGCATCTCGCCGGTCGTGGCATTGAAGGCATAGGTCGGGGAACCATGAAGCTCCCAGCCCTTGTTCAGCGCAGCTGTCACCTTGTGGCAGAAAGAAGAGTCGTCAGGACCGGTGAGGAAGCGATAGAGTTTCATGAAAGTTTCTTTCGTTCGGCAATGATCCGGTTACTGGCGACAAGCTTTTCAGCCTCCGCCAGATGGAGGCGCTCGACCATTTTGCCGTTCAGATTGATGACGTTGAGATGTTGGGCTTCCGGCCGGGCAAAAGCGGCAATCACCGCTTCAGCCTCTTCCACGGCCCGCGGGTCGGGACCGAAATGCCGGTTAGCAGGTTCGATCTGGGCCGGATGGATCAGCATTTTGCCGGAAAAACCCATGGCACGACCTTGGGTGCATTCCGCATCGAAAGCTTCCGCATCCTTGAAATCGTTGAAGACGCTGTCGATCACGTCGATGCCATAAGCCCGTCCGGCAAGCACCACCTGCATCAACCAGGGCACGAGGTAGGCACGGCCAGGCTGCGACAGGACACCGGTTCCCTTGCGCAGGTCGTTGAGGCCGACGACGAAACATCGGAGCCGTTCATCCGCCCCGGCAATCGCCGCCGCGTTCAGAACACCTTTCGGCGTCTCGATCATCGCCCATATGGCAAGCTCGTCCGGGGCACCGGTCTCGGACAGGATATCCGCGATCGCTTGCACCTCAGAAACCCGCTCCACCTTGGGAACCAGCACCACTTCTGGCGATATCTCGACCACGAGATCCATGTCGGCTCTGCCGAACTCGGTTTCGAGAGGGTTGATGCGGATGATAGTTTCCCGGTTTCGCAGCGGCTCTTCCCTGAACAATCGGCGCAGATTGTCGCGAGCCTCGATCTTCTTCTCCGGCGCCACGGAATCTTCCAGATCGAAGATCACCGCATCGCAATCGAGACCATGTACCTTTTCCAATGCCCTTGCATTACCGGCCGGCACGCTCAGGACAGAGCGGCGAAGACGAGCGGGAGCAGAATTGATGTCAGTCAAGGCGGTCATCACGACTTTGTGCCAATCTTTTAAGTCTGCGGCAATACCGTTCCGTGCAAGACCTCTTGCAAGAAAGGGCGGAAGGGCCCACATTCTTCGATAAGAAAGGTTTGGACCATGCAAAACATCCGCGCATTCTTTGTCATCGTATCGGCAATTGCCGTGCTTGCCATGGCAGCGCTTCTGACAGCTTCTCTGACCGTAGCCTTTGTCGGCATCCTCGCGGTTCTTTCCCTTGGACGGGCGCTTTCGGCGCGGCTGAAGCCGGTTCCGGTACGCGCGAAGGCCAGCAAGCGCGAAATGCGCGTCTGGAATGACGGCCGCGGCACGATCATCGACCTTTGATCCCTGAAAGCCATAAATAGACCGTTCTCAGCCTCATTGGCGTACCGGTTGAAGGCAAACAGGCCTTCAAATCCACGCAGATTTGCTTTATGGCAGCTTCCGCAGATGTAGTCCCACGTGGAGGCAGATCATGGAAAAGTTCACCAAGCTCACCGGCGTCGCAGCGCCGCTTCCGGTCGTCAATATCGACACGGACATGATCATTCCGAAGGATTACCTCAAGACGATCAAGCGCACCGGCCTCGGTAAGGGTCTTTTCGCGGAAGCCCGTTACAACGAAGACGGCACCGAAAACGCAGATTTCGTGCTCAACAAGCCCGCCTACAGGAATGCCAAGATCCTGGTCGCCGGCGACAATTTCGGCTGCGGCTCATCCCGCGAGCATGCCCCCTGGGCGCTTCTCGATTTCGGCATCCGCTGCGTGATTTCGACGAGCTTTGCCGACATCTTCTACAATAACTGTTTCAAGAACGGCATCCTGCCGATCGTCGTCAGCCCGGAAGACCTGGAAAAGCTGATGGACGACGCCGAACGCGGTTCGAATGCGGTTCTTTCGGTCGACCTGGAAGCGCAGGAGATCACCGGCCCGGATGGCGGTTCGATCCATTTCGATATCGATCCCGGCCGCCGTCACATCATGCTCGAAGGCCTCGACGACATCGCTTCGACGCTGAAGAGCGACGCGGCGATCAGCAGTTTCGAGAACAGGAACCGCGCCGCGCGCCCCTGGCTCTGATTTCCGGAACGCACCCGATGGTCAAATGGATTTCCTCCGGATCGCCCTTCGAAGCGCGGATCGGCTATTCGCGCGCAGTCGTGGACCGCGACATGGTCTATGTTTCCGGCACCACCGGCTACGACTATGCGAAGATGGAAATGCCGGATGACGTTTCGGACCAGACGCGAAACGCGCTCGGCACGATCGAAAAGGCTCTGAAAGAGGCCGGCAGCGGCCTGCGGGATATCGTGCGGGTGCGGTATTATCTCACAGACATGGCCGATTACGATGCCGTGGTCGAAGTGCTTGGCGCGACTTTTTCCGAAATCCGCCCGGCCGCAACCATGGTCGTCTGCGGCCTCACGACACCGGAAATGAAGATCGAAATCGAGGTGACGGCCCGCATCGGGGCCGGCAGTTCGTAACCCCTTTTCCGACCTCGTCCTTCGGCAGGCTCGGACGAGGTTTAGCCAGGCGCAGGCAAAAAGCCACGCGCGGGAGGACGAACGAGCCTGCGAAACCCGCAAGGACACCATCTGATTATGGCAAAGAACCTCTTCCTCCTTCCCGGCGACGGCATCGGCCCCGAGGCCATGGGCGAAGTCCGCAAGATCATCGACTATATGAACAGCGCCATGAAAGCCGATTTCGTGCGCGACGAAGGCCTGGTCGGCGGCTGCGCCTACGATGCCCATGGCGCCGCGATCTCCGAAGAGGATATGACCAAGGCTATGAAGGCGGACGCGGTGCTTTTCGGCGCCGTCGGCGGACCGAAATGGGATCACGTTCCTTATGAAGTGCGCCCGGAAGCAGGCCTGCTGCGCCTGCGCAAGGATCTGGAACTCTTCGCCAACCTGCGCCCTGCAATCTGCTATCCGGCGCTCGCCTCTGCCTCCTCGCTGAAACCGGAACTGGTGGAAGGTCTCGACATCCTGATCGTCCGCGAGCTCACCGGCGGTGTCTATTTCGGCGAGCCGAAGGAGATCATCGACCTCGGTAACGGCCAGAAGCGCGGCATCGATACGCAGGTCTACGATACCTACGAGATCGAGCGCATCGCCAGCGTCGCCTTCGAACTCGCACGCACCCGGAAAAACGCCGTGTGCTCCATGGAAAAGCGCAACGTCATGAAGTCCGGCGTGCTCTGGAACCAGGTCGTTACCGAGACGCACAAGCGCTCCTATCCGGACGTGAAGCTCGAGCACATGCTGGCCGATGCCGGCGGCATGCAGCTCGTGCGCCAGCCGAAACAGTTCGACGTGATCGTTACCGACAACCTCTTCGGCGACATGCTCTCCGACGTCGCCGCCATGCTGACCGGCTCGCTCGGTATGCTGCCTTCCGCCTCGCTCGGCGCGCCGGACGCTAAAACCGGCAAGCGCAAGGCTCTCTACGAGCCGGTGCATGGCTCCGCGCCCGACATCGCCGGCAAGGGCATCGCCAATCCGATCGCCATGATCGCCTCCTTCGCCATGTGCCTGCGCTACTCCTTCAATATGGTGAAGGAAGCCGATAATCTGGAAAAGGCGATCGCAAACGTACTCGACCAGGGCATCCGTACTGGCGATATCATGGCCGAAGGCTGCCAGAAAGTCGGCACGTCCGAAATGGGCGATGCAATTCTCAAGGAATTCGCGAACCTCTCTGCTTGATCCATTGGCTGGTCCCTTCCATCCTGAGGTGGAAGGGACCAGCCTCAACGACTGGTTTTTACCCTTTCGGCACCCCATATCGGGCACCTGCGAGAAAACAGGAATGAACCTGTCCACGGATAGAGGTTAATGAAGCGGACAATCAAAAAACTGAGACATCGCCGTTATCGCTATCGTTCAAGCCCGCCGTTGCCCCGCTGGTGGCCTTATGTGCTCATTGCAGTCAATCTGGTTCTGATTGCCTTCTTCCTGCTCGATGCCCCGGTTGGCTTCTATGCGGCCCATACGCCCAATATCTTGCGGCCAATCGGCCGGACCATCACGGACTTAGGCAAATCCGGCTGGATCCTCTTTGCAAGTGCCCTCCTGTTCTTCGAAGCCCTCGCCGTCATCCGGCTGGCGCCAACCCTGAAGGCACGTTTCCGGGCCATTCTCGTCAGCCATATGGCGTTTTATGTTTTCGTCTCGGTCGCCGGTTCGGGGCTCCTCGTCAACCTGGTGAAGCGCATCATCGGACGTGCGCGGCCTGGTCTTTATGAAGAGTGGACTGCCTACGGCTTAAATCCCTTTTCCGGCGCTCGATTTGAAAGCTTTCCGTCCGGCCATGCCACGACGGTCGGCGCATTCCTGATGGCCATGGCCTTGTTGGCACCGCCCTACCGCCTGCTCTTCCTGATCATGGGCCTTTGGCTTGGATTCTCCCGTGTCATCGTTGGTGCTCATTACCCAAGCGACGTGATCGCCGGCCTTTCCTTCGGCGTGTGGTTCTCGGTGACGATGGCGATCGTCTTTGCCCGTCATGGATTGCTTTTCCGGCAGGAGCCCGACGGCTGGCCGATTTTGCGCCGACCGATCCCTCTGCTGACGCGCCCGGATTGGAAGAGCGCGCCCTTCCCGCCGCGCGGTGTCCCGCCGAAACGAGAAATGGAAGAAACCGCGGGATAGACGAAAAGCAGCTTGGGCAAAACGCTTGCTTGACTCATCCCGAAAATCTTCTAAACAGCTTCGCGAACGGGAAAACAACCATATGCGTGCCTGCGAATTCAACATCGCTCACTGTGCACTGCCGGACGATGAAGCCGCGCAGCGGGTATGTTTTTCCGCTTTCTCCAAAACCAAGGCCAAAACGACGACGAAAACCGTCTGACGTCTCAGGCCCGCCGCTCTCTCCCCGGCAAGGCCGGGGACAAGGAAATCCGCGGATGCGTCTGCGGCTTCCCCCTCACCGGATCGAGGAGAGACAGAAAGAGAGCACAAAATGGGTTTCAAGATCGCAGTCGCCGGTGCAACCGGCAATGTCGGCAGGGAGATGCTGTCCATCCTCGCGGAACGCGGCTTTCCAGCCGGTGAAGTCGTAGCGCTGGCTTCAGCCCGCTCGCAGGGCACGGAAGTTTCCTTTGGTGACAAGACGCTGAAGGTCTCCAATCTCGAGAATTACGATTTCTCCGATACCGACATCTGCCTGATGTCGGCTGGCGGCGACGTCTCCAAGAAGTGGTCGCCGAAGATCGGCGCGCAGGGCTGCATCGTCATCGATAACTCGTCCGCCTGGCGCTACGACTCCGAAGTGCCGTTGATCGTGCCGGAAGTAAACCCGGATGCAATAAGCGGCTTTTCCAAGAAGAACATTATCGCCAACCCCAACTGCTCGACCGCCCAACTCGTCGTGGCGCTGAAGCCGCTGCATGACTTCGCCAAGATCAAGCGCGTCGTCGTCTCGACCTATCAGTCCGTCTCCGGCGCCGGCAAGGAAGGCATGGACGAACTTTTCACCCAGACCCGCGCCGTCTTCGTTGCCGACCCGATCGAGGCGAAGAAGTTCACCAAGCGCATTGCCTTCAACGTCATTCCGCATATCGATGTGTTCATGGAGGACGGATATACGAAGGAAGAGTGGAAGGTTCTTGCCGAAACCAAGAAGATGCTCGACCCGAAGATCAAGGTGACCTGCACCGCCGTGCGGGTTCCGGTCTTCATCGGTCATTCGGAATCGGTCAATATCGAATTCGAGAACGAGATCACCGCCGACCAGGCCCGCGATATCCTGCGTGAGGCCCCGGGTTGCCTGGTCGTGGACAAGCGCGAGAACGGCGGCTATGTCACGCCTTACGAATGCGCTGGCGAGGATGCGACCTACATTTCCCGCATCCGCGAAGATGCAACAGTTGAAAACGGTCTCAACATCTGGGTCGTTTCCGACAACCTGCGCAAGGGTGCCGCGCTGAATGCCGTGCAGATCGCCGAGTTGCTCGTCAATCGTGGCCTGATCAAGCCTCGCAAGGCCGCCGCCTGATTGGTGATAGCTTTATTAAGCATATTCCGATAGAAACTCCTGCCAGATATGGCGGGAGTTTCTCGTATTCGAGACACTCCACAAACTATTCATGAGCGGGTGAGTTGCTAATATTTGCAACCACCGCCATAAGGCCGATAACATATTCCCGGGCGCTTGCAGCCGAGCGCTCCGGCTCACGACGGGCTAACCGCAATGAAGAAGATTATACTGGCAGGACTGATCGCAACTGGTTTTCTGAGCGTCACTCCAGCCTTGGCCGCACCTCAATGCGGCAACGACTCCTCTGGTTTTGCCCGCTGGGTTGAAGACTTCAAGCGGGTTGCCCCCTCAAGCGGCGTCAACCCGTCCGTCGTCGAAAGGGCGTTCGCCAACATCTCCTACAATCGCGAAACGATCCGCGCCGACCGCGGTCAGAAGAGCTTCAAGCTCTCCTTCGATGAATTCATGCGCAAGCGTGGTGGCGCGACCATCATCTCCCGCGGCAAGAGCATGAGGTCCGGCAATGCCTCACTCTTCGCTTCGATCGAACGCCGTTACGGCGTGCCCGCCGGTCCGCTGATCGCCATCTGGGGCATGGAAACGGGTTTTGGCAGCTTCATGGGCAACCAGCACACGCTGTCGGCGGTCGCCACGCTCGCCTATGACTGCCGCCGCTCTGCCTATTTTACTGAGCAGCTTTATGCCGCTCTCCAACTCGTCGCCCGCGGCGATCTGAGCATTTCTGCCCGCGGCGCCGCTCATGGAGAAATCGGGCAGACCCAGTTCCTGCCGTTGAACGTCGTCCGTTACGGCACCGACGGTGACGGCGACGGCCATATCGACATGGTCCGCTCGCGCGCCGACGCGCTTGCCTCGACCGCCAACTTCCTGCGCGGTCATGGCTGGAGGGCCGGTGCCGGATACCAACCGGGGGAACCGAATTTCGCCGCCATCCAGGGCTGGAATGCCGCCTCGGTCTATCAGCGGGCGATCGCCCATATCGGCGGCCAGATCGACGGCCTGCAGACGAGTTCCCGCTGAGATTCAGGCCGAGGCTTGCTCGGCCTCGATCGGCGGTTCGTCGAGATCGGGGCGGACAAAATCGCCCTTACTGTTCATCACCCAGAGTTCCCCGGTGGAAATATCGAACCAGGCACCATGAATGCTGAGTCCGCCTTCCTCTCCGCGATTCTTCACGAAAGGAAATGTCTGCAGATTGGCGATGGAATTACGGATGGAGACCCGTTCCAGCGCCGTCTGGCGTTCGGCCGGCGTCATGAACGCGTTATTCTGGATCTGTTCAGCCGCGGGCCGCACGAGGCTCATCCATCTGCCGATGAAATCGCCCGGCGACAGCGGTTCCGTGGAGGGATCCAGCGCCGCCTGAATGCCGCCGCAACGGCCATGGCCCATGACAACGATATTGCGGATCTTCAGGACTTGAACCGCATATTCCAGCGCGGCCGAAGTGGCATGAAACTGGCTATCCGGCTCGTAGGGCGGCACCATGTTGGCGACATTGCGCACGACGAAGAGCTCGCCGGGACCACAGTCGAAGATGGTCTCCGGAGCAGAACGTGAATCGCAACAGGCGATGACAAGGGTGTGAGGTTTCTGCCCGGTCTCCGCCAATGCCCGGTAGCGATCGCTTTCGTCGCTATAGCGCCCGTTCATGAAGTTGCGATAGCCCGCCAGAAGTCTGTCTGGAAAGTCCGTCATGTACCAAGGATTATAGTGCCGCTCGCCGAAGATCAACGGTCATTCTACAATTGCGAGACTGGCCGGCTTATCGCTTCACCCGTTGCAACGGATGCACCAGCCGGCGCATTTGCACCATGGCCATGGGCGAGGAAAGGCTCGACGCATCCGTTTCGAGCGTCAGCTCGTCGCCGCCACGCTTGGCCGTGCGAGCGAGAATCTCGAAAACGCTGGCGGTGGCAAGCTGCAGCGCTTTTTCCTCGTCCATGCCTGCAAGGATTCGCCCCAGGAAAAGTGCGCTCATGAGATCACCGAGACCGTTCGGCGGATTGTCGATCAGCCGGTGCTCGGCAAGCAGTGCGTGTTTTCCGGTGAGATAGAGGTTTCCCGTCCCGCCCGCCATCATCGGCACGGCCGACGTCACCAGGATGCGAGGCGGCCCGAGCGCGACTGCCGCGTCCATGATCGCGTTGTTGGTTTCGAGCGGCGCACCGGAAAGCCAGGCCAGCTCATAGCGGTTCGGGGTCGCGATTGTCGCGAGCGGGATGAGCTCGTCGCGGATCGCTTCCGCTGTCGGCTGCGGGATATAGAGTCCGCCGAGATCACCCATGACTGGATCGCAGACATAGAGAAGGTCGGGATTTCTCTCCTTCAGCGCGCGGATGAGCCGCGCAACCGAGCGCGGCTGGGCCGCATTGCCGAAATAGCCGGTCAGCACCGCCTTCACCTCGCCGAGCCATGGCGCGCGGATGAGATCGCCTATAGCCTTGTCGAAGTCTGATTCGGGAAAGGTCAGCCGCGTGGAAGGCCCGTGACCCGGATGCCAGGGAAGGACGATGGTCGGCATGGCCCAAACGGGAAACCCGAGGATTTCCAATGCGAAGACGGCGGCTCTGTTGCCGACCGAGCCCCGCACGACATGGCTGGAGATGACGATGACGGCATTGCTGGTATCCATGGGTCTGATTTCCCGCTTCGAGGCCCTGTTGATGGTTTCTTCGGCCGGTTATGTCAACAAGGCTTCACGGAAGAATGGAAGGTCTGTTGCGCACTGACATGGATCGGCCACGTTGCCGCATGATGACATGAGATGAATTTATTCGATCTTTGAACGGAAAAAGGGGAGAGGGGCATGGCCGCCAGGCAGAATCCGAAGCGGGAAAAGCAGATCGAAAGCGCACGCAAAATCGCCGCTGAAAGCAAGGGACCGCATCTCGATCCGTTCATTCTGTTTGGCCGGGCCAGCAATGACGACCTTGAGAACTATACGCCCGAAATGCTGGCCCGCTCGGCGAGACATGCGGCCGAACGGTTGCAGGCCTGGACACGGATCCGGGCGGATATCACGGTGGAGACCTTGTCCGGCGTTGAGCCGAACAGCGTGCCGGTTTCGGTGCTGACCGTCGTTGACCGGAACATGCCCTTCCTCTTCGATTCGATCATGGGCGAGGTGACCGCGACCCATCGCGACCTCTTCATGGCGGTCCACCCGATCCTCAATTTGGAGCCGGGAAAAGAACCGGTTCTGCGTTCCAGCGAGCAGCCCGGGAATCCGGCTCATCATGTGAGCCTCATCCAGATCCACATTGCGCCGCTGAACCGGGAACAGGCGACGGCGCTCACCGAGCGTATCCGCCACATCCTCGACCAAGTGCATCTGGCGATCACCGATTGGGCCTCCATGTTGGAGGTGCTGGAGGGGGCAGCAAAGCAGCTCAACAATTCCGCGAGCCGTAAAAAATCTGATCGGGAGGAGGCGCTCGCCTTCCTTGACTGGCTACGCGACGACAATTTCACCTTCCTCGGCATGCGTGAATACGTCTATTCCGGCAAGGGCCCGGAAGCGAAGCTCGAACGCGGCAAGGGCCGCGGCTTGGGCATCCTTTCCGATCCGGACGTTCTCGTGCTGCGCCAGGGCAAGGACGCGGTGATGACAACGCCGGAAATCCTGGAATTCCTCGACGGACCGGATTTCCTCATCGTCACCAAGGCGAATGTGAAATCGGTCGTCCACCGACGAGCCTATATGGACTATGTCGGCGTCAAGCGCTTCGATGAAAAAGGCGAGGTCGTCGGCGAATTGCGCATCGTCGGTCTTTTCACGGCGACGGCCTACACTCACTCCGTTCGCGAAATCCCGCTTCTGCGCGCCAAGGCGGCCCGGATCGAGGAGCATTTCGGCTTCGACCCCGACAGCCATTCCGGCCGCATGTTGGAAAACACGCTGGAATCCTATCCCCGCGACGACCTTTTCCAGATCGATCCGGACCTGCTTGCGAGGTTTTGCGAGCAGATCATGGAACTGAGCGAACGCCCCCGCGTCCGGATATTGCCGCGCATCGACCATTTCGACCGTTTTGTCTCGGTGATCGTCTATGTGCCCCGCGAGGACTATAATTCGCTGGTCCGCGAGAAGGTGAGCGATTACCTCGCCAGTGTCTATGACGGCCACGTCTCCGCCTATTATCCGGCCTTCCCGGAGGGCGGGGTCGCGCGCGTCCATGTCATCATCGGCCGGCGCGGCGGCAAGACGCCACGAATCGCCCAGGTGAAGCTGGAAGAGGCGATCCGCCTGATTGCCACGCCCTGGGAAGAACGTTTCGCCACGCTGGCGAAAGAAGGCCCGCGCCTTTCCGTCACTCAGGCCTTCCAGGAGACCTTTACCCCCGAGGAAACCTTTGCCGACCTGCCCGATGTTGCCGCCTGCGCCGCCGGCGAGACGATCCGCATCGCCTTCTACCGCCGCCCGGACGAGGCCGCAAACACCGTCTCGCTGAAGATCTTCCACAAGGATCAGCACTTGTCGCTCTCCCGACGAGTGCCTTTGCTGGAAAACCTCGGATTCCATGTCGTCAGCGAGCAGACGTTCGAAATCCATGTCGGGCCGGAAAGCAAGCTCGTCGTGCTGCACGACATGGAATTGCAGCTTGATAACGCCCGCGCGGTCGATCTTTCCCGCGAGGGGCCGCTGCTCGAGGAGGCATTCCTGTCCGCCTTCGGCGGCCTGATCGATAACGATGGCTTCAATCGGCTCGTCCTGCTCGCCGGTCTTTCAGCCCGCGAAGTCACGGTCTTGCGCGCCTACGCCAGATATCTGCGTCAGGCCGGCATCGTCTACTCGCAGACCTATATCGCCGATACGCTCACCAGATATCCGGCGATCGCCGCCGCCATCTTCCGCCTTTTCCGCGACGGCTTCGATCCGAAAATTGCCGAGAAGACCCGCGCCAAGAAGCTCGCGGATATCCATGCGGAGATCGAGGAGGCGCTTTCCAGCGTGCCCAACCTGGACGAGGACCGGACATTCCGCCGGTATGTCAATGCGGTCGATGCGACGCTGCGCACCAACTACTTCCAGCGTGAGGCCGACGGTTCCACGAAGAAGATGCTGGCGTTCAAGCTCGATCCGAAATTGCTCGACGGCCTGCCGGAACCGCGCCCCTTCCGGGAAATCTTCGTCTACGGCACGGAAGTGGAGGGCGTACACCTGCGCTTCGGCAAGGTGGCGCGCGGCGGCATCCGATGGTCCGATCGCGGCGAGGACTATCGCACCGAAATTCTCGGCCTCGTGAAGGCGCAGCAGGTCAAGAACGCCGTCATCGTGCCGGTCGGCGCGAAGGGTGGCTTTTTCCCGAAGGCGCTGCCTGCGGGCGGCTCGCGTGAGGAAATCTTCAATGCGGGGAAAGAGGCCTACAAGACCTTCATCCGCACGCTCCTCTCGATCACCGACAACATCACCGGTGCGGACGTGGCCGGCCCGGAAAACACGATCCGCATCGATGGCGACGATCCCTATTTCGTCGTGGCGGCCGACAAGGGCACGGCGACCTTCTCCGACACAGCCAATGCTCTGGCGCAGGAAGCCGGCTTCTGGCTGGACGACGCCTTCGCCTCCGGCGGTTCCGCAGGCTACGATCACAAGAAGATGGGCATCACCGCTCGCGGTGCCTGGGAGGCCGTGAAACGGCATTTCCGGGAGAGGGACATCGACATCCAGACGACGCCGTTCACCGTCGTCGGCGTCGGCGACATGTCGGGCGATGTCTTCGGCAACGGCATGCTGCTGTCGCGTAAGATCAGGCTCGTTGCCGCCTTCGATCACCGCGACATCTTCATCGATCCCGATCCGGATACCGAAAAGTCGTTCGCCGAGCGGGAACGCCTGTTCGCGCTGCCGCGCTCGAGCTGGCAGGATTACGACCGCAAGGCGCTCTCCGAAGGCGCGATGATCATTTCCCGTTCGGAAAAGTTGGTAAAGCTGACTAAGGAAGCCGCAGCGGCAATCGGCATCGACAAGACGGCCGCAACGCCCTTCGAAATCATGATGGCGATCCTGAAAAGCCCGGCCGACCTGCTCTGGTTCGGCGGCATCGGCACCTACATCAAGGCGGCGTTCGAGACCGATGCCGAAGTGGGCGACCGCGCCAACGATCCGATTCGTATAGCGGCCGACGAAGTGCGCGCCAAAGTGATCGGCGAGGGTGCCAATCTCGGCATGACCCAGAAGGGTCGCATTGCCTATTCGCTTGCCGGCGGCCGCTGCAATTCCGATGCGATCGACAACTCCGCCGGCGTCAACTGCTCCGACGTCGAGGTCAACATCAAGATTGCGTTGAATTCGGCCATGCAGGATGGACGCCTGACGCGCGACAAGCGCAACCGCCTCCTGGCCTCGATGACCGACGAAGTGGCCGGCCTCGTCCTTCGCAACAACTATCTCCAGCCGCTGGCGATCTCGCTGGCGGAACGGAAGGGCCTCGCCAACCGGGAGGAATTGTCCCGCCTCATGTCCGTGTTGGAGGCCCGGGGTCACCTGAACCGCAAGGTGGAAACCCTGCCGGACGATGCCGAACTCGCGGAACGGTATCTGTCCGGTCGGCCGCTCACCAGGCCGGAAATCGGCGTGCTGCTCTCCTACGCGAAGATCATGCTTTTCGATGCGCTGGTCGAAAGCAGCCTTCCGGATGATCCCTATTTCTCCGCGGTGCTGCAGGCCTATTTCCCGGCCAGAATGCAGAAGCCTCATGCGGCTGATATCGCAAACCACCGCCTGCATCGCGAGATCATCGCCACCGTGCTCGGCAACGAAGCGATCAACCGCGGCGGGCCAGGCTTCATACAGCAGATGAGCGACATGACCGGGGCCACGGCCGCGAATATCGTGAAAGCTGCCTTCTTGGCGCGGGACGGTTTCGACCTGCCGAAGCTCTGGGCCGAGATCGACGCGCTGGACGGAAAGATTGCCGGCCAGACGCAGAACGATCTTTACGCCCGGATCAGTGAAATCTTCGCGGAAGCCACGCGGCTCATCCTTCAGACACAGGTCGGTACGGGCGACATGGATGGGGCGATGAGTCGGCTCAAGGCTGCGATCAAAGGATTGCGCTCCTCGATCAACGGCGCTGGCGCCGTTGAAATGGCCGCTCGTGCCTCTGAGCTTGAAGCCCAGGGCGTTCCCGCTTCGCTCGCCCGGGAGGTCACGCTGCTTTCGATCCTTGTCCTAGTGCCCGAGATCATGCTGATCGCCGACCGGACGGGCGAGACCATGGCGCGCGCCACCGAAAGCTATTTTTCGGCAACCGAAACCTTCCGTGTCAACCGGCTCCTCGCGGCCGGCAGCCGGATCGGCACGTCGGACCACTATGAAAGCCTGGCGCTTTCCCGCAGCCTGCAGCAGATCGCTGCGGCCCGACGCGATATCGTCATCGCCGCGCTGGCCGCCTATCCGAAGGAAAAGAAGCCGCTGGAAGCCTGGGTGAGCAATGATCGCATGCACGTGAACCGCATCGGCGCCGAACTGGTGGCATTAAGCGAAAGCAGCGATCTGACGCTTCCCAAGATCATGGTTGCGGCGGGCCTGCTCAGCGATCTTGCGCATGGCCCGGTGGCGTAGCGCGGGTGCTGAGAGGTGGCTGACGTGGGGGAAAAGATGGCCGTTTCTCACATGGATAATGCGCCGGTGAAAACGCAACGGCGCGGTATCTGGGGCTGGATGCTCTTTGACTGGGCGGCGCAGCCGTTCTTCACGGTTGTCACCACCTTCGTCTTTGGCCCCTATTTCGTGTCGCGCCTGACCAGTGATCCGGTTTCAGCGCAGGCCGCCTGGAGCAACATGGCGACGATCTCCTCGATCGTCATCGCCATCCTCTCACCGGTCCTGGGCTCGATCGCCGACCAGTCCGGTCCCCGCAAGCCATGGATCGCCGTCTTCGCCGCCATCAAGATCACCTCGGTCGCCCTGCTCTGGTTCGCAGCTCCCGGCTCGCCGATCATCTGGCCGATCTTCTTCATGATCTTCGCTTCGATCGCCGCGGAATTCTCGACCGTCTTCAACGATTCCATGATGCCGCGCCTGGTTTCCAAGGACGAAATCGGCAAGATTTCCAACATTGCCTGGGGTCTCGGCTATCTTGGCGGCATGATCGTGCTGATGGCGGTCGTCGCACTGCTCGCCGCCAATCCGGAAACCGGCGTGACGCTGATCGGCCTGCCGCCGCTCTTCGGCCTCGACCCGCATCTTGGCGAAGACGCCCGCATCACCGGCCCCATATCGGCCCTCTGGTATTTCCTCTTCATCCTGCCGATGTTCCTCTTCACACCGGATGCGGGAAGGGGCGCACCGCTCGGCAAGGCCGTCCGCTCGGGCCTGCGCGAACTCGGCGGCACCTTGCGGGAACTGAAAAGGCGGACCGGCATCACGAAATTCCTGGTCGCGCGCATGCTGTATCAGGATGGCGTCAATGGCCTGCTCATTCTCGGCGGGACGTTTGCGGCCGGCATGTTTGGTTGGGCAACGATCGAGATCGGCATCTTTGGCATCATCCTGAACGTCGTGGCGATCTTCGGTTGCATCGCGGCCGGTTGGTTCGATCGATTCCTCGGATCCAAGGTCGTCGTGATCATCAGCCTGATACTGCTGCTTGTCGCAACACTCGGCATCATTTCCACAGGCCCGGGCTTCGTCTTCTTCGGCCTTCTCCCGCTCTCGATGGAAGACAGCGGCGGTCTGTTCGGCACGGCCGCAGAAAAAGCCTATATTCTCTTCGGGCTGCTGATCGGCCTCGCCTTCGGCCCGGTCCAGGCTTCATCGCGATCCTATCTGGCGCGCAGCGTCAGCCTATCCGAAGCTGGCCGTTATTTCGGCATCTACGCGCTTTCCGGCCGCGCCACGAGCTTCATGGCAACGCTCTTCTTCTCGATAGTGACCTATGCCAGTGGCTCTGCCCGGCTCGGCATGTCGACGCTGATGATCTTCTTGCTGGCCGGCCTGGCGCTCCTGCTGATCACACCCTATCCCGCCGATAAGCCGAAGCAGACTCCGGCTCAATAGCTTCGGTCCTAGTGCCGGAAATGCCGCATGCCGGTGAAGACCATCGTGACATTGTGCTCGTCGGCGGCGGCGATCACCTCCTCGTCCCGCATCGAGCCGCCTGGCTGGATGACGGCCGTAGCACCAGCCGCGATCGCCGACAGCAGCCCGTCTGCAAAAGGGAAGAAAGCTTCGGACGCGACAGCCGATCCCTTGGTCATCGGCTCGGCCCATCCCATGGCCTTGGCCGCCTCTTCCGCCTTGATGGCGGCGATGCGGGCGGAATCGACCCGGCTCATCTGGCCGGCGCCGATACCGGCTGTCTGGCCGTCCTTCGCATAGACGATGGCGTTTGACTTCACGTGCTTTGCCACCTTGTAGGCGAACTTCATGTCTTCCAGTTCGGTTGGCGTCGGCGCGCGCTTGGTGACAACGCGCAGGTCGATGTCCTCGATCATGCCGTTGTCCCGGGTCTGGACGAGGAGGCCGCCGGAAACGGTCTTGGCCGTGATACCCCGCGAACGCGGGTCCGGCAGGCCGCCGGTCACCAGCAAGCGGAGGTTAGGCTTCTTGGCAATCACCGCTTTCGCCTCTTCCGAGACTTCCGGCGCAATGATGACTTCCGTGAAGAGCTTCACGATTTCTTCGGCCGTCTCGCCGTCGAGGAGTTGGTTGAGTGCAATGATGCCGCCGAAGGCAGATGTGGAATCGCAGGCGAGGGCGCGGAGATAGGCATCCTTCAGCGTCGGGCCGGTCGCAACGCCGCAGGGGTTGGCGTGCTTGATGATCGCACATGCGGGACCTTTGCCCTGCGAGAACTCCGCGATCAATTCGAAGGCGCCGTCGGTATCGTTGATATTGTTATAGGAAAGCTGCTTGCCCTGCAGGAGCTTGGCGGTCGCGACGCCTGGGCGGTTCTCGCCGGTCACGTAGAAGCCGGCGCTCTGGTGCGGGTTTTCGCCATAGCGCATTTCTTCCTTCAGAACGCCGCCGATTGTCCGGTAGCGCGGCATTTCAATGTCGAGCGCCTCGGCAAACCAGTTGGAGATTGCCGTGTCATAGGCAGCCGTACGGGCATAGGCCTTGGCCGCCAGCTTCTGGCGGAAAGCGTAGGCCGTCTGGCCGTCGCTGGTGCGCAGCGCCTCGATCACTGCCGGATAGTCGGACGGATCGACGACAATCGTTACATAGGCATGGTTCTTGGCGGAAGCACGGATCATCGCCGGCCCGCCGATATCGATGTTTTCGACCGTTGTCGGATAGTCGCCGCCGGCGGCGCGCACTTCCTCAAATGGATAGAGGTTGATGACGGCGAGATCGATGCCTTCGATGCCGTGTTCCTTCATTGCTGCCACATGCTCCTGATCGTCACGGATGGCCAGCAATCCGCCATGCACGTTCGGATGCAGGGTCTTTACCCGGCCGTCCATGATTTCCGGGAAACCCGTGACCTCCGAGACGTCCGTGACCGGCAGGCCGGCGGCCGCAATCGCCTTGTGCGTCCCGCCCGTCGACAGGAGTTTCACACCCTGGGCGACCAGCGCCTGGGCAAGTTCGACAATGCCTGTCTTGTCGGAGACAGAAAGCAGCGCGGTCCGGATTTTCACGCGGTCGGGAGCAGGGATTTTCTTGGAAACGACAGCCATCGGTCTCTCCTCAAAATGCGCCGCTGAACCCGGCGCCATCAAAAGATGGCCGCCGGTTAGCATAGGTTCGCTCCTGAGGAAACGCCTAATCCATCTCCCCCGGAAGTGCGGGCCGGTTTCGGCATAACGACAGGTAGAATAACAAGAGATTGAACCGCGCTGCGCGTTAATCTCCTCGCCTCAGCATCCAGCGGATTTCCGATGTCTCCGGTGGCGAAAATTCGATGACGAGCTGCTGACTCGGCCTGACGCCGGAGACATCTGCAAAGAAGATATCCTCCTCTATCAGCACATCGAGACCGGGGGCGGCAAAAATCCAGGTCTCGCCATCCGGCGCCCGCATGACGACGCTTTCCTCATCGCGCCGGGAAAGCACGATAGCCGGATGGATATGAAAACGCGCCGCGGCCGCGAATGGCCCGTTTTCGGGTCCTTTGCCTTCCGGCAGGAACAACCGGTCATGGCCCTTGATCTTGTCGCCCTTGACGTTGAGACCGATCTCACGTTCGTGAAAATAGCCGAACTCGCGCACATAGCCATTATGGCGAGCGCGCAGCCAGTCGTTGCCATGCATATCGTCCCACCGCTCGACCTCCACCTCCGATACGCCGCCGAGCAGGATCGGCCCGGCAAACTTGGAGCGGACGATGCGGCTGGACGAAGTCTCGTTGAGTGTCACGGTCGAATGGGCAGCCGTCGACCGGGCGACCTGCCGGTAGCTGCGGCTGGCATATTTTGGTGCTCCGCAGTTAACGATGAAGCGGTGCCGACCGGCTGACATCTCGAAGGAAAGACAGCCGGCATGCGCACAGCGCGAAAGTTCGGCGGAAAGCGAATGCCCTGTATCAACGATCAGCGTGGTCCCTTCCACCGAAAGCCGGTGATAGTTCATGTGCGGCAGGGCCTTGAATGGCTTGCCTGCGGTCTCGTCATATCTCAGGACCGACATCAGCTCGCTCGCTGGCGTCGAACTCGCTCCGTTGAACAGCGCAAGGTCACCGTCCTGATGCCGGAAGAACCGAAGCGCCGGATACATGCGGTCGATCGTCGGAATGAGTTTCTGCGGTAGATCGTGGCCGAGGTTGATATAAGTCTGGCGAAGAGGCAGGAGATCGATCAGGAGATTGAGGACCGCGCGGGGATTGCGCGATATGTGGCCGCCATCCGCCATGATCTGCCGCTCCAGTTCGCGGTCGAGCCGGATGCCCTCGCGACGTATATGGGCGGCCCGCGCCGGCATCGAAACCGAAGCCATCGCAAGCGCGATCCTGAGTCTAAGCCGCGTCTCGCCTTCTGGCAGGCAGCCGGCTATCTTCCTTAGGTATCCGACCTGGTAGGCAAGGCTTCTCATGAAGCGCCGATAGAATCCCGCCTCCGCTCCCTGCAGCACCACGGTTGAATGAGAGAGCCAGGCGATCACCCGTTCTGCTGCGACATTCGCCTCCCAGGCAATGCCTTTCGGACGCCGGCCATGCAATGCGATCCAGTCTGACACCATCTGCCGTGCATGGGCGCAGGTTGCTTCCGTCTTGTTGGTACGGATATGCCTGAGCCAGGCAAAGGAATGCAGCCGCTCGGCGAAGGCCCGGGACGGAAGCTCGATGGAAAAGGGCGACTCACCAAATGTTTCGAGAATTCTCCCGGCCAGCGGGAAACGATCTTCCAGGATTTCTTCCGCCACGAAAGAATCGAGCGCCCTCAGATCCGTCGGCGCGACAATCAGCCTGTCCGGCACCTGAAGGGCAGAAGATGTCACAGCCAGACGAATTCCGGCAGACCGCCGGCAAAGGCGGCGCCAGATTTCCCGAATGCCGTAGGAGAAAAGCCTCCGGCGATCCGCGAGCCGCATCGTCAATCTGGAACACTCCGCAGGAATCCGGTCTCCGCCTGTCGGCGGGAATCACTTTAGATCATTCGAAAGAATGCGCGCCGTATGGTGAATAAAGCCTTACCGACGCTGAAGCACACTCGCGAAGAACCCGTCCATGCCGCCCGCAAAATTTTCGTCGCCTGGCAGCATGGCCGGCGTGGTGCGGAATTCTCCGAGTGGCGAGATTGCTTCTCCAAGCCCTGGCCAGTCCCTGGGATCTACGGGCAAACGCTGCAGGTCCGGATGATCCCCGAGCACGCGCGCAACCAGTTCCTCTCCCTCAGACGGATCGAGAGAGCAGTTGGAGAAGACGATCATGCCGCCCGGCTTCACCAGCGTGACGGCGTGGCGCAACATCCTTTCCTGCAATGCAGCGAGCTTGGCGATATCCTCCGGCCCCTTGGTCCAGAGCACGTCCGGATGCCGGCGCGTCGTGCCGGTGGAGGAACAGGGGGCATCGAGCAGCACGCCGTCCAGCGGTTCCTCCGGGCGAAAATCGAACAGATCGCCACCCACCAGATCGGCCTGGAGCCCGAGTCGCTTCAGGTTTTCCTCAAGCCGGACAAGCCGGTTGGCGGACTGCTCGACCGCCATCACGTGGGCGCCGGCAAGAATGAGCTGCGCCGTCTTGCCGCCCGGCGCCGCACAGAGATCGGCCACCTTTTTCCCCTTGAGATCGCCGAACAGTCTGGCGGGAATGCTCGCCGCCGCATCCTGCACCCACCACGCTCCCTCTTCGAACCCTTCGAGCGCGGACACCGCCCCCTGAAAAGCGGCCAGCCGGACGCTGCCGGTCGGCAGGACCTTGCCGCCGAGTTTTTCCGCCCAAGCTTTGGGATCGGATTTCACCGTCAGGTCGATGGCCGCAGGCACGAGTTGCGCCTCCGCGATGCGCTCGGCCTCTGCCTCGCCATAGGCGGCGACGAGCCGCTCGCGGAACCAGGGTGGCACCGGCGAAACCGCGGCGGTCTTCGAGAGCATCTCCTCCCTCTCCCGCACCATCCGGCGCAGAACCGCATTCACCAGCTTGGCGAAACGGCGGTTACGGGGATCGCGATTGGCCTGCTCGACGGCGAGGTCGACCGCCGCATGCGAGGGAACATCGAGATACAGGATCTGCGCGGCGGCCGCGACGAGCACGTGATGAAGCGCACGCGCGCCTTCCGGCAGGGGATTATCGATTAGGGAAGCGATCGCCGCTTCTATGCGGGGCAGATGGCGGAGCGCAGAGGTCAGGATCGCTCGCGTCAGCGCCCGGTCGGCGTCATTGAGCGCCCTGTAGGCGGGATTGCCATGGACCGGATCGAGCATGCCATCGAGCGAAATCTTTTTATCGACGACGGCCGCCAGCAGTTTGGCGGCCGTGGCTCGAACCTCCAATCCGGGCTTCGGAAGGCTTTCGCCTCCAGCAGTGGGGGCCGTTTCTCTGCGGTATCCCGGTGGTTTGGAAGGTTTCTTTTTTTTCTTCTTGTCGTTCAAGACCAGGGACCTTTGCGCGGTTCGTCCGAGCCGCGGCCCCAGCCGGAATTTGAGCCGGTATTCGGGACGGAGCGCGCGGTGCGCTGCGGTCTATCAGTCCCGAACCCGGCCGTCGAGGTGGCCTGGCGGAACTCGCCCGCCATCTGCTGCAGGGCGGCGATACGGTTTTCCGTATTCGGGTGCGTCGAGAACAGATTGTCCATGCGCTCGCCCGAGAGCGGATTGATGATGAACATATGAGCTGTCGCCGGATTGCGCTCGGCTTCATAGTTCGGGATCACATGTGCCGCATTGGCGATCTTGGCGAGCGCCGAGGCCAGCCAGAGCGGGTTGCCGGAGATTTCCGCGCCGCGCCGGTCGGCCGAATATTCGCGCGTGCGGCTGATTGCCATCTGCACGAGCATCGCCGCAAGCGGTGCGACGATCATCGCCACCAGCACGCCGATGAATCCGAGCGGGTTGTTGTTGTCGCGATTGCCGCCGAAGAAGAAGGCGAAGTTGCCGAGCATGGAGATTGCGCCGGCAAGTGTCGCGGTGATCGTCATGGTCAGCGTATCGCGGTTCTGGATATGCGCGAGCTCGTGCGCCATCACACCGGCGACCTCTTCATGCGTCAGGCGCTGCAGCAGCCCGGTCGATGCGGCAACGGCGGCATTCTGCGGGTTACGGCCGGTCGCAAAAGCGTTCGGCTGCGGATTGTCGTAGATATAGACCTTTGGCATCGGCAGGCCGGCATTGGCCGCAAGATCGCGGATCATGGTGTAGAATTCCGGCGCGGTGCGCGCATCGACTTCCTTGGCGTGATAGGCCGAAAGCACGAGCTTGTCGGAATTCCAGTAGGAAAACACGTTCATGCCGGCAGCGATCAGCAGGGCGATCATCATGCCGCTCTGCCCGCCGATCAGGAACCCGACCCCCATGAACAGGGCCGTCATGAAGGCCAGAAGCATGGCGGTGCGTATCATGTTCATCGTCATCTCTCCAGTTGCCGGTATTACGAGGGGTTTTACCATGCCGGCGAACGTCCTATCATGTGGTCAATTCAACCACAGTTTTCAATAAACCATCCAGTGATGGAAAAGATGCAAGATCCAGACAACGACAACATCGGGAAGACACCGGAAGAGAGCGCTGCAGGGAAACCGCTATCGCCCGCGGCGCAACGCGCCCTGAAGGAAGCCGAAGAACGCCGGCAAGCTGCCGCCAATGCGGAGATGCCGAAGGAAATCGGCGGCCGCGGCGGCGCGGACCCCGCCCGCTTCGGCGACTGGGAGATCAACGGCCGCGCAATCGATTTCTAGGGCGGAACGCAGGAGGGTGTCAGCTGTGTTTTGGCGACACCTCGCTTTATGGATAAGTAAATATTCCTATTGACTTGAGTCATGGATCGGAATTTATTCCTTTCATGATCAAGAGACTTCTGATTCTCGCTGGTTTCTCCGCGGTGCTCACCACCGAAGCCTCGGCACGCGACGAGATTTCGGGACCGGTCGCCGCCGAAATTCTGCGCGTGATCGATGGCGATACCCTGCTTGTCGAGGCGCAGCCCTGGCCGCAGCAGAAGATGGAAGTCTATGTCCGCATCCGCGGCATCGATACGCCGGAGCTCCGTTCCAAATGCGCCAAGCTCCGCCGAATTGGCCTTGATGCTCAGCATGCGCTGCAAATGCTCGCAGGCGCATCACGTCAAATTCAGCTCACCCGCATTTCAGGGGACAAATATTTCGGCCGCATCGTCGCCGACGTCACGCTTTCCGATGGCCGGAGCGTCGCCGACAATCTGCTCCTCGCCGGTCTGGCGCAGAGCTACGACGGCGGACGCAAGCCGCGACAGGTTTGCGAGACGAATTGATTCAACCTTGAGATTTAAGCAGTTGCTTGAATTAGGTAGCGCGCAAACTTACCCTTCCTGCAGGGGATAAGTATGAAACGGCCGACAATCTTGATCTGTATCCTGACCGCTCTTGCAGCCTCGACAACCTATGCCCAGAGTTCGCGAAAGAGCTGCAAGCAGGTCGACAGTTGTGAGGAAGCGGTCGAGATCTGGTGCGAAGGATATCGCCGGGCCGATGCGGACAAAGACGGCATTCCCTGCGAAAACATCTGCCATACGCGGGAACAAGTCGAAGAAATCCGATCCCGCATCGGATGCTGAAAGGCCGCCCGGAGATCCAGGCGGCCTTCCTGTGATCAGCCCGCCTTGTTCTGGCGGTTGGCGATCAGGTCGTCCACGACGGCTGGATCGGCGAGTGTCGACGTGTCGCCGAGCGAGCCAAAATCGTCCTCGGCGATCTTGCGCAGGATGCGGCGCATGATCTTGCCGGAGCGGGTCTTTGGCAGACCGGGCGAGAACTGGATCTTGTCCGGCGTCGCGATCGGGCCGATTTCCTGGCGAACATGCTTGGCAAGTTCCTGCCGCAGCGCATCCGTGCCGTCGTTGCCGGCCATCAGCGTCACGTAGCAATAGATGCCCTGGCCCTTGATATTGTGCGGATAGCCGACGACCGCGGCCTCCGACACCAGGTGATGCGAAACGAGCGCCGATTCGACTTCGGCCGTACCAAGGCGGTGACCGGAGACGTTCAGCACGTCGTCGACGCGGCCGGTGATCCAGTAATAGCCGTCCTCGTCGCGGCGGCAGCCGTCACCGGTGAAATATTTCCCCTTGTAGGTGGAGAAATAGGTCTGCACGAAGCGGTCGTGATCGCCATAGACCGTGCGCATCTGGCCCGGCCAGCTATCGGTGATGCAGAGATTGCCGTCGGCAGCACCTTCCAGAACATTGCCCTCGTTGTCGACAAGCTGCGGCTTGATACCGAAGAAGGGTTTGGTGGCCGAGCCCGGTTTCATGTCGGTCGCACCGGGCAGCGGCGTGATCATGTGGCCGCCGGTTTCCGTCTGCCACCAGGTATCGACGACCGGGCAGCGCCCGTCGCCGACGACGTTGTAATACCATTCCCAGGCTTCCGGGTTGATCGGCTCGCCGACCGTGCCGAGCAGGCGCAGGCTGGAACGCGAGGAGCGTTTCACGAATTCGTCGCCGGCGCCCATCAGCGATCGGATTGCCGTCGGCGCCGTGTAGAAGATGTTGACCTTGTGCTTGTCGACGATTTCCCAGAAGCGGCCCTGGTCCGGGAAATTCGGCACGCCCTCGAACATCAGTGACGTGGCGCAGTTCGCAAGCGGGCCATAGACGATGTAGGAATGGCCGGTCACCCAGCCGACATCCGCCGTGCACCAGTAGATGTCGCCGTCGTGATAATCGAAAACATATTCGTGGGTCATTGCCGCGTAGACAAGATAACCACCGGTCGTGTGCAGCACGCCCTTGGGCTTGCCGGTGGAACCCGACGTGTAAAGGATGAAGAGCGGGTCTTCGGCCTTCATCTTCACCGGCTCGCAATGCGGCTTCACGCTGGCGATTTCCTGGTGATACCAGAGGTCGCGGCCGGGCGCCCAGTTCGTCTTGCCGCCAGTACGACGCACGACGAGCACCTTGTCGACCGTCACATACTGCCGGGCAGCGATATGGATGGCGGTATCGGTATTTTCCTTGAGCGGCACCGGCTTGCCGCCGCGCACGCCCTCGTCGCAGGTGATGACGAAGGTGGACTCGCAGTCGACGATGCGGCCGGCCAGTGCTTCAGGCGAAAAGCCGCCGAAGACCACCGAGTGGACCGCCCCGATGCGGGCGCAGGCGAGCATCGCATAGGCCGCTTCCGGGATCATCGGCATGTAGATGGTAACCCGGTCGCCCTTCTTGACGCCGTGCTTCTTCAGCACGTTGGCCAGCCGGCAGACCTGATCGTAAAGCTGGTTATAGGTGATCTTCTTGTCGATATAGGGGTTGTCGCCCTCCCAGATCAGCGCGGTGCGCTCCCCATGCGTCTTCAGGTGGCGATCGATGCAGTTGTAGGAGACGTTGGTGAGCCCATCCTCGAACCACTTGATCGAAACCTTGCCCTTGAACGACGTGTTCTTGACCTTGGTGTAAGGCTTGAACCAGTCGATGCGCCGACCGTGCTTGCCCCAGAACTTGTCCGGATCTTCGATGCTCTCCTCATACCACTTTTCGTATTTTTCCTTGTCGATCAAAGCACGCGCTTTAACGGGCTTGAGCACCGGATAAATTTTTTCGGACATGAATACCTCCCATTCGAAATGCCGAAGCCAAGGTCAGACTTTAGCGATTTGTGCCGCATTCATAACAGGTGGAGCAACCCGGACAATTAGACGAATGGTCATTTTGTTTGAGATTTGCAATTCTGACCCATTCCGGTTATAGAGCCACATGAATTCCCGGAAATTGTGGTTGATACCCACGGCCCGCGACACCGGCGCGGACGGACAGAGGAACTATACCTATGGCTCAACAATTGCTTATGCCGAAAGCGACTGCGGTCTGGCTGGTCGACAACACGGCCCTTTCCTTCGACCAGATCGCCCAGTTCTGCAAGCTGCACCCGCTCGAAGTGAAAGCAATTGCCGATGGCGAAGCGGCGCAGGGCATCAAGGGCCTCGATCCGATCGCCACCGGGCAGCTTTCCCGCGACGAGATCGCCCGGGGAGAGGCGGATGTGAACTACAAGCTGAAGCTTTCCGAGCCCAAGGTACGCGTGCCGGAATCGAAGCGCCGCGGCCCGCGCTATACGCCGGTCTCCAAACGCCAGGATCGTCCGAACGCAATCCTCTGGCTGGTCCGCAATCACCCGGAACTCAAGGATGCCCAGATTTCCCGCCTCGTCGGTACCACCAAGTCGACCATCGAACAGATCCGTGAGCGCACCCACTGGAACTCGGCCAACCTGACGCCGATGGATCCCGTCACCCTCGGCCTCTGCAGCCAGATTGATCTCGACCTGGAAGTGGAAAAGGCTTCCAAGGGCCGACCGCTGCCGACCGCCGCCGAACTCGGCGCATCGTTGCAGCCCGCGTCCGAAACCGAGAATCTCGACTTCGGTTATCGCAGCGAGCGCGAGGAAGAAAAGGAAATCGATGCGGATGCGGTTTTCGCAAAGCTCAGCTCGCTGAAATCCAACCGCCGCGAAGAGGATGAAGAAGACGACCGCTTCTGAGCGGACTGTCAAATTCCCGGCGACAGACACGACAAGCCCCGGAACACTTCCGGGGCTTGTCGATGCGGATCTCAGGCGGTCTGTTTGAGGCCGCCTCCCTCATGCGCATAGCCGTTCGCCTTCAGGATCGCGGTGATCTCGTCAAGGATCGCCGGATCGTCGATCGTCGCCGGCATTTTCCACGGCATTCCGTCGGCGATCTTCTGCATCGTGCCGCGCAGGATCTTGCCGGATCGTGTCTTGGGCAACCGGTCAACGACCATCACCGTCTTGAAGGCCGCAACCGGACCTATTTCATTCCGAACCAGTTCCACGACCTCTTTTTTGATCATCGCATGGTCGCGCGTGATGTTGTGCTTCAATACCACGAAGCCGCAAGGCACCTGTCCCTTCAACTGGTCGGCAACGCCGATGACGGCACACTCGGCGACATCCGGATGCATGGCACAGACCTCTTCCATCGAACCCGTCGAAAGCCTGTGCCCGGCGCAGTTGATGACATCGTCGGTCCGGGCCATGACGAAGACATATCCATCCTGGTCGATCATGCCTGCATCGGCAGTCTTGTAGTAGCCCGGAAACTCTTCCAGGCACGCCTTGCGGAAGCGATCGTCGGCCTCCCAGAAGCTGACGAGGCAGCCAGGCGGCAAAGGAAGCTTGACGGCGATATTGCCGAGCGTGCCGGGCGGCACCGGATGTCCGGCATCGTCCAGAACGTCGAGCGCATAACCCGGCATCGGTCGGGTGGGCGAGCCGTGCTTGACCGGCATGAGGCCAAGACCGGCCGTGTTTGCGGCAATCGCCCAGCCCGTTTCCGTCTGCCACCAATGATCGATCACAGGGATTCCGAGCTGCTGTTCTGCCCATTTCAGTGTTTCCGGATCGGCGCGCTCCCCCGCAAGGAACAGCGCCTGCAGGCTGGAAATGTCGTACTTTGCGATATACTCCCCTTCCGGATCTTCACGGCGGATCGCGCGGAATGCCGTCGGCGCCGTGAAGAGGACTTTCACTCTATGCTCATTGATTACGCGCCAGAATGTGCCGGCATCGGGCGTGCCGACCGGTTTTCCTTCGAACAGTACGCTCGTCGTGCCCGCCAGTAGCGGCCCGTAGACGATGTAGGAATGGCCGACCACCCAACCGATGTCCGAGGCCGTCCAGAAGACATCGCCAGGCTTCAGGCCGTAGATATTCTCCATGCTCCAGCGGAGTGCCGCCATGTGTCCGCCATTGTCGCGCACAACGCCCTTCGGCTGACCGGTGGTTCCCGACGTGTAGAGGATATAGAGCGGATCGGTCGCCTTGACCGGTACGCAGGGCACTTGCGTGCCGTTGACTTTTTCCGCCTCGATGGCCTCGGCGAAATCCCGGTCGCCGTGTTCATAACGCAGCGGCGCATGCAACTGGTCGCGCTGCAGGATCAGGCAATAGTCGGGCTTTGTTTTCGCCATATCCACCGCCTGATCGAGAAGCGGCTTGTAGGCCACCACCCGCCCGGGCTCCAGACCGCAGCTTGCGCTGATCACCACCTTGGCCTTGGAATCGTCGAGCCGAGCAGCCAGCTCATGGGCCGCGAACCCGCCGAACACAACCGAATGGATCGCTCCGAGCCGCGCGCAGGCCAGCATGGAAAATACCGCTTCGGGTATCATCGGCATGTAGATGATGACCCGGTCGCCTTTTTCGACGCCATGGTTACGCAGCACGGCGGCGATCGCCTGGACCTCCGACAGCACCTCGGCATAGCTGAAAGTCTCCCTGGCGCCCGTCATGGCACTGTCGTAGATAAAGGCCGGGACTTTACCTTGGCCGGCAGCGACGTGTCGGTCGAGGCAGTTATAACAGGTGTTCGTCTCGCCGCCGGGGTACCATCGTCCATAGACGCCCTGGTCCTTGACGAAGATCGCCTCCGGCTCTTTGAACCAGTCGATCGCAGCAGCAGCTTCGCGCCAGAAATTTTCCGGATCCTTCTGCCAAGCCTCGTAGACCTTGAGATAACGGCTTTGCATCTGCACCTCCCGCAATAAGCTAGCCTAGATCAGCCAATCTAGGGTGCGGGAGGAGTGGGGGAAACCCCGACGAAAGCGCTAGGGACTTGACAAAAATCTATTCTCGCGCGCCGAAGATCGCCGAGCCGACCCGAACGCTGGTCGCTCCGAATTCGATGGCCGTCTCAAAATCTCCGGACATGCCCATCGAAAGCTTCTCGACGCCACTTTCCCGGGCGAGCCTGGCGAGGAGGGCGAAATGCGGCCCGGGATTCTCTTCCGCCGGCGGAATGCACATCAGCCCTTCGATCGAAAGGCCGAGCTCTTTTCGGCAGAACTCCACGAAACGCGAGGTCTCTTTTGGCTCGATACCAGCCTTTTGCGGCTCCAGCCCCGTATTCACCTGAACATAGAGGCGGGGCGTCCGATTCTGCTTTTTCATCTCCTCAGCGAGCACCCGGGCGATCTTTTCCCGGTCGACAGTCTCGATCACATCGAACAATGCGACAGCATCGGCGGCCTTGTTGGATTGCAGCGGGCCGATCAGATGCAGCTCGATCTCCGGCGTCTCGGCCTTCAGGGCGGGCCATTTGCCCTGGCTTTCCTGGATCCGGTTCTCACCGAACACCCGCTGGCCTGTGGCAATGACCGGACGGATATGCTCGACATCGAAAGTCTTGGACACGGCCACGAGGGTCACCGAACCGGCTGGTCGCCTGGCCTGACGCTCCGCCTTCTCGATCCGCGCTTTCACATCCTGCAGCCGTTCCTCGACACTCATGATCCGACCTTCCGTATTGCTTGCGAAGAGAGCGATTAACTCTCATATAGGGCTCTGCCAAGGCCTTCCGTCCGAAACTTGCCCCCTTCCCGGCCCCGAAAACTTGACGCTTGCTGGGTTTCATGATGAAGGTCTCGCCCGACTCTTGATCTTATTTTCCCGGAATATCATCGAAATGGCGACTGAACGTTACAACCCGCGCGATGCCGAGCCACGCTGGCAGCAGAAGTGGAACGAGGCCAAGGTTTTCGAAACCGACAACAACGATCCGCGCGAGAAATATTACGTTCTTGAGATGTTTCCCTATCCGTCGGGACGCATCCACATGGGCCATGTGCGCAACTACGCCATGGGCGACGTGGTCGCCCGCTACAAGCGCGCCCGCGGCTTCAACGTGCTGCACCCGATGGGCTGGGACGCCTTCGGAATGCCGGCGGAAAACGCCGCACGCGACAACAAGGTGCATCCGAAGTCCTGGACCTATCAGAACATCGCGTCGATGAAGGCGCAGCTAAAGGCCATGGGCCTGTCGCTGGACTGGTCCCGCGAGTTCGCGACCTGCGATGTCGATTATTACCACCGCCAGCAGCATCTCTTCCTGGACATGATGGAGAAGGGGCTGGTCTATCGCAAGCAGTCCAAGGTCAACTGGGACCCGGTTGACCAGACCGTGCTCGCCAACGAACAAGTCATCGATGGCCGCGGCTGGCGCTCCGGCGCGCTGGTGGAGCAGCGTGAACTGGTGCAGTGGTTCTTCAAGATCACCGATTTCAGTCAGGACCTGCTCGACGCGCTGAATACGCTCGACCAGTGGCCGGAAAAGGTCCGGCTGATGCAGAAGAACTGGATCGGCCGCTCCGAAGGTCTCACCATCCGCTGGGAAATCGTCTCGTCCACGGCTGCCGGCGAGAGCGAGGTAGTCGTCTATACGACCCGTCCCGACACGCTGTTCGGCGCCTCCTTTCTGGCGATCGCCGCCGACCATCCGCTTGCCAAGGCGGTTGCCGCGACGAATCCGGCCATCGAATCCTTCGCCGAAGAATGCCGTCGGCATGGAACGTCGCTCGCCGCGCTGGAAACGGCCGAGAAGAAGGGGATAGACACGGGCATCCGCGTCAGGCATCCGCTCGATCCGTCCTGGGAACTGCCGGTCTATGTCGCGAATTTCGTGCTGATGGAATATGGCACTGGCGCAATCTTCGGTTGCCCGTCGGGCGATCAGCGCGACCTCGATTTCGCCCGCAAATACGGCCTGCCGGTCGTTCCGGTCGTCATGCCGCAGGACGGCGATGCCGCAACCTTTGCAATCGGCGATACCGCCTATGTCGATGACGGCGTGATGATTAATTCCCGCTTCCTGGACGGCAAGACGACTGACGAAGCTTTCGGAATCGTTGCCGATCAGCTGTCCAATACATTGCTGGGCAACATGCCGCAGGCGGAACGCAAGGTGAATTTCCGCCTGCGCGACTGGGGCATTTCCCGCCAGCGCTATTGGGGCTGCCCTATCCCGGTCATCCATTGCGAAGACTGCGGCGTTGTGCCGGTACCGAAAAAGGACCTGCCGGTCAGGCTGCCGGATGATGTCACCTTCGATCAGCCGGGCAACCCGCTCGACCGGCATCCGACATGGCGCCATGTCGCCTGCCCGAATTGCGGCAAGGACGCCCGTCGCGAGACGGATACCATGGACACCTTTGTCGACTCGAGCTGGTATTTCACGCGCTTCACGGCCCCCTGGGAGAACGGGCCGACGGATCCGGCCGCGGCCAATCATTGGCTGCCGGTCGACCAATATATCGGCGGCATCGAACACGCGATCCTGCACCTGCTCTATTCGCGCTTCTTTACCCGCGCCATGCGTGAAACCGGCCATGTGGACGTCAAGGAGCCCTTCAAAGGCCTTTTTACCCAGGGTATGGTCGTGCATGAAACCTACCGCCACGGCTCGGGGCCGAACGGTGAGTGGGTTTCGCCGGCGGATATTCGCATCGAGGAAGTCGATGGCAAACGACGCGCGACCCTCCTGTTGACCGGTGAGGAAGTCACGATCGGCTCGATCGAGAAGATGTCGAAGTCGAAGAAGAATGTCGTTGATCCGGACGATATCATAGCCTCCTACGGCGCCGACACGGCACGCTTTTTCGTGCTGTCCGATTCGCCGCCGGATCGCGACGTCATCTGGTCGGAGGCCGGTGTCGAAGGTGCTCATCGTTTCACGCAACGCCTCTGGAGACTGATTTCCGAAGCCTCCGAAGGCCTGGCGGGGGTCCATCCGGCGGCGGCTAGGGAGGGTGATGCGCTGGCAATCTCCCAGCTCGCCCACAAGACGCTGAAGGCGGTCCAGGGGGATTACGACAAGCTCTCCTTCAACAAGGCTGTCGCGCGCATCTATGAACTCGTGAACACGCTGGCCACGCCGCTCGGCAAAGTGGCAGCCGGCGAAGGTGATGCTGCTTATCGCGCAGCCGTTCGCAACGCTGCTGAAATCCTGATCCAGCTCGTCGCGCCGATGACGCCGCATCTGGCCGAGGAATGCTGGGCGGTGCTCGGTAATAAGGATCTGGTTGCCGAAACGGCCTGGCCGCAATACGACGAGGCACTGGTCATCGAGAACGATGTCACACTGCCGGTCCAGATCAATGGTAAGAAGCGGGCCGAATTGACAATCGCGCGCGACGCGGATCAAAGTGCGGTCGAGGCTGCGGTTTTGACGCTGGATGCGGTAAAAGCGGCTCTTGATGGCCGGGCGCCGAAGAAGATCATCGTCGTCCCACAGAGGATCGTGAACATTGTCGTTTGACCGCTCTCTTCGTCGCATTGGGCTCGTCTCCTGCCTTGCAATGCTTACCGTTCTTGCCGGTTGCCAGGTTCGCCCGCTTTATTCCGAGGCTCACGGTACCGGTGAACGTCTGGCTGCCGTCAGCTTCTCGCAACCTAAAAGCCGGATTGACCAGGTTATTCGCAACCATCTGATTTTCTTGACCTCCGGCGGAGCAGGTGAATCCAAGCACCCCGCCTATGACGTGAAGCTTGCAGCAACAAGCACGGCCTCCAGCATCATCGATGACGAGGACGACGACAATGTATCCACGACTGGCGTGCCGCTTCCCGGCCGCGTCCAAGTCGAGGGAGTCTATACACTCACCCGCGTGAGCGACGGTCAGGTGCTAAAATCCGGCAAACGGGAAGTCGTTTCGCTCATCGACGTTTCCGGCCAAGGCTTCGCAAAGCTGCGCGCGATCCGGGATGCCGAAAACCGCGCGGCAAGGGAGCTTGCTGAGTTCATCCGCGCCGAGATCGCCATTGTGCTGGCGCGCGAACCTCAGCCACAAACGGCATGGCAGAAATAAAGTCCCACGAGTTCGATCGCTTTGCCGAAAAGGGCGCCGAGCTCTACAGGATTTTCGTGATCTACGGCCCGGATCGCGGCCTCGTTTCCGAAAGGGCGGCATGGCTGGCCCGCAAAACAGGCGTCTCCCAGGATGATCCGTTCGCCATGCTCAAGATCGATATTTCCGATCTTCAGGGCGACCCCGGCAAGTTGCTCGACGAAGTCAACGCGCTCGGCCTTTTTGGCGGCTCCAAGCTCATCTGGCTGCGCGGCGCGGCCAACGAAAAGCCGCTTTTGGACGCGATGCAGGTGCTTGCCGACGGTCCCGCAGCCGCCAATATTCTGATTGTCGAAGCCGGCGATCTCAAGAAGGGCAGCGGTCTGCGCAAAATCGCGGAGCCGGCCAAATCCATTGCCATTATCCCCTGCTATGCAGACGACATCAAGGCTCTCAACGGCCTCATCGATACCGAACTGGCGAGCGAGGGCCTGCGGATCAGTTCGGCTGCTCGCCAGAAACTTCTGGACCTGCTCGGCGGAGATCGGGCGGCATCTCGTAATGAAATCCGCAAGCTCGCTCTCTATTGCCGTGGTCAGGGTGTGATCGAGGAAGGGCATATCGAAGAAATCATCGGAGATGCCAGCAGTGTTTCCTCCGACGAGGCGGTCGATGCCGTCCTGAGCGGCGATCTTCCGGGCCTGCACCGCGCCATCCAGAAAGTGCTATCGTCAAAGACGCCGGTTTTCCTTGTTCTGCAATCCTGCCTGAAGCAGTTTCAGATGCTGGACTTGATGAAGGCCGAAATGGAAGAAAAGAAGCTGCCTGTCGCTCAGGTCATGATGACGCTTGGCCGAAATATTCACTTCAGGCGTAAACCGATCATCGAAAAAGCTCTGAGAAGTTGGAATTCCCAAGCGCTTTCCCGTGAAACCGAACGGCTTCAGGCTGCCGTTCTCACGTCGCGCCAGAAACAAAGCCTTGAGCCCAGCATCGCCTTCCACGCGCTGATGGCTATTACCATTCAGTCAAGCCGCTGAATTTCTTGGATTATCGCCGCTCCAGAAGGCGGCAGATTTCTTCGAGTTGCTCCAGCGTCCGATAGTTGATCCGGACATGGCCGCCGCCGCTCTTATGGTTGATCTTGACCTCCAACCCGAGAGAATCGGAGAGCGTCCGCTCCAATGCCAGGGTATCCGAATCCTTTTGTTCCGCTTTCGAAACGGATGCAGGCTCCGATTGCGCCTTGATATCGTACTGAGCCAGCCGCTCCGCATCACGAACGGACATGCCTTTGGCGACGACCGTACGAGCAAGCGTCACCGGATCCGACGTGGTGATTAGGGCACGTGCATGCCCGGCAGATAGACTACCTACCGAGAGCATTTCACGAACCGGCTCAGGGAGCTTGAGAAGGCGCAGACTGTTCGCCACATGGCTCCGGCTCTTGCCGATGATCTCCCCCAGATCGTTCTGAGTGTAACCATGCTCGGCAATGAGCTGATCATACCCCATCGCCTCTTCGAGGGGATTGAGATCCGACCGCTGGACATTCTCGACGATGGCAAGCTCTAGCGCAGTCCGGTCGTCGACATCCCGGACGATGATCGGAATCTCAATCAATCCGGCAAGCTGAGCCGCGCGCCAGCGTCTTTCGCCGGCAATAATCTCGTATCGATCGCCCCCCGTCGGCCTCACGACTACCGGCTGCACGATGCCATGTTGACGTATCGAGCTCGCCAGGTCCTGCAGCTCACTCTCGTCAAAATTCCGCCGCGGATTCTTCAGGTTCCGAGAAACATGCTCAATCGGAACCAACCGGTCGGGATTGACGCTGCGCGGTGCGCTATCCACCGGCAGCGGCTGATCCATTTCACCGATCAGCGCCGCGAGCCCGCGGCCAAGGCGCCTCTTTGAAAGATCGTCGTTCATTCTCTCATTCACCTGTGAGTCTACAGCCTTCAAGCGGCCTTCCGCCTGCGTTCCCGCTGAATCACCTCCGAGGCCAACTGAAGATAGGCCTGACTGCCGGCGCATTTCAGATCATACAGAATAGCCGGCTTGCCATAGGATGGCGCTTCCGACACGCGAACATTACGCGGGATAAGGGTATGATAGACCTTCTCGCCGAGATATGTCCGTACATCACTGACAACCTGCTGCGCAAGGTTATTTCGTGCGTCGAACATCGTAAGCACAATCCCCTGGATATCCAGGGAGGGATTAACCGTACGACGCACCTGGTCGACAGTTTCCAAAAGCTGACTCAATCCCTCCAGCGCAAAAAACTCGCATTGCAGCGGAACAAGCACCGAATGGGCAGCAGCCATCGCGTTCATCGTCAACAGATTGAACGAAGGTGGGCAATCCACGAGGATATAGGAATAAGCCGCCGCTTCTTCGGTGTTGAGGGCGCGGCGAAGTTTGAATGCTCGATCGGGAGATTGAGAAATCTCCATCTCGAATCCCAGCAAATCCATGGTCGAGGGAACGATCGACAGATTGGGGACGGCCGTTTCGAGAGCAGCCTCGGCAATCGTGTTGTAACCCATCAGCAAGTCGTAGGAAGATAGTTTGCGATCCCTGCGTTCGATACCCAGTCCCGTACTGGCATTTCCTTGCGGATCCAGATCGACAATGAGCACATGCTCGCCGATTGCAGCAAGCGCCGTGGCGAGGTTTATGGCCGTCGTCGTCTTGCCGACGCCACCTTTCTGGTTGGCTATGGTGATAATCCGGTTCTTTTCGAACATGCCGCACCTGAAATCTAGGGTTCGTTGCGCCTTAAGTTGGCAATCTCGAGGATCATGGAGTCCGCCTCGACGACACTTCGATGTTCTACCAGATCGAAAGCCCAACGACCACGTGCTTTCGCGACTTCCGCCGCATAATCCCGGCCTTTATGAAAAAAAGCCCTTGCTTTCTTCCCAATCATCCAATCGGCGGAATATGAAAGAAGGAGATCGAGCTCCGCCAGGGCCCGTGCGGAGATTCGATCGCATTCCGGAATGATTCGCGGAGCCGTTTCTATTCGCACAGGGTGGACTGATCCACGCGCATGCGTTTCTGCCAAGGCAACCCGAAGAAAGGCAGCCTTCTTTTGGTTGCTTTCCACAAGATGAACCCAGCCATCCTGCAGCTCGGCCAAAAATATTGCTGTAACAATCCCCGGGAATCCCCCACCCGATCCCAGGTCGATCCACCGGAGGGGCTCCGGTGAGAGCTGGAAGATCTGTGCGCTATCGGAAATATGGCGGTTCCAGAACTCATCCAGAGTCGAGGGGGCTACGAGATTGATCGTCTTCGCCCATTTTTGGAAAAGCAGAGCAAAATGCTCCAGCCTTTCCTGCGTTTCACGTGAAACACTCCTGCCGTTCAACAGCATCAGGAGACTCGTTTAACGCGATTGGCTGCTGCTTCTTCCCGACGGAGAAGCGCCAGGATGAGGGCAAGAGCCGCTGGCGTCATGCCATCGACTTTCGAAGCCTGCGCCAAATTGACGGGATTAGCGACCGCCAGTTTCTGTTTCAGCTCGTTGGAAAGGCCAGGAAGTGCTGAAAAATCAAAGTCTTGAGGGATAATACGTGCTTCGTCCCGGTGCGTGGCGTGAATGTCGGCTGCCTGCCGGTTCATATAAACAGCATAGGAAGCTTCGATCTCCAAGGCTTCACCAACCTTAGGTGAAAGCTCGCCAAGTTCGGACCAGATGGCGGCAAGTGACCGGAGCGACTGATCCGGATAGGCGAGGATCTCATAAGCCGTCCGGCGCTGCCCATCCTGGTTCATCCTCAAACCATGTTGGCTGGCTTCCTTAGGTGTCAGGTTCAAGGAGCGGAGCAGTTGACGCCCACTATCCAGCAACTCTTGATAGGCTCTGAATTTCTTCTTGCGCGCAATGCCGACGCATCCCAGTTCAATGCCCTTTTCCGTAAGCCTGACATCGGCATTGTCCGCACGAAGCGAAAGGCGATATTCAGCCCGCGACGTAAACATGCGGTAGGGCTCGGTCACGCCACGCGATGTCAGGTCATCGATCATGACGCCGATATAGGAGTCTGCGCGGCTGAAATGATGAGGCTCGCCCCCGGCCGCTGAACGGGCTGCATTAAGGCCGGCAACAAGGCCTTGGGCTGCGGCCTCCTCATACCCTGTCGTGCCGTTGATCTGGCCCGCGAGGAAAAGCCCCGGCATCATTTTCACTTCCAGAGAAGCCTTCAGTTCCCGCGGATCCACATGATCATATTCGATCGCATAACCGGGTTGTAGAATAGAGACCTTCTCCAGTCCGGGAATGGTTCGTATGAAGGCCTCCTGTACTTCCGCCGGCAGCGAGGTGGAGATACCGTTCGGATAAACCGTCCAATCATCCAGGCCCTCCGGCTCTAGAAAGACCTGGTGGCCGTCCCGCTCGCCAAACCGAACGATCTTATCTTCAATGGATGGGCAATAGCGCGGCCCGACGCCCTCGATCTGGCCGGAATACATGGCCGACCGATGGATATTGTCCGAGATGATCTTATGGGTCGCATCCGTCGTGCGCGTAACCCCACATGCTATCTGCGGGGTCATGATCCCATCCGTCATGAAGGAAAACGGAACCGGATTCTCGTCCGCTTCCTGCCGCCCAATGCCGGCCCAGTTTATCGTTCTTCCATCCAGCCGTGCCGGCGTACCGGTCTTTAACCGTCCAAGCTTGAGGCCGAGGCGAGACAAGGTGGCCGACAAACCAAGCGAGGGTTCTTCCCCAACACGACCTGCCGGTGTTTTTCGGTCGCCGATGTGAATCAAGCCGCGAAGAAAGGTGCCAGTCGTCAGCACAACCGTTCCGCATCCGAATCGACGCCCATCCTTCAGCTCGACCGCGGCGACGCGACCGTTCTGAATATCGATGTCAAACGCATCCCCTTCGATCACGGTCAGATTCGGGTGGCTGAAAAGCTCGCGCTGCATTGCCAGGCGATAGAGTTTCCGGTCCGCTTGCGTCCTTGGCCCTCGGACCGCAGGTCCCTTCTTCCTGTTGAGAAGCCGAAACTGAATCCCCGCCTCGTCAGCAACCCGTCCCATCAACCCATCCAAGGCATCCACTTCACGGACCAGATGCCCTTTGCCGAGACCGCCGATAGCGGGATTGCAGGACATGACACCGATCGTCTCTTTTTTGTGGGTGATCAGCGCGGTTCTCGCACCCATGCGAGCGGCGGCACTGGCCGCCTCACAGCCCGCATGCCCGCCCCCGATCACAATCACGTCGAAAACCGTGTCCATTTTCATCTCTCCATGAAACCGCGTCGCCGCTACGTTTCACGTGAATCATTTGCCAATACAGAATTGCGAAAAAATGACATCCAGAAGCTGTTCGACATCCACATGGCCGGTGATCCTGCCGAGCGACGATGCAGCCGCCCGAAGGCTTTCAGCTCGAATGTCCAGTTCCCGGCCATTTAGCGCTTCTGCGACCGATTGGGAAGCCTCTTTCAAATACTGGACCTGCCGTTGTCGATTGGGAACGAGTGAACCCGTCCAAACCTTGCGCAACTCCTCCAGAATACGCCCGCGCAATTGCTCCAAGCCTTCACCCGTCCTGCTGGAGATGCAAAGGTCGTAATTCGGCGAAACGCCATGCTTGTCGAGCTTTGTACCCAGCCGAAGCAGATTTGTTGAGGGTAGTTTCGCGTCATGTTTCGAAACCGAATCGATTTCCTCCAGCTCAAGGATCATGTCTGCCTGTTCGATTGCGATCCGCGCCCTCCGCACGCCTTCCTGTTCAACAAGATCTCCTGTCTCGCGAAGACCAGCCGTATCGAAGAAGCGGACTAGATAGCCTTCCAGATCGATATCTACATGGAGGATATCTCTTGTCGTCCCTGCAATTTCCGTGACAATCGCGACGTCTCGTTTCGCTAAGGCATTGAGTAGACTTGATTTTCCTGCATTAGGTGGCCCGGCGATCACCACTTTGTATCCATCGCGGACGATTTCACCTGCCTTCGCGGACCCAAGATGCTGCTCGATCTCGGCGTAGAGATCGCCCATATCTAACCACACACGATCGGATACCGAGCCCGGGACATCATCCTCGTCGGCAAAGTCCAGCTCCGCCTCTATCATTGCACGTGCGCGCGTCAGGCGATCCGCCCAGCTCCGATAGAGGACGGACTGGCCGCCAAAACTCTGCTCGACGGCAAGCCGCCGCTGCATCTCCGTTTCAGCAGAGATGAGGTCCGCGAGACCCTCGACCTCGACCAAATCGAGCTTACCATTCTCAAACGCGCGGCGTGAGAACTCGCCGGCCTCGGCAAAACGGAGGCTCGGAAGGGCTGAAAGCTCTTCGTAGACAGCGGATACCACCGCACGGCTCCCATGCAGATGGAGTTCCACACAATCCTCGCCGGTAAAGGAAGCCGGTCCCGGAAAACAGACAAGCAGCGCCTGGTCGATAACCGATCCGTTGCGGCTCCGAATCGCTCTGAGGCCGGCCTTCCGTGCAATCGGGAGATCGCCTGCCAGAGCCGTCGCGGCATCGAACGCCTTGGGACCGCTCAACCGCACAACCGCGACGCCCGCCGGCAGGGTGCCGCTGGAGAGTGCAAAGATCGTGTCCTCGGTTCGGTTCATCCGGATGCTTTATCAAACAGGTCCAGAAACTCAAAGCGCCCGGTTTCAACCGGGCGCTTTGAGAATTCGGGAATCCGGCTAAGGATCAAGTGTTCATCGAGTCGAAGAAGTCGCCATTGTTCTTGGTCTGCTTCAGCTTGTCGATCAGGAACTCGATGGCATCGGTCGTACCCATTGGCGCAAGGATACGGCGAAGCACGAAAATCTTCTGGAGGTCCTGGCGCGGCACAAGCAGATCCTCCTTGCGCGTACCGGATTTCAGAATGTCCATGGCCGGGAATATGCGCTTGTCGGCGACCTTGCGGTCGAGCACGATTTCCGAGTTGCCGGTGCCCTTGAACTCTTCGAAGATGACTTCGTCCATGCGGCTGCCGGTGTCGATAAGCGCCGTGGCGATGATGGTCAGCGAACCGCCTTCCTCGATGTTACGGGCGGCGCCGAAGAACCGCTTCGGCCGCTGTAGCGCGTTGGCGTCCACGCCGCCCGTCAGAACCTTACCGGACGACGGCACGACCGTGTTGTAGGCACGGCCGAGGCGGGTGATCGAATCGAGCAGGATGACAACGTCGCGGCCGTGCTCGACAAGGCGTTTGGCTTTCTCGATCACCATCTCGGCGACCTGTACGTGACGAACGGCCGGCTCGTCGAAAGTGGAGGAAACCACCTCGCCGCGCACGGAGCGCTGCATGTCGGTCACTTCCTCCGGGCGTTCATCGATCAGGAGAACGATGAGGTAGCATTCCGGGTGATTCGCCGTGATGGAATGGGCAATATTCTGCAGAAGGACTGTCTTACCCGTACGCGGTGGCGCGACAATAAGGCCACGTTGGCCTTTACCAAGCGGCGCAACAAGATCGATGACGCGAGCCGAGAGGTCCTTCGAGGTTGGAACATCGAGTTCCATCTTGAACCGCTCATTCGGATAAAGCGGGGTCAGATTGTCAAAATGTACCTTGTGCCGGATCTTTTCCGGATCATCAAAGTTGATTGTATTGACCTTCAGGAGCGCGAAATAACGCTCGCCTTCCTTCGGCCCGCGGATCGGACCTTCGACCGTATCGCCGGTCTTCAAAGAAAACCGTCGGATCTGCGAGGGAGAGATATAGATATCGTCCGGGCCAGGCAGATAATTGGCGTTCGCCGAACGCAGGAAGCCGAATCCGTCCTGCAAGACCTCGACTACACCTTCGCCGATGATCTCGATGTCCTGGCTCGCCAGAACTTTGAGGATCGCGAACATCAGCTCCTGCTTGCGCATCGTGCTGGCGTTCTCGACCTCCAGGGATTCGGCAAAGGTCAGCAAATCGGTAGGAGATTTGCTCTTGAGTTCTTGAAGCTTCATTTCAGCCATGAAGAGGGGACCGTAGTGTGAGAATTTTAGGGAGAATATAGGCGTGTCGGTGAACTTCGCTCCCGCGGAAGATGATCCAGGGACGATGGGAAATTACACGCATGCCACGAGATGAGATGGGGCGAAAATAGCGACTCGCGTGGAATGCCGCAAGGGGCAAGCAGAAATTCTTGCTGAGAAAAAGAACATCAAAACGGTTTTACGATCACGAGGATGACAATTCCGATCATCAGCACTGTTGGCAATTCGTTCATCATCCGCCAATAGCGCGGTGATTTACGGTGACCGTCGACCGCGAAATTCCGGACGGCGCGACCAAACAGCACATGCACGAGGGTAAGAAGGATCACCAGCCCGATCTTCGCATGCAGCCAACCGCCGCGGAATCCATAAACATCCCAGGCCAGGAAAAGGCCCAGAACCCATGTGATCATCATCGCCGGGTTCATGATGATCTTCAGGAGCCGCTGTTCCATCATCTTGAATGTTTCCGAATGGGCTGAGCCCGGTTCCGCATCGCTGTGATAGATGAAAAGCCGCGGCATATAGAGAAGGCCGGCCATCCAGGAGATCACTGCGATCACATGGAAAGCCTTGATATAGAGGACAAAATCATCCGGCCGCACCAGGTAGACCGCAGCCAGGATCGCGATGAAGACGACAAGCGCGACGAATGCGCGAACTGCCGATCGCCGCCCGGCCGCCCGGCCGCTCTGCAGCTCGGACGCATTCATGCCCTTGCTCCCCGTACGCGCCTCATCAGCGCCGTCACATGATCGGGATTGGCCTCTGGTGTGATGCCGTGCCCGAGATTGAAGATCAGCGGTCCGTTTCCGAGTTTGTCCAGAATCGCATCGATACCTTCCTCCAGCGATTTTCCGCCGGCGACCACCCGCATCGGATCGAGATTGCCCTGGATCGGCCCGTCTTTCTGCAGCTCGGCTGCGAAAGAAAGCGGCACCGACCAGTCGAGACCGATCGCATCCGCCTTAGTCCTCTGACGATAGGTCTTCAGGTTGAAACCAGCACCTTTGGCAAAGGCTATGATCTTGGCTTGCGGGCGTTCCTTGCGAACGATCTCGATCATACGCGCAACCGGCCCTGCAGCGTAAGCTTGGAACTCTCGCTCTCCGAGAACCCCCGCCCAGGAATCGAAAATCTGCACAGCGTCCACACCCGCATCGATCTGGGCGATCAAATATTCCGCCGATACCTCGGCCAGGAAAGAGAGAAGTTTTTCGAAAGCTTCCGGGTACCGGTAGGCAAACAGCCGGGCGGGAGCCTGGTCCGGGGTGCCGTGGCCGGCGATCATATAGGTAGCCACCGTCCAGGGCGCGCCGCAAAAGCCGAGCAGGGCGGTTTCTTCCGGCAGTTCCTTTCTCAATCGACGCACCGTCTCGATCACCGGTGCCAGGTGGTCGAGAACGCCGTCGCTCTTCAATCTTTCGATGGCGGAAACGTCGATCGGGTCCATCTGTGGACCTTCTCCCTGCACGAAACGAACATTTCGCTTCAGAGCATCCGGAATAACCAGGATGTCGGAAAAGAGGATCGCCGCATCAAAGCCATAGCGCCGGATCGGCTGCAAGGTCACTTCGACAGCTAGGTCCGGGGTGTAACAGAGATCGAGAAAGCTTCCGGCCTTCGACCGCGTTTCCCTGTATTCCGGAAGATAGCGTCCTGCCTGCCTCATCAGCCAGATCGGTGGCGGCTTGACCGTCCTGCCTTCAAGCACCGCGACGATCTTACGGGTTTCGCCGGTCAATGGGTTCTCCCTAAATCAAAGAAAAGAATTTAATTTTGTTTTCTATTTCTTAGAGTCGGTGGGTAGCAAGGATTAAAGTCAAATCACAGCCGACGCGGCGATCCGCCACTCTCGCCATCAGGATGGAACAGAACCTGCGAGAAATCTTGTAATTCAAGGGAGAAATCAATTTTTTGACGAGATTCCAGAAGGATAGGCGCGGTGTGGCCTCGTTGCCATCTGTGGATAAACTGGGGATGGAAAGCCGCTTGGAGGTCTTTATCCCCAAAGCCCACAAGTTCGCTTGATTGGCGTCCACGAAACCTGCAGATGTGGAAAACGAGGCAGTTTTCCAAGCGACGGGCGACCGGCAGGCAGATGCGGATCGTCTCTCCCGAGTTGTCAACAAAGGGTAAAGATTAGCGTGGAGAACAGAAAAAACTTCTTCCATCTGCATCTGATATCTGACTCGACGGGCGAGACTCTTATCTCCGCTGGCAGGGCTGCTTCGGTTCAATTCCAGTCGTCGTTTGCGATCGAGCATGTCTATCCACTGATCCGGAACCGCAAGCAGCTTTTGGCGGTGTTGGAAGACATCGATCGGGAACCGGGCATCGTCCTTTACACGATTGTCGATCAGGAACTGGCGGGATTCATCGACCAGCGCTGCCGTGAAATGGGTCTGCCAAGCGTGAATGTTCTTGAGCCGATCATGGCCACGTTTCAAGCCTATCTCGGCGCACCGTCCCGCCGGCGGGTGGGCGCGCAACACGCCCTGAATGCCGACTATTTCAAGCGCATCGAAGCGCTCAACTTCACCATGGATCATGACGACGGGCAGATGCCGGAGGACTATGACGAGGCGGATGTCGTGCTGATCGGTATCAGCCGCACGTCAAAGACACCGACCAGCATCTATCTTGCCAACCGGGGTATCAAGACAGCCAATATCCCGATCGTACCTGGTGCCGACCTGCCGGAAAGCCTTTATCGAGCTACTCATCCACTCATCGTCGGCCTCGTCGCGACAACGGATCGCATCAGCCAGGTCCGCGAAAACCGGGAGCTTGGGGCGACACATGGCTTCGATCACCGGCATTATACCGACCGTGCAACGATCAACGAGGAGCTGAAATATGCCCGCGCTCTGTGCGCCAGGCACAATTGGCCAGTCATAGACGTGACGCGTCGGTCGATCGAGGAGACGGCAGCCGCAATCGTTGCGCTGCGCCCGAAGCTGCGTTAAGCGGAAACGCCAGCCGCTTCTGGGAGATTCCTCGTGACAGTTCCCCTTGTGCTTGCCTCCGCCAGCCCCTTTCGCCGGATGCTGATGGAAAATGCTGGCCTGACATTTGAAAGTCGTGCCGCCGAAATCGATGAACGGGAGATGGAAGCAGGCCTGGAAGGGGCATCCCCTGATCAGGTGGCGCTGGCGCTCGCCAAGGCCAAGGCGCTGGATGTGAGTCAGCATTTCCCCGGTGCGCTGGTGATTGGATCAGACCAGACCATGTCTCTCGGCAACCGGGTCTATCACAAGCCGAAATCCCTCGGGGAGGCGAAGGAGAACCTGATGTCGCTTGCCGGCAAGACCCATCGGCTGAATAGCGCCATTGCATTTGCCCGCGATAACGATGTCGTCTGGGAACATGTCGCCCATGCCGACCTGACCGTGCGGACATTGAGCGATGCTTTTGTCGATCGATATCTGATGCGCGTTGGAGAAAAGGTCTTCGGCAGCGTCGGCGCCTATCAACTTGAAGGCGAAGGCATCCAGCTCTTCTCGAAGATCGACGGAGACTATTTTACCATCCTGGGCTTACCCATGTTGCCGCTCCTGGACAAGCTGCGCGAACTTGGAGCGATCGATGGCTGATTCACGTGAAACACTCTTGGTTAACGCCTTCGTTACCGGCTGGCCCGTAAAGCATTCACGTTCGCCGCTGATCCACAATTATTGGCTGAAGCAGTTCGACATCACCGGTACTTACAAAGCCGAAGCTGTCTCAGAAGAGGACTTTCCGGCATTCATTCAGGCCTTGAAGGATGGCAGTTCGGGATATCGCGGCGGCAATGTCACTATTCCACATAAGGAACTGGCTTTCAGACTGGCAGATCGACCGGATGCTTTGGCAGAGGAACTCGGCGCCTCAAACACGCTCTGGATGGAAAATGGCCTCCTCAACGCGACGAATACCGATGGCTATGGGTTCACGGCCAATCTCGATGACCATCATCCCGGCTGGGATAAGATCGGCCGTGCCGTGATCCTCGGCGCTGGCGGCGCAAGCCGTGCTGTCATTCAGGCTGTCCGCAATCGCGGTATTGGCGAAATTCACGTGGTCAACCGCACCGTTCCACGCGCCCAGGAGCTTGCCGATCGCTTTGGTCCGAAAGTGCATGCCCATTCTCTGGAAGCGCTGAGCGAGGTGATGTCCGGTGCTGGCTTGTTCGTCAACACGACATCCCTAGGCATGGATGGCGGCGAGGCGCCGCAAGTCGATTTCTCGTCGCTGAGGGACGATGCAGTCGTCACCGATATCGTTTACGTCCCGCTGAAAACCCCCTTGCTCGCTCAGGCGGAAAACCAGGGTTTTGCGATCGTCGATGGCCTAGGCATGCTGCTTCATCAGGCCGTGCCTGGTTTTGAAAAATGGTTCGGGCGTCGGCCATTGGTCGACGAGGCCCTTCGCGATCTCGTCATCGCCGACATGGAAAGACATTGATGATCGTCATCGGGCTCACCGGCTCCATCGGTATGGGAAAATCCACGACCGCAAAAATGTTCGCGGAAGAGGGCGTGCCGGTGAATGATTCGGATGCCGTGGTCCATGATCTCTACCGCACCGATGCGGTGAAACCGATCGGTCAGGCCTTTCCGGGCACGGTCAGGGATGGCGTCATCGACCGTCAGGAGCTATCGCGCCAGCTTGCAGCCGCACCGGAAAAATTCCCGCTCCTTGAATCGATCGTTCACCCGTTGGTTCGGAGTCGCGAAATTGAATTCCTGGAACGTCATCGACAAGCCGGCACTGATCTTGTGCTGCTCGACATACCGTTGCTCTTCGAAGTGAAGGGAGAGGATCGTGTGGATGTCATCGTCGTCGTCACCTGCGATCCACAGATACAGCGCGAAAGGGTGCTTGCGCGTCCCGGCATGACCGAGGAAAAATTGGCGATGATTCTCTCCCGCCAGATGCCGGACGCGGAGAAGCGGAAGAAAGCCGATTTCCTGGTCGATACCGGCTTCGGGCTGGACGCGGCAAGACAAAGGGTGCGCGAGATCATAGCCACTTTGAAAGCGGCAAAGGTGAGCGCCAAAGAAACGGACCAATGACATGCGCGAGATCATTTTCGATACGGAAACCACGGGCCTCGAAACGAAATTCGACCGGGTGATTGAGATCGGAGGCATTGAGCTCATCAATAATTTTCCGACCGGAAGAACGCTGCATCTTTATATCAATCCCGGCGACCGCAAGGTCCATCCGGATGCGCTTGCCGTACATGGCATTACTGACGAGTTCCTGAAGGATAAGCCAAGTTTTGCCGACGTGGCTCATCAGATCATCGAATTTTTTGACGGTGCCAAATGGATCGCCCATAACGCCACCTTCGACATGGGTTTCATCAACGCGGAGTTCGACCGGCTTGGGCTTCCGCCAGTCATGATGGACCGGGTCGTCGATACGCTCGCCATGGCCCGCCGCAAACATCCGATGGGGCCGAATTCGCTTGATGCGCTCTGCCGCCGGTACGGCATAGACAATGCGCACCGCACCAAACACGGGGCGCTTCTCGACTCCGAGCTCCTGGCGGAAGTCTATATCGAAATGACCGGTGGCCGCCAGGCAGCGCTTGGCCTGTCTGATGCGGAAAGGCCGACGACGGTAATCGAAGTCGAGGAAGTGGTCGTGACCGTTGCCGGCCGCCCACGGACTTTGGCCGCCCGCATCACAGCAGCGGAGATCGAAGCCCATGGCGCCATGGTCGCAACGCTCAAGGAGAAGGCGCTTTGGCTGAAATATCAGATTGTCGAGTGAAATGAAAAAAGGCCGAGTCAGGGACCCGGCCTTTTTTATTGCAACGGATCAGGTTTAGCTGTTCAGCGATTGCACCTTGGCGCGGGCCTGTTCTTCGGCCATGCGCTGCGTGAACATCTGCGCGAAATCGATTGGATCGATCATCAAGGGCGGGAAACCGCCGTTACGCGTCACGTCGGCGATGATCTGGCGTGCGAAGGGGAAAAGCAGCCGCGGGCATTCGATGAACAGCAGCGGCAGCATGTGTTCCTGCGGGAAACCGCTGATGCGGAAAACGCCGCCATAGACCAGTTCCGTCGCGAAGACGACTTTCTCGTCTTCCTGGGCCTTGGCCTCCAGTGTCAGCACGACGTCGAAATCGACCTCGGAAAGCGGGTTGGCGTTGACATTGACATTGATGTTGATGCTCGGGGCTTTGTCGCGTGCCTGGAGCGATCGGGGTGCGCCGGGGTTCTCGAAGGAGAGATCCTTGGTGTATTGTGCCAGGATATTGATGGACGGCGTTGCTGCCTGGTTGTTTTCGTCTGCCATGGGATTTCCTCGAGGCGTTGGAGCGTTGAGGCCCTCTAACATTTCGGGTTAGAGGGTTTCAAGGCTAAATGGGAACGTTGTTGGGCTTGCCAATCCCCGGCAAACCAACTGGCCTGTTCAATGTTCCTCGTTTTTTGGTCCGGCCCAGGGCGAGGAGGGATTCGAATTGCGATGGAAATCCTGCTCGTCGAGATCGACTACCGGGCCTGATTTCTTACCGCCCGGGGAGGACCGGTCGCCGTCGTAACGGTAGCGCGTGCTGCTGGACGTGCGGACCACCACGATGCGGCGGCCGATCAATGACCAGAGGCCCCCGCGCACGAATGGGATGAAGAGCGCCAGACCGATAATGTCGGTGATGAAGCCTGGCAGGAGGAGCAGGATGCCGGCAATCACGATCATCGCGCCGTCGATGAGGGTCCGGCCGGGCACCCGGCCTTCCCGGCCTTCCGTGGAAATCTCTCTTAGAATATGCATGCCCTGCCTGCGGAGCAGGAACGCGCCAAGTACCGCTGTGCCGATCACCAGGCCGAGCGTCGCCCATAGGCCGAGCGCACGCCCCACGAGCACAAAGCCGGCGATTTCTGCCAGAGGCCAAACGATAAGAAAGAGCGGCACGAGAAAGAAACGCATGTTGTTCCCAGTTCTTAATGGTCCTGCAGTATTTTGCGCTGACGTCTTCGCTATTTGAATGATTGGTGGATGCGGACTATATGAGAAGGTGCAACAAACATTTAAACGGCAATTGCGGGTTAAGATGGGCTCTAACGACTTTATAACACTCTTTTTCCTTGTCGCCGCTGTTCTGATCTTCCTGCAACTGCGCAGTGTGCTCGGCCGGCGGACAGGAAACGAGAAGCCGCCACTCGATCCCTATAGCTCCCGTGATGCTGCGAAGAATTCGAACGGCGACGACAGCAAGGTCGTGACCTTGCCGGGCCGCAATTCCGAGGTTGATGAGCAGCGTTATGCCGATATCGATGCCGTCGCCAAACCGGATACCCCGCTCAACACTGCGCTCAGGGAACTGCTGAGGGTTGATCCTTCCTTTCGTCCGCGCGACTTCCTGAATGGCGTCCGTATGGCATATGAGATGATTGTCATGGCCTTCGCGGATGGCGATCGGAAGACGTTGAAAGGTCTCCTCTCCAAAGAGGTTTATGATGGCTTCGACACCGCGATCTCTGAACGGGAAGCCAGGGGTGAAGTGGTGAAATCCACTTTTGTCGGAATCGACAAGGCGGATATCACGCATACGGCGGTCAAGGATTCCGAAGCGCAGGTCACGGTCCGTATCGTCAGCCAGTTGATCTCCGCCACCTACGACAAGGCCGGCACGCTGATCGAGGGCGATCAGGAAACGGTCGCCGAGGTCACCGACATCTGGACTTTCGCACGTGATATCCGCTCCCGCGATCCGAACTGGAAGCTGGTTGCCACCGAATCCGAACAATGACAGGCGTTTTTGCGGATTATACGCTCCGGCCGCTATCCTTTTCAGATCTGCCCGGATGGGAAGAGGACGATCCGACCTCGCTCTTTGCCGGCATGCGGGCCTGCCTCGATCATATCCGCAAGGTCAAACCCTATCGCACCGGCGCACTGGGCCTGACAGCCGATGATCTGGCGAGGTTTCTGGAAAAGGCCGGCGAAAGCCCGTCGGATGCCGCCTCCGCACGTGCTTTTTTCGAGACCCATTGCACTCCGTTCCTGATTTCCCGCCTGGATGGCCGGCGAGGATTCGTCACGGCTTTCTACGAGCCGGAAATCGAGGTCTCCGGCACTCGTGATGAAACCTGGGCCTATCCCTTCTATTACCGTCCCAGCGACCTGATCGATCTGGACGGCGCGAACCGCCCGCCGGAATTGGATCCCGGCTATGTATTCGGGCGGCGGACGGCGGACGGCATCGTGCCCTATCCGGATCGCGGCGAGATCGACCGCGGCTTTCTCGAGGGGCGCGGCTTGGAAATCGCTTATGCGAAATCGAAGGTCGACGTCTTCTTCGCTCATGTGCAGGGCGCGGCGCGGTTGAAATATCCGGGCGGAAGGGTCGAACGCATCACTTATGCCGCCAAGGCGGGCCATCCCTTCTCGCCGATCGGCAAGCTGCTGATCGATCGTGGCGAAATCGATCCCGCGGAAATTTCCATGCAGAGCATTCGAGCCTGGCTGGCTCGGAATCCGGCTAAGGTTGACGAGGTTCTCTGGCATAACCGCTCCTACATCTTCTTCCGGAAGGCGGAAGTGTCCGATCCGTCGCTGGGTCCGGTAGCCGCCGCCAAGGTGCCGCTGATCGCGGGACGATCGCTCGCGGTCGACAGGCAGATCCATACCTTCGGCTTTCCCTTCTTCATCCGCTCCGAAACGCTAACGCACATGGACGGCGGAAAGCCGTTCGCGCGGTTGATGTTGGCGCTCGATACCGGCTCGGCAATCGTCGGCCCGGCTCGCGGCGATATCTTCACCGGCTCGGGGTTTGAAGCCGGTGAACTGGCGGGAGCGGTGCGCAATGATGCGGATTTCTATATTCTCGTCCCGAAGGCGGCTTCTGTCAGGTTTGTTGAATGAAGGGCGGTCGGAAACTCGATCCGGAAGAACGGATTCTCTGGGGCAAGGTGGCGAAAACCGCCAACGCGCTGCCCGGCCGGATGAGGGAGATTCTCGAATTCGAAGAGGAGGAAGCGGCAAAGCTCGCCGTGGAGGAGACCGTCAGGCCGAAGCCTACGCCGGTGCCGGAAAACCAGGCTGTTGAGAGCGCCGCCGCGCGATCGAGAAGATCCAACATCCATCATCCTCTCGAAAAGCCGGTGAAGAAGAAGCTTGCCAAGGGCCGCCTGCCGATCGAGGCGCGTCTTGACCTCCACGGTCTTTTTCAGGACGAGGCGCATGACCTGCTGCTCGATTTCCTTCTGCGGGCGCATGAGCGGGGCCTCCGCCACGTCCTCGTCATCACCGGCAAGGGCCGCTCGATGGGAAGCGAAGGGGTACTCCGCCGTGCCGTGCCGCTGTGGTTTTCGAAAGCGGAATTCCGGTTCCTGATTTCGTCCTATGAATGGGCGGCGCGCCATCACGGCGGCGAAGGCGCCATGTATGTCCGGCTCTCGCGGGGCCGGGGGGCCTATGGAGGGGAGCGCGAATGACGCCCTTCGGCCAGGCATTGCGCGAACTGCGCCGGCGCAAGGGTGTCACCCAGCGTGACCTTGCTGAGGCGATCGGCGTGACGCCAGCCTACCTCTCGGCCCTGGAGCACGGTCGGCGCGGCAGACCGACCTTCGAGCTCCTGCAGCGGATTGCCGGCTACTTCAACGTTATCTGGGATGAAGCGGAGGAGCTTTTTTTGCTGGCAGAGGCCTCTCATCCGAAGGTCGTGCTGGATACGTCGGGCCTTCCGGCGCCCTATACGGCCTTTGCGAATCGCCTTGCGCAACAGATTCGCACTTTGCCGCCGGACGTGATAGAGAATATGGACACGCTGCTGAGGAAAACCCCCCGCCCGGATTGACTTCTGGCACGCATCCACGGCTTTCGTCCCTGCCAACCTTTAGAAACCGCCCCGATTTCCCTATATTTCAGGGTGGAAAGGCCGGTGATTCGCTCAACCGGCATCTCAAACGAACTGGAAGATATTTGATGACCGATACACCCGTCAGCGAGAATGGCGCGAGTGCCGAATATGGTGCCGATTCGATCAAGGTTCTCAAAGGCCTCGATGCCGTCCGCAAGCGTCCCGGCATGTATATCGGCGACACCGACGATGGCTCCGGCCTGCATCACATGGTCTATGAGGTCGTCGACAACGCGATCGACGAAGCGCTGGCCGGCCATGCGGATCTGGTGACCGTTACCCTCAATCCGGATGGTTCTGTCAGCGTGACCGACAACGGACGAGGCATCCCCACCGCCATCCATTCGGGGGAGGGCGTTTCCGCGGCCGAGGTCATCATGACCCAGCTCCATGCGGGTGGCAAGTTCGACCAGAATTCCTACAAGGTCTCCGGCGGCCTGCATGGCGTCGGCGTCTCGGTCGTGAACGCGCTTTCCACCTGGCTGAAGCTGCGCATCCGCCGCGACGGCAAGGTCCACGAGATTTCCTTCACCCATGGCGTCGCCGATGCGCCGCTCAAGGTCGTGGGGGAATATGAGGGCCGGCCCGGCACTGAGGTCACCTTCCTGGCAAGCCCCCGGACCTTCACGATGACCGAGTATGATTACAATACGCTCGAACATCGTCTGCGTGAACTGGCCTTCCTGAATTCGGGCGTCCGAATCCGGCTCACGGACAAGCGCAAGCCGGATATCAAGGAAGAGGAGATGATCTATGACGGCGGCCTCGAGGCTTTCGTCCGATATCTCGACCGCGCCAAGAAGCCACTCGTCGACAAACCCGTCGCCATCAAGGGCGAGAAGGACGGCATTACCGTCGAGGTCGCGATGTGGTGGAACGACAGCTACCACGAGAACGTGCTCTGCTTCACCAACAACATCCCGCAGCGGGATGGCGGCACCCATATGGCGGGGTTCCGCGGAGCCTTGACGCGTCAGGTGACGTCCTACGCGGATAGCTCCGGCATCACCAAGAAGGAAAAGGTGACGCTGCAGGGCGAAGATTGCCGCGAGGGCCTGACGGCGGTTCTTTCGGTCAAGGTGCCGGACCCGAAATTCTCGTCGCAGACCAAGGACAAGCTCGTTTCGTCGGAAGTCCGGCCGGTGGTCGAAAGCCTCGTCAACGAGGCACTGAGCACCTGGTTCGAGGAACATCCCACCGAAGCCAAGATCCTCGTCGGCAAGGTGGTCGAGGCGGCCGTCGCCCGCGAGGCGGCCCGCAAGGCGCGCGAACTCACCCGCCGCAAGGGCGTTCTCGACATTGCCTCTCTGCCCGGCAAGCTTGCCGACTGCTCGGAGCGCGATCCGGCCAAGTCCGAGGTTTTTCTCGTCGAGGGCGATTCCGCTGGTGGTTCCGCCAAGCAGGGGCGTTCGCGGGAAAATCAGGCGATCCTGCCGCTGCGCGGCAAGATTCTCAATGTCGAGCGCGCCCGCTTCGACAAGATGCTGTCGAGCCAGGAGATCGGCACGCTGATCACCGCGCTCGGCACCTCGATCGGCAAGGATGAGTTCAACGCCGACAAGCTGCGCTACCACAAGATCATCATCATGACGGACGCGGATGTCGACGGCGCCCATATCCGCACGCTGCTTCTGACCTTTTTCTTCCGCCAGATGCCGGAGTTGATCGAGCGCGGCCATATCTATATCGCCCAGCCGCCGCTCTATAAGGTGACCCGCGGCAAGTCGATCCAGTACCTGAAGGACGAAAAGGCTTTCGAGGAATATCTGATCGGCATGGGCCTGGAGGAAGCGACGCTGAAGCTCGGCTCGGGCGAGGTGCGCGCCGGCCAGGATCTGCGGGAAGTCATCCAGGATGCGCTCAGGCTGCGTTCGCTGACCGACGGCCTGCATTCACGCTACAATCGGTCGATCATCGAACAGGCGGCGATTGCCGGTGCATTGAACCCGGAACTCACCGACAACCGCGAGCGCGCCCGGCAGACTGCCGACGAGGTCGCCCGCAGGCTCGACATGATCGCCGAGGAAACCGAACGCGGCTGGTCCGGCCATGTGACGGATGAGGGCGGCCTGCGCTTCGAGCGCATGGTGCGCGGTGTAAGGGAGATAGCGGTCCTGGACGTGGCCCTGATCGGTTCGGCCGATGCCCGCCATATCGACCAGATGACGACGCGTCTGCAGGACATCTATCGCACGCCGCCGGTTCTCGGCCGCAAGGACGGTGAGCAGGAAATCTCCGGCCCGCGGGCGCTTCTCGACGCAATCTTCGCGGCGGGCCGCAAGGGCCTGTCGATGCAGCGCTACAAGGGGCTGGGCGAAATGAACGCCGAACAGCTCTGGGAAACCACGCTCGATCCGAACGTCCGCTCGCTGCTGCAGGTGAAGGTGAACGATGCGACCGATGCCGATGGCCTCTTCTCGCGCCTGATGGGCGACGAAGTGGAGCCGCGCCGCGAGTTCATCCAGGACAACGCGCTGAACGTCGCCAACCTCGATATCTGACCCATCCGGTGTCGCAATCAAAAAAGCGGCGGCCCCTGCGGTCTGCCGTTTTTTATTGTCCAGCCCGAAAATGTTTCACGTGAATCTTTCCTGTGGATAGGGGATTCACGTGAAACAAGGCGACGCTCTCCCTGGTCGCCGCGTCTCCGCCGTCATGGTTCTCCGGTAAATTTCCCCTCGAAGGCGATTTCGGAAACCGGCTTGCGCTTGCTCGGGAACTCCCGTTCGGCGAGATCGTCGGGCAGGGTGCTTCTGTCTGCCATCCGGCCGATCGCCGCGGCCGCTTCCACGCGGTACCCTTCCGGAATTCCAAGCACCTCGCCCGCCTTCTCTTTGTCGAAACCCTCCATGCCGTGGGCGTGATAGCCGAGCTTCATGGCCTGGCAGATGACCGAGAACCAAGCGGCGCCCGTGTCGTAGGAATGGGTATAGGCGAGCCGCCGCTCCCCATCCTTCGAGATCCGGTAGGTCTTCGAGATCACGATCATCAGCGCTGCGGCATTCTTCGCCCAGCGCTGGTTGCCGGGGCTCAGGATATCGACGAGGACCGGGAAGGAAGGCGTGCCGCGCAGAGCGTAGACGAAACGCCAGGGCTGGTTGTTGCCGGAAGACGGCGCCCAATGTGCAGCATCGAGGATCGTCAGCATCGTTTCCTGTGTGATCGTCTCGTCGGTGAAAGCGCGCGGCGACCAGCGGTCCAAGAAGAAGGCATCGATCGGAAATTCCGATTCGCGGGTATTGCTGCTGGTCATGGTATCCTCTGAATTTTCACAGTTGAGTTTGCGGTAAGGCAGAAAGAATAGGCCGATTGGCCTCGCTGGCAACCAGTTGTCGCGCCGCAAAACAGGGTGACAAGCCGCGCGACTTGATCCATAAAGCGGCTTGTCTGACAACCGGAGGAGATTCCTTGAAACTGATGCGCATTGGCGAGCCGGGCCATGAGAAGCCGGCAATTCTCGACAGCAAGGGCAAAATCCGCGATCTCTCCGGCCATGTTGCCGATATCGCCGGTGCGGCGATTTCCCCGGAAGGGCTGAAGAAAATTGCCGCGCTCGATCCCGAAAGCCTGCCGGAATTGCAGCCGGCCCGCATCGGCCCCTGCGTCGCCGGCACCGGCAAGTTCATCTGCATCGGCCTCAACTATTCCGACCATGCAGCCGAGACCGGCGCCACAGTCCCGCCGGAGCCGATCATCTTCATGAAGGCGACGTCGGCGATCTGCGGACCTAACGACGACGTGATCATCCCGCGTGGTTCGGTAAAGACCGATTGGGAAGTCGAGCTTGGCGTTGTCATCGGCAAGACCGCGAAATATGTCTCCGAGGCAGACGCGCTTGATTACGTAGCCGGCTACTGCCTGACGAACGACGTGTCCGAGCGGGCCTTTCAGGCCGAGCGCGCCGGCCAGTGGACGAAGGGCAAGTCCTGCGACACTTTTGGCCCGATCGGCCCCTGGCTTGTCACGAAGGACGAAGTCGCCGATCCGCAGAAGCTCGGCATGTGGCTGAAGGTCAACGGCGAAACCATGCAGAACGGTTCATCGAGGACGATGGTCTACGGCGTCCGTTATCTCGTCTCCTATCTGAGCCAGTTCATGTCGCTGCATCCCGGCGATATCATCTCCACCGGCACTCCGCCCGGCGTCGGTCTCGGAATGAAGCCGCCGCGTTTCCTCAAGGCCGGCGATGTCGTCGAGCTCGGGATCGATGGCCTCGGCACTCAGCGTCAGACCTTCGTCGCGGACGATTAAGTGATCGACGGACTCGTGTCATGGCGGACATGAGTCCTTTACCTGTCTTGGGAGGCGGAACCTTAAGGCTTACCTGTCATTATAGGTCATCAACGAGCAGTCCGCGGATGATCCGCGGTCCCGCTTTCCAATGGCAAAACCCGCCGGTATCCCTTCTTCATGTTGCACCGCGATAAAAAACCGTTAATTTGTCTCTGCCCTGCTGCTGAACCGATCGGTTCGATGTTTTTGCTGAACGCCGTCGAAAATCACGAGAGGTGGCACATCCATGTTCTATCAGTTTTATGAGATGAACCATGCCGCCATGGTACCGTTCCGCGCCGCGGCGGATGCCATGCGTTTCTTCTATTCCAACCCGCTCAACCCGCTTTCCCAGACGACGGTCGGACGGACGCTTTCCGCCAGCCTCGAAGTCTTCGAACGTGTGACCCGTCGATATGGCAAACCGGCATTCGGGCTTCCGCAAACGGTGGTGGACGGCCGAAAGGTTGCGGTGACCGAGGAGATCGTCTGGGAAAAACCCTTCTGCAATCTCTTGCATTTCCGCCGCGATCTGCCGGCAGATCGGCCGGAGGACCAGAAGATCCTCGTTGTCGCACCCATGTCCGGCCACTATGCGACGCTGTTGCGCGGCACGGTTGAGGCGCTTCTGCCGCATGCGGATATCTATATCACCGACTGGATCGACGCCCGCACGGTGCCGCTCACGGAAGGCCATTTCGATCTGGACGACTATATCGATTATGTCATCGAGATGCTGCATGCCATCGGGCCTGGCGCGCATGTCATCGGCGTCTGCCAGCCCTCGGTCCCGGTCCTGGCCGCCGTCGCAGTGATGGAATCGCAGCGGGATTCGATGCTGCCGGCGTCCATGACCCTGATGGGTGGTCCGATCGACACCCGCATCAACCCGACTGCCGTCAACAAGCTGGCGGAAGAGCACCCGATCGAATGGTTCCGCGACAACGTCATCATGAATGTGCCCTGGCCGCAGTCGGGCTTCATGCGCCGCGTCTACCCCGGCTTCCTGCAATTGTCGGGCTTCATGTCTATGAACCTCGACCGCCACCTGATCGCCCACAAGGAATTTTTCCAGCATCTCGTCAAGAACGACGGCGAATCGGCGGAAAGGCACCGCGATTTCTACGACGAATACCTGGCGGTCATGGATCTGACGGAGGAATTCTATCTCCAGACCGTCGACACCGTCTTCATCAGGCACTCGCTGCCGAAAGGCGAGATGATGCACCGGGTCACTCCGGTCGATACGAAAGCGATCCGTAATGTCGCGTTGCTGACCATCGAGGGCGAGAACGACGACATTTCCGGCCTCGGCCAGACGAAGGCGGCGCATGCGATCTGCCCGAACATTCCCGAAGACATGCGCATGCACTACATGCAGCCGGACGTTGGTCACTACGGCGTCTTCAACGGCTCGCGTTTCCGCCGCGAGATCGCGCCGCGCATCGTGGCTTTCGCGCAGAAACATGCAAGGGCGCCGGGAAAAAGGACGCCGGTAAAGCGGGTCATCCGGGGCGGCAAGGCGGTCTGAATTCGCTCCCTTCCGATTTCCCTCTTATATTTCAGCATCTTCTTGGATTTAATGTTCCGTCTTCTTGAAGGCGGATCATGGGCTCACCAAATCGGATTCAGTCGGGCTGGCATGTGGCCACCCGCTGAAACCATCAGGTGTGACCTATGAACCAGTCAGCATTGATTCGTCCGGATTGGACGCCGGCCACCATCGCTCTCATGGTGCTCGGTTTCGTGGTCTTCTGGCCTCTGGGCCTGGCCATGCTTGCCTACATCCTCTTCGGGGAAAGGCTGCGCGGTTTCAAGCGCGATGCGAATGACCGCGCTGACCGCATGTTCGCCGGCTGCCGTCGGGCGGGCCGTCGCTATAATACGCATTTTACCACCGGCAATGTCGCGTTCGACGACTGGCGCAAGGCCGAGCTTGAGCGGATCGAGGAAGAACGCCGCAAGCTGGACGAGATGCGCGAGGAATTCGACAATTATGTCCGCGAGCTTCGCCGCGCCAAGGACCAGGAGGAATTCGACCGCTTCATGCGCGAACGCAGGAACAATTCTTCCGGCCCCGGCCAGAATCCGGTAGTGGACCTCTGATCGCGCGGTTGGATTCACGTGAAACAGTCCAAGCTGCCACCCAAAAGGGTGCAGCAGTTTGCGGCAACGACATGCGATGAAACCAGGAACAGCCGGCGTCTCGCACGCCGGCTTTTTTATGCAAGGGAATCGGCTAGAACGTAAGAATGTTCGCGCTTCTGAAAAAACCTGTCCGTTTGAAGTCGAGACCGCTCGAAACGGTGAAGCGCACACTGCATGTCGGCGACCGGGCGATGCCGCTGACGATCCGGGAGAACCGGCGCGCCACCCGGATCACGCTCAGGATCGAGCCCGGTGGAAGGGCGCTCAATCTCACCGTGCCGGCCGGTTTGCGCAAGCACGAGATTGATGATTTCCTCGACCGGCATCAGGGCTGGCTGCTCACCAGGCTCGCCAAATTTTCGACCGAGAACCCCGTCCGTCATGGCGGCCGCATTTCCTTCCGCGGCGTTTCCCATCGCATCGAGCATACCGGAACCCTGCGCGGCCTCACTGAAGCCGTGACGGTCGATGGCGAGCCGATACTGAAGGTGAGTGGCCTGGAAGATCACATGGGCCGGCGGCTTTCTGCTTTCTTCAAGAAGGAGGCGCGCAAGGACATGGAAGTTCTGGTCGCCCGCCATGCGGCAGCGATCCGCAAACCGGTCAAATCGGTCAGCATGAAGGATACCCGCAGCCGTTGGGGATCCTGCTCCTGGGATGGAAACCTGAGCTTTTCCTGGCGCATCGTCATGGCGCCGCCGCTGGTCATCGATTACCTCGCAGCCCATGAAGTGGCGCATCTGAAGGAGATGAATCACGGGCCGAAATTCTGGGCGCTGTGCAAGGAGCTCTGCCCGCGCATGGAAGAGGCCCGCAAATGGCTGAAGCAGCACGGCTCGCAGCTCCACGCGATCGATTTCGAGTAGTGAGAAGCGGTCGGGCGTAGCCCGAGCAATCGATCCGGTGAATCGATTGTAGCGCCGAACGCACTGAGCCTTAGCGAAGGGCCGAAGCGGTTGCCTCGCCTTCCGGCCTCATCCAGCGCCTGCCGGGTAGAACGGTTTCTTGTTTGGGGAAGCCGGTGCGCTCCCCCCTTGAGGGGGAGATGCCCGGCAGGGCAGAGGGGGTATGGCGAGGCAAATCAAAACCTTGGCAAAAATCGACAGGAAAAATCACTCCCGTTCATCCCCGCCCTCGCGCCTTGTGCCTACAATCTTCGCGTTCCGTTTCGGCTACACCGGTTCAAGCATCGCCGGCGAGATGGGACCGGTGCCCTTTCGGTCTGCCGTTGATGCAGGCGGGTCGTCAGGGGCTGCGCAGAAAATGGTCCCCCTCTCGCCTCAAGGCGGGGCGTGCGTGTGTCGCACCCAACCCGGTATGGCATCTGCAAGGACGTAAGACCATATCGCCGCAGAGGAACCGGAGTTGCGCAGCACAAGAACACTGAACGGGACACGTCGCGTGTCATTTATAAAAACTCAAATCGAGGCACCCGACGTGTCCCGGCCGAACTTGAAATTCCAACCATCGCCAAGGGGGGAATCCGTCCCTTGTCATTCTTGTACCGGGCTAGACCCGATGAGAGACTCGAGAACCCGAAACGCTCGATTTGGCTCGACTCTTGACGCATTTCGTGTCACTCCGCGCATCATGAAACCTGATATCAAGATTTGCGGTCTGAAGACCCCGGAGGCTGTCGATCGTGCCGTGGCGCGGGGGGCGACCCATATCGGCTTCATCTTCTTTCGCAAGAGCCCGCGCAATATCGAGCCGGACATCGCCGGTGAGCTAGCCGACCGTGTCCGCGGCCGGGTGAAGATCGTCGCGGTTACGGTCGATGCCGATGACGAGGAACTGGACGACATCGTTTCGCTGCTGAGGCCTGATATCCTTCAGTTCCACGGCCATGAAAGCCCCGAACGTATCCTGCATGCGAAGGCCCTCTACGGCCTGCCGGTCATGAAGGTCTTTTCGGTGAGGGAAGCCGCCGATCTCGACAGGGTCGGACCGTTCATCGGCGTTGCCGACCGTTTTCTTTTCGATGCCAAGGCGCCTGCGGGCTCCGAACTGCCGGGCGGCAATGGCGTCTCCTTCGACTGGAGCCTGATGGCTTCCCTTGACGAGAGCGTGGATTACATGCTTTCGGGAGGTTTGAACAAGGATAATGTCGCTCTCGCGCTCGCCTCGACGCGGGCAAGCGGTATCGATGCTTCGTCCGGGGTGGAATGCGCGCCGGGCGTCAAGGATCCTGGAATGATTGATGCGTTTTTCGACGCCGTCGCGGAAGCCCGGCTTCAAAAGGCGCGCAGGGAGTAGAAAGTGAACCAGACGCCATTACCCAATTCGTTCCGATCCGGCCCCGATGAGGATGGCCGTTTCGGCATTTTCGGCGGACGATTCGTTGCCGAAACCCTGATGCCACTGATCCTGGACCTGCAGGGCGAATGGGAAAAGGCGAAGAACGATCCGGCCTTCCAGCAGGAACTGGCCGAACTTGGCGCCCATTATATCGGCCGTCCGAGTCCGCTCTATTTCGCCGAGCGCCTGACCGAGCATCTCGGCGGCGCGAAGATCTATTTCAAGCGCGAGGAGCTGAACCACACCGGTTCGCACAAGATCAACAACTGCATCGGACAGATCCTGCTTGCCAAGCGCATGGGCAAGACGCGCATCATTGCTGAGACTGGCGCCGGCCAGCACGGCGTGGCTTCTGCAACGGTCTGTGCGCGTTTCGGCTTTCCCTGCGTCGTCTATATGGGCGCCACCGACGTCGAACGCCAGGCGCCGAACGTCTTCCGCATGAAGCTTCTCGGCGCCGAGGTGAAGCCGGTGACTGCCGGACACGGCACGCTGAAGGACGCCATGAACGAGGCGCTGCGCGACTGGGTCACCAATGTGGAGGACACCTATTATCTGATCGGTACCGCAGCCGGCCCGCATCCCTATCCGGAAATGGTTCGCGATTTTCAGGCGGTCATCGGCAGGGAAGCCCGGGAGCAGATTCTCGAAGCCGAGGGCAGGCTGCCCGATCTTGTTGTCGCTGCCGTTGGCGGTGGTTCGAATGCGATCGGCATCTTCCATCCGTTCCTGGATGATGAAGGTGTCCAGATCGTCGGTGTGGAAGCCGGTGGCCGAGGTCTTGAAGGCGTCGAACATTGCGCTTCCATCACGGCCGGCAGCCCGGGCGTTCTGCATGGCAACCGGACCTATCTCCTGCAGAATGGCGACGGACAGATTCTCGAGGGTCATTCCATCTCGGCCGGGCTCGACTATCCGGGCATCGGTCCCGAGCATAGCTGGTTGCACGATATCGGCCGCGTCGAATATGTGCCGATCATGGACCAGGAAGCGCTCGATGCCTTCCAGGTGCTGACTCGCCTCGAAGGCATCATCCCGGCACTCGAACCGAGCCATGCGATCGCCGAAGTGATCAAGCGTGCGCCGAAGATGCGCAAGGACCAGATCATCGTCATGAATCTCTCCGGTCGCGGCGACAAGGACATCTTCACCGTCGGCAAGATCCTTGGCATGGAGCTTTGATATGACCGCTCGTATGGACAACCGTTTCGCGGCCCTCAAGGCTGAAGGCCGCCCCGCCCTGATCACCTATTTCATGGGCGGCGACCCGGATTTCGAAACCTCGCTCGCCATTATGAAGGCGCTGCCTGCCGCCGGCGCCGATATCATTGAGCTCGGCATGCCTTTTTCCGACCCGATGGCCGATGGTCCGGCGATCCAGATGGCCGGTCAGCGCGCGCTGAAGGGCGGACAGACGCTTGCCAAGACGCTCGATCTTGCGCGAAAGTTTCGCGAGGCCGATAATGAAACGCCGATCGTCATGATGGGCTATTATAACCCGATCTACGTCTACGGCGTTGACCGGTTCCTCGATGACGCGCTCGCCGCCGGCATCGATGGCCTGATCGTCGTCGATCTGCCGCCGGAGATGGATGATGAACTCTGCATCCCGGCGCTGAAAAAGGGTGTCAATTTCATCCGCCTTGCGACGCCGACCACCGACGACAAGCGTTTGCCGACGGTCCTGAAGAACACGTCCGGTTTCGTCTATTACGTGTCGATGACCGGCATCACGGGCTCGTCCCTGCCGGATCCGTCGCTGATCTCCGGTGCCGTGAACCGCATTAAGGCTCACACGAATCTGCCGGTCTGCGTCGGCTTCGGCGTCAAGACGGCCGATCATGCCAAGGCGATCGGTGCGGCAGCCGATGGCGTTGTCGTGGGTACGGCGATCGTGGCGCAGATCGCCGGTAGCCTTACCAAGGACGGCAAGGCCGGCCCGGATACCGTCGCCTCCGTCGCGACGCTGGTGCGGGGTCTTGCGACCGGCGTACGTGCAGCACGCCTTGTTGCTGCCGAATAATCCGCCCACATTAGGTTCGAATTCCAACAGGAGTACGCCCAAGTGAACTGGCTCACCAATTACGTCCGGCCGCGCATAAACTCCATGCTGGGCCGTCGCGAGGTTCCGGAAAATCTCTGGATCAAGTGCCCGGAAACCGGCGAGATGGTCTTTCACAAGGACCTGGAAGAAAACAAATGGGTTATTCCAGCCTCCGGCTTCCACATGAAGATGCCGGCCAAGGCGCGGCTCGCCGATCTTTTCGACGGCGGCATCTATGAATCGCTGCCGCAGCCGAAGGTTGCCCAGGATCCGCTGAAGTTCCGCGATTCGAAGAAATATGTCGATCGCCTGAAGGACAGCCGTCTGAAGACCGAGCAGGAAGACACGATCCTTGCCGGTGTCGGCCAGGTCCAGGGCCTGAAGCTGGTTGCCGTCGTGCACGAGTTCAATTTCATCGGCGGCTCGCTGGGCATGGCGGCCGGCGAGGCGATCGTCAAGGCCTGCGAGCGGGCTTTGGCGGAAAAGTGCCCGCTGGTCATCTTCCCTGCCTCGGGCGGCGCGCGCATGCAGGAAGGCATCCTGTCGCTGATGCAGCTTCCTCGCACCACGGTTGCCGTCGACATGCTGAAGGAAGCGGGCCTGCCTTATATCGTCGTGCTGACCAACCCGACCACGGGGGGGGTCACCGCCTCCTATGCCATGCTGGGCGATGTCCATATCGCTGAACCTGGCGCAGAGATCGGCTTTGCCGGAAAACGCGTCATCGAGCAGACGCTTCGTGAAAAGCTTCCCGAGGGTTTCCAGACGTCGGAATACCTGCTCGAACACGGCATGGTCGATATGGTGGTGAAACGCCACGATATCCCGGCAACGCTTGCCAAGCTTCTGAAGATGCTGACAAAACAGCCGGTCCAGGATGCGCGTCCGGTGCCCGTTGCGGTCAGCGCCTGATCGCCGGGGAATTGATCGGGACTATCGAAGGGCCGGAGCGGCGGTATGACTATCATGAACGAGGCCGCGGTGAGCGAAGCCGAAAAGGAAATCGAGCACTTGATGACCCTTCATCCGAAGGGTTTCGACATGTCGCTGGACCGGATCACCCGACTCTTGGAGGTTCTCGGTAATCCGCATCTCAAGCTGCCGCCGGTCATCCATATCGCCGGCACGAACGGCAAGGGGTCCGCGACGGCCTTCTGCCGGGCGCTGCTCGAAGCCGGTGGCTATTCGGTGCACGTCGATACGTCGCCGCATCTGGTCAACTGGCACGAGCGTTATCGGATCGGCGTGAAGGGCGGCCGGGGTCAGCTCGTGTCGGATGCTGATCTCGCCGATGCGCTGCGCCGTGTCGGAAAGGCGAATGCCGGCCAGCAGATCACCGTCTTCGAGATTCTGACGGCGGTGAGCTTTCTCCTCTTCTCCGAAAAGCCGGCTGATGCCGTTATCCTCGAAGTCGGCATGGGCGGGCGTTTCGACTCCACCAATGTCGTCCCGAACCCTGCCGTCTCGGTCATCATGCCGATTGCACTCGACCACCAGGCTTATCTTGGGGACAGAGTTGAATTGATCGCGGCGGAAAAGGCCGGCATCATGAAGCGTGGCCGGCCGGTCGTCGTCGGCTACCAGGAATTCGAGGCGGCGCGCGACGTTCTTGTGTCGACCGCTGAACGGCTCGGCTGTCCGGCTTCCGTCTACGGTCAGGATTTTACCGCCCACGAGGAGTTCGGCCGGCTGGTCTATCAGGACGAGTTCGGACTTGCCGACCTGCCTCTCCCGAAACTGCCCGGCCGGCATCAATATGCCAATGCGGCGGCGGCGATCCGTGCGGTCAAGGCGGCGGGCTTCACCGTTACCGATGCAATCATGGAAAAGGCCATGACCACCGTCGAATGGCCGGCTCGTCTGCAGAAGCTGACCGAAGGCGACCTGCTGCGGCATGCGCCTGAAGGATCGGAAATCTGGATCGACGGCGGCCACAATCCCTCTGGCGGCGAGGTGATCGCCGAGGCCATGGTGGCCTTCGAAGAGCGCCAGCCACGGCCGCTCTATATCATCGCCGGCATGATCAACACCAAGGACCCGGTGGGTTACTTCCGCGCCTTTACCGACATCGCCGAACATGTCTTCACGGCACGGATTCGCGGCAGCGATGCGGCTTTGGATCCGGTTGTTCTGGCGCATTCGGCCTATGATGCGGGCCTGGTCGCCGAGCCGGCCGGCTCGATCGTGGAAGCGCTGCAGGAGATCACCCGCCGCCAGGTGCCGGGCAGTCCGCCGCCGCGCATTCTGATCGGAGGTTCGCTTTATTTCGCCGGCAATGCATTGGCTGATAACGGCACGCCGCCGACCTGATCCCTCAGGGATAGGCAATAAAAAAAACCGGCTGCAGGGAGACAGCCGGTTTTTCATGAGGTCACTGCACTTTACAGCTTAAGCGGCGCTGGAAATCCAGGCCGAAAGGGCGGTTTTCGGAGCGGCGCCAACCTTGATGTCGGCGACTTCGCCACCCTTGAACATGGCGAGCGTCGGGATCGACCGCACGCCAAACTGGGCAGCCAGCTCAGGATTTTCATCGATATTCAGCTTGGCAACCTTGACCTTGCCGGCAAGCTCGGTGGCGATTTCCTCAAGGCTCGGGGCGATCATCTTGCACGGACCGCACCATTCGGCCCAGAAATCCACGATGACCGGCTCGGCAGAGTCAAGGACTTCGGCCTGGAAATTGCTGTTATCGACTTTCACGGTAGCCATAGGGCTCTCCTTCACGATTCTCTGTTGAACCAAATGTGAGACGCGCGCTCAAAATTTTCAATGGCCGTCATCTCACTTTGTTTTGAGTTCCGCAAGCGAGCGCGACAGAAGGTCCGGCGGCAGCGAGATCATCATAGCCGATTCGGTATAGACCAGCATGCATTCAAAGGTCTTGTCGGGATAAAGCGGTTTCAGGATCTCGCGGTAGATGGCAAGCTGGGCGCGGTGCGCAAGCGGCACCTCGTCCGGCCCTTTCGGCGGCACACGGTTGGTCTTGTAGTCCAGGATGATGACTTCGGTTTCAGTTACCACCAGCCGGTCGATCCGGCCGGAAATCGCGTAATCCTTCCCCTCGAGTGTCAGCGTTCCCATGATCGAGACTTCCGACTGGCTTCGTTCGGAAAAGATCGGTCCGAGTTCTTCATGCGCAAGCACGGACATGACGGAGGCGACGAGGCTCTCCCGTTCAGTCGCCGGCCAGAAGCGGGCGGCTCGCTCCGCATAGCTCCGTGCGGCCGACTCCCGCTCATGCCGAGGGAAATCCGTCAGCATCTGCAGCATGCGATGGACGAGTTTTCCTTTCTGCAGTGCAAGCCCGGCCTTTTCTCTCTCGCTGAACAGCGGCGACGTGACGATAAGGTCGTCCGCTTCGTCATCGATCATTGTACCGGCCCCGGACGGGCTCAAGGGCCTCGGCAGCATCTTTTGAGCCGGCACGGGGCGGAAGAGGATTGGCGGCAAAGGTTGCTTCTTGCCTGAACTGGTTTCCTTTTCCTCCGCCTTGGCGACGCGGCTGGCGGATGCGGGGAGCCGCCACTTGAAGCCGCTCCATTCCCCATCCGGGCCGGTAAATTGCGCGGGGCTGCAATGCTGCTCGTCAGCCGAAAGTGCCGTGGAGATCATCGACTGCCAGGTGCCCGGATTTTCCCGGCTGCCCCTGTAGCCGCAGACGATCAGCCGGTCGGCAGCCCGCGTCATACCCACATAAAGCAGCCGGCGATATTCCTCCTCCGTCGCTGTCCTGATCCGCTCGTCGTCGGCTGTCGTGAGGGAGTTGCTGATTGTTTTCCCCGGCACCCAGGCCGGCACCTCCCCATTGCCGGTCCGTAGCAGGCGAAATTTCGGCACGTGCGAGGAGATAAAGGCTTTCGAGCCGCTGTCCACCAGGAAGACGACAGGTGCTTCCAGCCCCTTGGAAGCATGCACGGTCATGATTCGTACTTCGTTGCGGCCGCCGTCCTGCTCGCGTTTTACCTCCGGAGATTCGAGTTCCAGCGTCGAGATGAAGGCTTGCAGGCCGGGCAGGCCACTGGTCTCGTGGTCAAGCGCGAAGGTCAGGAACTCGTCGAGGATATCGCCAGCCTCGGTGCCGAGCCGGCCAAGGAATTTCCGACGTCCGCCATATTGGCCGAGAATCCGGGCAAAGAGATCGTGCGGGCTGAGTTGCTGCGAAAGAGCAAGCAGATGACGCAGCCCGTCTGACGCTTCGCGAAAACGCAACGGTTGTTCATCGGCGAGCCGGTTGATCTGGTCCCACGCGCCAGTCCCGTCCGACCGAAGCGCTGCGACTTCAAAGACGTCTTCTTCCGAGAGATTGAAGAGCGGGCTTTTCAGGAGCGCGGCGAGCGAAAGGTCGTCCTGCGGCAGAAGCAGGAAACGTCCGAGCGCCAGCAGATCCTGCACGGCGATATGGCTGGTCAGCCGCAACCGGTCGGCACCAGCGACCGGAATGTTGTCACGGCGCTTCAGCGCCCGGGTCAGCGCATTGACGAAAGCATCGCGTTTGCGGACCAGAACGAGGATGTCGCCGGGCTCTACCGACCGTTCGACACCCTTTTCGATGATCGTCTCCCTGCCGATCATCTCACCGATCCGATTGGCGATCCGGCTTGCGAGAATCGCGGATGGCGCCTTGTCCGGTGTCGAATCAAAGGGAGCCGTCCAGTCTTCCTCCTGTTCGGAAACTTCCGGCACCACCACGTCCCAAAAATCCACCGCGCCGGGATGGCCGATGCGATTGGACCGGTGCTGCACTAGCTCGCCAAGCGCGCTGAGACCCTTGGCGTTTTCTTCCAGCGAGAACACCTGATCGACGGCGGCAAGCACATCGGCCGTGGAGCGAAAGGAGAGCGGCAGTCGAACCGAATGGAACGGTTGTCCGCTCGCCGTCACCCGGTTTTCCATTTCGCCGCGTTCTTCCGCAAATCGCTCCGGCCGCGCACCCTGGAACGAGTAGATCGACTGTTTTTCGTCGCCGACGGCAAAAATGGTGCGGCGTGTTTCCCGGGCACTTGCGCCCGAATAGAAGTCTTCCGCGAGCGACTTGATCACCGTCCACTGGATAGGACTTGTGTCCTGTGCCTCGTCGACGAGGATGTGGTCGATGCCCTGATCGAGCTTGTAATGCACCCAGGCGCCGACGCCGTCACGGGTGAGCAGGTCGGCAGTGCGAGCGATCAGGTCCTCGAAGTCGAGCAGGCTGCGTTGCTTTTTCAGATCCTCGTAATCGCCGTTCAGCCGCTCGGCCAGCGTCAGCGCCCCCTTGGTGGCGGAAAGCATGCGCGCGATTCGCAGCCGGTCGCGACAGGCCACGACATGGGTGCGGGCGCAGCCGATCGCGTCTGCAAGTTCCGGCGCGGTCGTCACCATCGCCTTTGCAACAAGCGAACTGTCCGCTTTCGGCTTGCCCTCGCGCGTCAGAAAGATCTGGTCGAGATATTGGACGCGTTTGAAGACGTCCGGCTCCCTGGTGGCCATCCGAAGGCCATAGGCGACCTCGGTCACTTTCTGACCGCCCTTCTGATCCGCGAGCGCCAGATAGAGGTCGAGTGTCAGGCCGGAAAGGCCGGGCAGCGGCCAGTAGCCGGCTGCGATGCTCTCCTCCGTATCGGCCGGATCGAGCCCGAAGGCGCGCTTCAGTTCGAGGCCGATGCCGCCCTGCCGTTCGGCTTGCGCTATGAAGCGGCGGATCGCCGTGCGGTTGGCGATGATGTCGGACAGCAGGGTTTCGAGGCCGAACTCATCGCCGAGATCGAGCACATGGGCGAAGGCCTCCGCCAGTTCCGGATCGTCTTCCGCGGATGTGGCAGTCAAAAGCGAACGTCGGGCTTCGGCGAGCAGGGCGGAGGCAGCACGATCGTCGAGAACGGAAAAATGCCCGGCGACATTGGCTTCCAGCGGAAACTGGTGCAGCAGCGCCTCGCAGAAGGCGTGGATTGTCTGAATCTTCAGGCCGCCCGGCGTCTCCAGCGCCTTGGCGAACAGCCGTCGCGCCTCGGCAAGCTTGAGCGAATCCGGCTCAATACCCTCAATGCCGGCGATCCTTTTTCCGAGCTCGTCGTCGGAGAGCACCGTCCATTCGGAAAGCCGCTGGAAGACACGGTTCGACATTTCTGACGCCGCGGCCTTGGTATAGGTGAGGCAGAGGATTGAGGAAGGGCGGCAGCCGGAGAGCAGCAGCCGGATGACACGCTGGGTCAGCACATGCGTCTTGCCGGAGCCGGCATTGGCGGAGACCCAGGCGGAGCTCACCGGATCGGATGCGAGCGATTGCTGCACCGTCGTCCAGTCGATCCATTTGATCGGATCGTCGTCTTCGGGGAGAAGGTCACTCATCCGTTTCTGCCTCCCCGTCATCGTCCGCCGTCGACCATTCCGCCACGCGCGCAAGATGATCATATTCCCCGCCGAAATCGCCCTGCATGAAGGGGATCAGGCGCGATGCGAAGCCGGCTTCGCCGTTCCGCAGCGTGATGACGAAACGGGTGAGCTGTTCGAGCGATTCCTGGGCAAGATCGAGCGCCGATTTTGGCTGGCGCCTGGCGTTCGCGGAGGAGTCCTCATTGTTGACCTTGTCCTCGCGGAACCGATCGCCGGGCCGAAGCCGGACGTAGAGCAGCCGGTCGGGCGTGAGCGGCCCGACATCCTTGAACGCACCGGCCTTCAGGGCCGCCGCTTCCAGCGCAAGTTGCGGATCGAGAAGCGCTCGGGCCTGTGAGACGGAGGGGCTGAGGCCGGTCTTGTAATCGACGAGATCGGCGAGGCCCGAGCCCTTGATGTCGATCCGGTCGGCTATGCCGGTGATGCGGATGCCGGCGGGCTCCAGCTCCCAGCCGGCGCCGGCCTCGGTCAGCGTCCTGCGGATATCCGGCGCGCGTTCTGCTTCCCAATCGAGGAAGGCTCGCGAGACTTCGAGGAAGCGCGGCCGCCAGACGCGGTCGATATGCGGCGGCAACTGTTCGGCATCGAAAAGTTCGTGGGCGATCCGCAGCATCGCCTCCCTTGCAGCCGGCGAACCGGGCCTGTGGCCTTCGCGCGTGTAGCGGTCGATGATCGCGTGATAGAGCGTGCCACGTTCCGAAGCGCCGGGGTCCCGGTTGAACGGGCCCAGCGGGTCGAGTTTCAGGATACGTCTGGCATAGACGGAATAGGGATCGCGGCGCAACCGCCCAACTTCGCTGAAGGAGTAGCGTTTCGGCTGCAGTTCGGCTGGCGGCCTCGGGGCGGGGCGCTTGGCGCCGGGCTGGTTCTCGCCCGCGTCGATCGCGGAGGCCCAGTGGCGGTAATCGTCGCCGCGCGCCTTCAATTCGTCGGCGAACGGCTTGCCGCCGAGCGCCAGCAGCCTTTGCAGCCAGCGCGAGGCGACGGTCGGTGTCGCGCCCTGCCGCGATGAGCGCGACAGGATGAGGTTCCGGGTTCCGCAGGCCATCTGGAAATCATGGGCGAGCTGGCCGATCCGCCGCTCGGGCGGTTCGAGGCCGATGTCGATTTTCATCGTGCGCGAGAGGAAGGGATTGTTGACTGTCTGGCCAGGCCAGGAGCCTTCGTTCAGTCCCCCGAGGATCATCGTGTCGACGCTCTGCAGCCGTGCTTCCAGCGTGCCGAAGATGAAGACGCGCGGATGACTGAGAGAACGGGGTTTCACCGCCTCGCCCGTCGTCAGTGCCATGACGATGTCGATCCACTGCGGACCGTCCGCCTCCATCTGCCCGTCAGTCTCGATGACTTCCGAAAGTAGCCCGGCCAGTCTTTCGCCGGCTTCACCGGACCAGAGGCCGGCCAGATTTTCGCGTTCGTCGATTGCGATCGCCTCAAGCGCACGGCCGGTTCTCGTTGCCCATTCGGCCAGTGCAAGCTTGGTGGTTAGGCCGCGGCCATCGGGCGGGCGGCGCACGAAGGCCGAGGCGAGCGGTTCGACGGCCTTTGCCAGCCGCCGGGCGAGATCGCGCGCCTTGTCCGCCGCGCCTTCCGGTAGCGACAGCCGCCAATGCGGCGGGTGCCTGTCGTTCCGTTGTTCCGCAAGCTGCTCTTCCAGGAGAGGTTCCAGTGCCGAGATATCCATGTCGCCGGTGCCGCCGCGTAGCGCCAGCATTTCCAGGGCCTCGATCGCCGAGCGCAATTCCTCGGCCGGAAAGCCGAGCCGGACGAGCGGATGCTTGATGAGCCCGACGATCGCAACTGGGTCGCCCGGCCTCAGCGCCGCTTCGAGGAGAAGCTGGATTAATGTGCCCTGCTGTGTGCCGGAAAGCGGAGAGCCCGCAGAATCATCGGCTATGATGCCGAACCGGGAAAGCTCGGCGGTGACGCGGCGGGCCAGCGCCCGGTCGGGCGTGATCAACGCTGCCTGGCTTTCACCGCCCTCCCGGCCCGGCTGTTCCAGCGCGAGGCGCAAAGCGATCGCGATCGCGACCGCTTCCTCGCGTTCGTTGGCCGCCTCGATCAGCGAAACGTCCGCAAAGGCTTCCCGCAAGAGAATCTGGTCGGTGGATTCCCGCCAGATGTTCCAGTGATCGGTGGCCTTGGCGGGCGCGAGTGCCTGGGAAATGGTCGTGGTCCGGAAATCGAGATCGTCCGGAATGTTGCCGAGGATGCCCACGTCCTCCCGTACCATGCCGAGCTTCTTCAGGAGCCGTGACAGGCCGAACTGTGGATGGCTTCGGCTTGCTGGTTCAATCTTTCCATCAGGAGCTTCCTCGCCGATCATCGCCCATTGGTTCGCCGGCATGGAAAGATCGAGCCCGGGCAGCACGACGGTACCGTTCGGCAGGCGGGAAATGGCGGCGATCAGGTCGGCCGCGGCCGGTACCGAACCGGTCGAGCCGGCAACGATCACCGGCCCCATGTGGTCCTTTTCCAGGATGCGGCGGGCCTCGCCGCGCAGGATTGCCGCCTGGTGTCTTGCCGGCGAGGAACGTTTGAGCTCTTCCAGCCGCGATGGCCAGAAGGCGCTCGCGATCGAAAGAAACTCGGCGGTGAGCTGCCACCAGAGCGCATGTTGGCCGGTGTCGAGCGTCTTGAGATCGGCCCAGTCGCGCTCCTCTGTCTCGATGGAATCGATGAGTTCGGCAAGCGCCCGGGCGAGCCAGATGGCATCCGCCGGGCTGGCAGGCGCGATGAGCGGCGATTGCGAATGCACGTCGAGAACGATCTTCGGCAACTGGTTGCGCCAGGCAAGGATCAGCCGGCCGAGTTCCAGGAGCCGTGCGGTGCCGCCGATCGGTAGGGCAAGGTCCATTTCTTCCGGAGCCACGAGATCGAAATAGCCGCTGTCGTCATCCGTTTCGCCGAGTGGCCGGATGACCGGCAGGATGGCCGAGTGGCCACCGAGCAGATCGACGAATTCCGAGCGTAGCACGCGGGCCGAACGGCGCGTCGGCACGAAGATCGTCACGTCGGCGAGTGAGAGCGGGTCGGAGGGATTATATCGAAAGCCGTCCGTCAGCCGACCGTCGCAAAGCGAGGCGGCGACGGTCTTCAGAAACGGCGCCGCGGGGGGGATCGTGAAGATGCGTGGCTGATGCCGCCCCGTCATGGTTACACCGACGCCCGGAATCGCCGGATCGTATCCTCCGCTTCGCCGATCGCCTCCGGCGTCCCGACCGTCAGCCAATGACCTTCGAGCATCATGCCGTAGAGCCTGCCGTGCGCGATCGCCTTGTCGAAATAGATGTTGATGTTGAACGCCTCGGTGGGCGCATCGTCAAGAAAGGACGGCTTCATGGCGAAAGCACCGGCATAGACGACCGGATTGGAAGGATCGTCGCGATAGCGCGTCAGCCTGCCGTCAGGGGCCATGCTGAAATCCCTGACGCCGTTGTGCCCGGTCGTGTCCTCGATGCGGACGCAGAGCATAGCCATATCCATACGGTCAGGATCGAAGAATCCGGCCAGGCGTTCGAGATTGGTCGGCATGCCCGGCTTCTCGCCGATCCAGAAGAGATCGGCATTCATGACGAAGATGGGTTCCCGATCAAGCAGCTTCAGACCTTTGACGATGCCTCCGCCATTGTTCATGAGCCCGCCGCGCTCGTCGGAGATGAGAATTTCGAGACCGTCATAGGATTTCAGATGGTCTTCCATCTGGTCGGCGAAATGATGAACGTTGACGACCGCGCGTTCGACGCCGGCGTCTCTGAGGGCGTCCAGCGCGTAATCGATCATCGGCTTGCCGTCGATCCTTACCAGCGGTTTCGGCATCGTATCGGTGACCGGGCGCATGCGGGTGCCGAGACCTGCGGCCAGAACCATCGCCTGCTTGATGGGGGCTTGTCTGATGGTCATCTCAAACCGTGTTTATGATTCGATGAGCTCTATTCCAGCCCGCCGGCACCAATCGCGCAAAGGAGCGAGCACTTCATGCTGCAACGCTGCCGAGAGATAACGAAGCGTCCGCGGCATATGCTTCAGATAGCCCGGCTTGCCATCCCGCTGCAAGAGCCGCACCCAAAGGCCGGCGAGTTTGCAGTTGCGTTGCGCCGCCATGATCGCCCAGGCTTTCAGGAAGGTCGGCTCGTCGAACGAGCCCTGCGACCGGCGCAGCGTCATATAGTCGAGCATCAACCGGTCGGCGAGCGGCTTTGGAACGTCCGAGCGCGCGTCCTGCACGATCGAGGCGAGGTCGTAGGCCGTCGGGCCGATCATCGCATCCTGGAAGTCGATGATGCCGACCCGCCGCACGCCGGGTTCCTGCGGGCGCCAGATGATGTTTGGCGAGTGGAAATCGCGCAGCAGCAGGTTCTTCTCCGCACTGGCGAGTTCACGGATCAATCCGTCCCAGATGGCGAGATAGTCCTCGCGTTCCGTATCGGTCGCCGGCGTGCCGCGCTTCCAGGGGAGATGCCAGTCGAGGAGGAGCCTCGCCTCCATCTTCATGGCGGTCGGATCGAAATCCGGGATGTGGTGGACGTGGGTCTTGTCGATCCGCAGGTCCTGCGGCATCCGGTGGCCGTGCAGGAAGGCGAGACAGGTAACGCTTTCCCGGTATCGTTCGGGTATCGGCCGGCCTTCGGCGTCGAGAACGCCTTCGTCGCCGAGGTTTTCAAGCAGCAGGATGCCCTGGTCGCAATCCGCATACAGCACTTCCGGTGCCGCGAGCCCGATCTTGCGAAGATAGCCGGCGATCGCCACGAAGGGATAGACGTCGGTGGCAAGGTGGGCCACCTTGGGATAGGGCTTGCCGTCGAGCACGGGCGGACCTTCCGGCGGCTTCGGCCAGTCCATCAGGACAAGCTTTTCGCCAGTTGCCGTTCCGATTGTCTCGTAAGCGCGCATGACCGAGGCGTCGCCAGTCAAGAATCGGCGGCGGGCGCGGGCATAACCGTGCTTATCGAGGAATTCCCGGATGGCCAGCACCCGGCGGATGCGATTCACCTGGGGTTCCGGACCGGTGATCGTCGCCCTCCGGCCGTCGCCTTGATGTTCCAGCCTCAGCATGACGCGGGTTTCCGGCAGCAGGTCATCGGCCATTTCCGGCCATTCCACCAGACAGATGCCGTCCGAGAGCGCTTCATCGAAACCAAGTTCATCGAGTTCAGAGGCGTCGCCGAGGCGATAGAGATCGAAATGCGAAACCGGAATCCGAAGCTCGTAACTCTGCACCAGCGTGAAGGTTGGGCTCGGCACTTCGAGCGTATCGTCATCGGCGAGCGCCCGTAGAAAGGCCCGGGCGAGCGTCGATTTGCCAGCGCCGAGATCACCGGAAAGGGCCAGGCAATCGCCCCTCTTCAAGGCAAGCGCCAGATCCTCGCCGAAACGGATCGTTTCGGCTTCGTCTGCAAGTGTCAAAGTGAGCGTGGCACCATCATTCATTCGGCAGCGACGGAATGCGTCTTCAAGGCACCGCTTGGGATGCGGCAGGTGACAGTTGTGCCCTGGCCCGGCTTGCTGTCGATCGTCACGTCACCGTTATGCAGCTGGACAAAGCTTTCGACGATCGAGAGACCGAGGCCCGCGCCGCTGCGCTTGCCGCCTTTGGAATTGGAGGAAAAGCGGTCGAATACGCTTTTCAGCATGTCTTTCTGGATGCCCGGGCCCCGGTCGGTCACCGAAAAGAAGATGTCGTTCTGCATCCGCCAGCAGTTGAGCTTGATGGTGGACCCTTCCGGCGCGAAATTTGTGGCGTTGGTGAGCAGCTTGATGAGGATCTGCTTCAGCCGCTGCTGGTCGGCGATGATCGTGCCCAATCCAGCCGGTGCGGTAATCGCGAGCGTCACGCCGTTCTCATGCAGCCGGTCGGCGATCTGCATGGCGACGTCATCGAGCAGGTCGTCGATTGCCATTTCCGAATAGTGCAGCTGCATGATGCCGGCATCGACGGTTGTAAGATCGAGGATGTCGTTGACGATCGTCAGGAGCACGGAGGAGGAGGTGGAAATATGGTCGATATATTCGGCTTGCCGCTCGTTGAGAGAGCCGACACCCGGCGTTTTCAGAAGATCGGTGAAGCCGATGATATTGGTGAGCGGCGAGCGAAGCTCGTAGGAAACGTGTTGAACGAAATCGTTCTTGATCTCGTCGGCCTTCTGCAGCGCCTCGTTCTTCTCCTTGAGCGCCCGTTCCGCCCTCGCGCTGGCCGTCATGTCGACGAAGGTGAACATGGTCTGCGCATTGGGCAGCGGGGTCACCGCATAATCGAGGATGAGACCGGAATAAAGCTCGAACGTGCCCTGCAATGATGGCCGTTCGTCATCGAAATTGGTGAGCATCTGGCCGAAGCGCCGCCAGCCATCCGGCTTGTCGTAGGATGGTCCGCAGGCCGCCCCGATCGCCTTGATGTGGGTGCCGGGCTTTGCTTCGTCTGCCGTAATGCCCCAAAGCGCCCGGAAAGCCGGGTTGGATAGTCGCATACGCCCGTCCGGTCCAAAGACTGCGACCCCCTCGGAAAGGTGGTCGATCGTTTCGCCTTGCACCTTCACCAGCGTGTTGTAGCGGGTTTCGAGGGCTACCTGTTCAGTGAGATTCTCGAAAACCCAGGTGGCGCCTCCTTGCGGATGCGCGGTTGCGATAACGCGGAGCGTCTGGCCGTTCGGCAAATGCCAGAGATCGGTCTGGGTATCGGGCGAGCGATAGACGGAAAGCGCCGTCTCTTTCCAGCTCCGCCAGTTGAGCTGTTCCGGCAGCTTGCCTTCGCTGCGCAGCCTGTCGAGCAGTTCGCTATTGTCCGGCCGCGAATCCAGGAAGGGAAGGGAGAACCCCCACAGCTGCACAAAGGCCTGATTGTAGAATTGCAGCCGCCGTTCGCCGTCGAAGATGGCAACGGGGGTCGCCAGGTGATCGAGGGTCTCGGCATGGCTTTTCAAAGTCCGCTTCAGCTCCTCGCGCACCGCTTCTGCTTCGGACACGTCGATCGCCATGCCGGCCGAGCCGCCGGGCGCCACGACATCAATGACATCGAATATCGTGCGATTGCCATGCACGACCGTGGAAATCCGGTCGTGGAACGGCGAGGCGGAGGTTGTCGTGGCCCTGATCTTTTCGCGGGCGATCGTGCCGAGGAATTCGCGTCCTTCATCAACGGCCTGGGCGGGTGCCGTCGTTTCGACCGCATCGCCATAGGCCTGGTTCACCCACGTGAGCCTGCCTTGCGCGTCCCGGTGCCAGACCGGCTGTTCGATTGCATCGAGCAGCGAATGGAAGAGGGCGATCGAACTTGCCAGCCGCTCGCGCTCGATCTTCAGTTCCGCTAGTTCCGCCCTCAGATTGTTGAGCGCGATGAAGCGGACGAAGGCCTTGCCGCCCGAGACGCGGCCCTGCACTTCGAGGATTTCATCACGGTTCGTCTCGACCACTATGTCGAAGGAGCGGGCCTCGTTGCGCAGGAGCTCGATCGATCTTTCCAGTTCGCCGGCGGATAGGCCGCGCAGCCACCGCCCGAAGGCCAGGAAATCAACGTCTTGCTGCGGAGCTCCGGTCTCCGGCGGGAGCTGGCCCAGGAGTTCCGGTCGCGACGCCCCGCCTTCCCAGATGACGATGCGCCGATTTTTGTCGGCAATGAGGGCTTCGTATTTCGAAATGCGCTGCTGCGCATCGGACAAAGCGCTGCGCATTTCCTGGGTCTCTACTTCCATGTTGCCGCGCTGGCGCACCAGCCAGACGGCGGAGAGCAGGGCGGCGCCGAGCGCACCCACGACCACCGAGGAAACGATGACTTCGGTGGAGGAAAAGAGCCGGACGGCTTCATTGCCCGATTGCTGCGCAAGCGCCGCGGTCGCAAGCCCGGAAAGGGCGGTGCCCGAAAGGAAGGCGCTGCCGAAGCGGGCGAGACGACGAAGCCCACCGGCCGTCGCGCCGCCATCCCGGGAGCCGGAAGCGGATAGCGAAGCCGGAGCGTCCACTCCGTCGCAAGAAGGATCGGCCTGCTTGAACAGGCTCATTATTTTTACCGACATACCCGGTCTGTCTCCGTCCAATTGCCGCTCATCGACAAGACATACCACTTCGTGCCTTGCCCGGAGCCGGACCGATTTTAGGTCTCGGCAAGCTCCTGGGCCTGCGCGAATCAAGTCCTAAAACAATACTTGCTTAGGGAATCGGCGGGAAGGGATGCGCCCAAAAAAGAAACCGCAGCCTTTGTCAAGGCTGCGGCCACTATATCTTGTGGATTGACCGGCTAGTGATTAGTACCGGTAGTGTTCTGCCTTGAACGGACCCTGCTGCGAGACACCGATATAGGCAGCCTGCTCTTCAGAAAGCTCCGTCAGCTTCACGCCGAGCTTGGCGAGATGCAGGCGGGCGACCTTCTCATCGAGGTGCTTCGGCAGGATATAGACCTCGTTCTTGTACTGGCCCTGCTTGGTGAAGAGCTCGATCTGCGCCAGCGTCTGGTTGGTGAAGGAGGCGGACATGACGAAGGACGGATGGCCGGTTGCGTTGCCGAGGTTGAGGAGGCGGCCTTCGGAGAGCAGGATGATGCGGTTGCCCTTCGGGAACTCGATCATGTCGACCTGCGGCTTGACATTGGTCCACTTGAGGTTCCGGAGCGCCGCAACCTGTATCTCGTTGTCGAAGTGGCCGATATTGCCGACGATCGCCATATCCTTCATCGCGCGCATGTGTTCGATGCGGATGACGTCCTTGTTGCCGGTGGTGGTGATGAAGATGTCGGCGGTCGAGACGACGTCTTCGAGAACGACCACCTCAAAGCCGTCCATGGCGGCCTGCAGCGCGCAGATCGGATCGACTTCAGTGACCTTGACGCGGGCGCCGGCTCCGGCGAGCGAAGCGGCCGAACCCTTGCCGACATCGCCGTAGCCGCAGACGACGGCGACCTTGCCGGCCATCATCACATCGGTGCCGCGGCGGATGCCATCGACCAGCGATTCCTTGCAGCCGTACTTGTTGTCGAACTTCGACTTGGTGACCGAATCGTTGACGTTGATCGCGGGGAAAGGCAGGAGGCCCTTCTTGGAAAGCTCGTAGAGACGGTGAACGCCGGTGGTTGTTTCCTCAGTAACGCCTTTGATGGCATCGCGCTGCTTGGTGAACCAGCCGGGCGAAGCCTGAAGACGCTTCTTGATCTGCGCGAAGAGGATTTCCTCTTCCTCCGAACCCGGATTGGAAAGCACATTCTCGCCGGCTTCGGCACGGGCGCCGAGCAGGATATACATGGTGGCGTCGCCGCCGTCATCGAGGATCATGTTGGAAAGGCCGCCGTCGGCCCACTGGAAGATCTTGTCGGTGTATTCCCAGTATTCGGTGAGCGACTCGCCCTTGACCGCAAAGACCGGGATGCCGGCAGCGGCGATCGCGGCAGCGGCGTGATCCTGCGTCGAGAAGATATTGCAGGAGGCCCAGCGGACTTCGGCGCCGAGTTCTTTCAGCGTCTCGATCAGCACGGCCGTCTGGATGGTCATGTGGAGCGAACCCGAGATGCGGGCGCCCTTCAGCGGCTTCGTTTCGCCGAATTCGGCGCGGCAGGACATCAGGCCCGGCATTTCGGTTTCCGCAATGTCGAGTTCCTTGCGGCCGTAGGCGGCAAGATTGATATCCGCGACGACGTAATCCTTCTCAGTGCTCATAAAGCTCTCCAGTGTTCGGTAGCGCCTGTGCCGACGGCGGACCGACGGACATGGCAGGACCCGCCTGTGGCCAAGCGGAAGCTGGCCAGCGGTTTAGCAGGCTTCCTGCAAGCTGGCAACGGGGACATAAAGAAGTCTTTATATGTTTATGTCTCGGCGACCTCGAAGGACCGCCGGCTCAGGCTTCTTCGCCGAATTTATTGGCGATCAATTGTTCCAGCGCCTCCAGCGCTTGCGCCGCCTGTTTCCCGCTCGCGGAAACCTCGATCGTGCATCCCGGGCTGGCGGCGAGCATCATCAGACCCATGATGGAAGTGCCGCCGACCGTCGTGCCGTCCCTGGAGACGGTGATTATGGCGTCGAAGCCCTCGACCATCTGGACGAATTTGGCCGATGCGCGTGCGTGAAGACCGCGCTTGTTGACGATCAGGAATTCGCGGGAGAGTGTGGATGGCATCCGGTGTTGGTTCTCATTTGCCGCTCAGGACGCGGCTTGCGACATTGATGTACTTGCGCCCGGCTTCAGAGGCTTCCGCGAGCGCTTTGTCCATATTGTTGTCGCTGCGCACGCCGGCAAGCTTGATCAGCATTGGCAGGTTCATGCCGGCGATGACCTCGGTCTTGCCGCTGTCCATGACCGAAATAGAGAGATTGGAGGGTGTACCGCCGAACATGTCGGTCAGAATGATGACGCCGTGCCCGTCGTCGGCTCGGGCAACCGCATCGACAATGTCTTGCCGACGTTGATCCATGTCGTCTTCGGGGCCGATCGATACGGTTTCGATGAATTTCTGAGGTCCAACAACGTGTTCGACCGCATGACGAAACTCTTCAGCCAGCTTGCCATGGGTGACAAGCACAAGTCCGATCATGAAAACTGCCCCCTGCTATCGAAACTCGCGGCCATTATCGCATTGCAACAAAGCCGTCTAGCGGTGGGAAGCCATCTTCTCCATGTAGAATTGAAGTTCAAGTCAAAAACAGGCTTCCGGATGATCAAAATGGCATTTCGCCGTGAAGTCCGGGCGAGAACGCTGCAAGAATCGCCAGAGGATCAGGCGCTCCCTGCCATATTCGCACCAGCGGAAGTTCACCCAGGCCGGCGATGGCAAAACGCTCGTTTTCGGGTGGAAGCCGGTCGCTTTCCGATAGCGCGACCACCTTGATGGCGACATCCAGCGCTGCTGCTGGAAGGCTTTCGACACGAGCGATGCCGCTGCCGCGCAACTCGATCAAACCGGCGATCGTCTCCGGCCTCGTGGCGACAAGGTAATCCCCATACCGCGAGACAAGCACCTGATCGTCGGCCACCAGGGCCGCAAAAGCGGCCTGTCTTTTGGCGGCAGCGATACAGGCAAAGGCAAGCATGGATTTGCCGCTGCCGGAAGCTCCGGTAAGCAGAATGCCCCTGGTGCCGATGACGATGGCAGTGGCGTGGATGTTGACCGGCCGGGGCCTCATTGGGTTTCGCCGGCCGGCAGCGACAGGATGAACCGGGCTCCCGTCAGGGCGCCGGTCTTGGGGTTTTGCAGATTTTCCGCCTTCAGCGTTCCGCCGTGAGCCTCGGCGATCTGCCGGCTGATCGACAGGCCAAGCCCGGAATTCTGGCCAAAACTCTCACCATCCGGCCGGTCGGTATAGAAGCGCTCGAAGATACGGTCGATATCTTCCGCCTGGATGCCGGGGCCGTTGTCTTCGACGGTCACCGTCACATGGTCCCTGACGCGCGAAAGGCGAATTGAAACGCGGCCGCTCTTCTCCGGAACGAAGGAACGGGCATTCTCGATGAGATTGGTAATGATCTGGCCAAGGCGAAGGTCATGGCCATTGACGAGGAAGGCCGACTTGTTGCCTCCCTTGTTGTCGACGACGAAATCAATCTCCACCGGTTTGCGGCCGGTGCGGATCTGGCGGGAGATATTGACAAGATTGCCGAGCAGGATCTCCATATTAACCGGTGAGGAAACGGAGCGGGCAAGCTCTGCATCGAGCCGGGAGGCATCGGAAATATCGCTGATCAGTCGGTCGAGGCGACGCACGTCGTGAAAGATGATCTCGGTCAGCCGCTGTTTTGATTCGTCCGATTTGGCGAGCGGCAGGGTTTCGACGGCGCTCCTGAGCGAGGTCAGCGGATTCTTGAGTTCATGGCTGACATCTGCCGCGAAACTCTCGATCGCATCGATCCGGTCGTAGAGGGCGTTGGTCATGTCGCGCAATGCAATGGAAAGATTGCCGATCTCGTCCTGGCGGTAGGCGAAGTCGGGGATTTCCTCGCGCTGCTTGGCGCCGCGCCGCACGCGTATTGCCGCCGCCGAAAGGCGGCGCAGCGGGTTGGCGATGGTCGAGGAAAGCAATAGCGAAAGCAGGATGTTGACCAGCGTCGCCACGCCGAAGACACGCATGATCGCCAGCCGTTCCGCATGCACGATCTTGTCGATGTCGCCGGCTTGGGTCGACAAGAGCAGCACGCCGAGCACGGCGCGGAAGCGCTGAATCGGTACCGCGACAGAAACGATCAACTCGCCGCGCTCCGTAACGCGCACCAGGGCGCCGCGCACCCCGGTCAATGCGTTCATGACCTCCGGATAGATCGAGCCGTCGCCGCCCGGCGCTTCCTTGTAGACCGGCAGATTGCCAGGCTGTAGAAGGCGATTGAAGAGCCCCGCGAACCAGTCGCTCCAGGTTTGCGATTCATCCTCCACCGGCGGTAGGTCGAAACGCAGAACCTGGCCGCGCGAATAAAGGTGGCGGGAATCAAGAAGCAGGTTGGCATCGGCATCGAAGATGCGGGCGCGGGTTCGAGTGGGCGAGATCAGACGGCGCAGGACCGGGGCCACGCGTTCTGGATCGATCGGGAAATCGAGATCCTCGTCGTTCGGCACCGGCGTGATGCTCTGCCCGGCCTGAAGTTCCAGGAGCTTCTGCGGATCGATGGTAATCGAATTGGTGTCGACCGAGGCGGATGCGGAAATCGCGCCCGCGATGATCTCGCCTTGAGTGAGAAGGCTTTCGACGCGAGCGTCGATCAATCCTTCGCGGAACTGGTTGAGGTAAAGGATGCCGGCGACGAGAACCACCGTCGCCGCAATGTTGAAGAACAGGATGCGGCGCGTGAGGCTCGAAAAGACCGCGTGACCGAAGACCCGGCGAATGAGCGTGAACGGTCGCGACCAGAACCGCCGCGGCGCACGACGTGTCTCGACCTTCTCTATTCCGGCCATCTCGCTGTCGAATGTCTGATCTGCCACTGCAGTCCTTCCACCGGATCAGTTTATCCCTGATCCGGCCGTGGCCTCAAGTTAAGCTTTAGCAAGCATTATGCCGCCTCGCGGAAGCGATAACCAACGCCGTAGAGCGTTTCGATCATGTCGAAATCGGTATCGACCATCTTGAACTTCTTGCGCAGCCGCTTGATGTGACTGTCGATGGTGCGGTCGTCCACATAGACCTGCTCGTCATAGGCGGCATCCATCAGGGCGTCGCGGCTTTTGACCACGCCCGGCCGCTGGGCCAGCGAGTGCAGGATCAGGAATTCGGTCACTGTCAGGGTAACCGGTTCGCCCTTCCAGGTGCAGGTATGGCGTTCCTGATCCATCAGAAGCTGACCGCGTTCCAGTGTACGTGCCGCCTGCTGGTCTGACGCGGTTCTTACGCCGCCGACCGCCTGGACGTCCCGATTGCCCGCCCGGCGCAGAATGGCTTTCACCCGCTCCACAAGCAGCCGCTGCGAGAAAGGCTTGGTGATGAAATCATCCGCGCCCATCTTGAGTCCGAACAGCTCATCGATCTCCTCATCCTTGGAGGTGAGGAAGATCACCGGCACGTCGGACTTCTGCCGCAGCCGGCGCAACAGCTCCATTCCGTCCATACGCGGCATCTTGATATCGAAAATTGCCAATTGCGGCGGACGGGCGATCAGCCCGTCAAGCGCGGAGGCGCCGTCCGTATAGGTTTCGACCTTATATCCTTCCGCTTCCAGTGCGATCGACACCGAAGTCAGGATATTGCGGTCGTCATCTACGAGCGCGATTGTTTGCATGCTCTCCGTCTCCGTGACCATTTATGCGCATCTCCTGGAATCAGCCCAGCCCAGGCGGCATCCGCCGACGCGCTTCTTGAGTATAAAGGTGGAACAAATTGTGGCAAAGTAAAAGAGGTGGCTTACAGTCGCGGTATTTCGCCTCGTCATTTGGAGTCGTGAAGAACGAGAATTAAAACGAGCCGTAAAACGATTTAAAGAGGAATAAAATTTTTTAAATCGATTAATTAATTGATATTGCTAAACAATTTAAAAGATCCCTCTTGCCCTTTTGGAAATCCCTCCCTAATTTCGCGCCACATTCAACAGCAACAGAAGGAAAGCGCGTATGGAGGAGTTCGGACTCTATAATCCCGCCAATGGGATAGCGACTCTTGGTTTTCATGATGTGTCGCGCGTCAACTACAACTTCTCCGAGACAGAGCTTTACGAAGAAGCCATCCGCCGCGAAGAAGCCGATCTCACTGCCGATGGGGCCTTGAGGGCGGTCACCGGCCAGCACACCGGCCGTTCCCCCAAGGACAAGTTCATCGTTCGCGACGGCAATACCGAGGACGTCATCTGGTGGGACAACAACAAGCCGATGTCCCCCGAGCGCTTCGAAGTCCTCTACAGGGATATGTTGGCCCATGCGGCGGGAAGGTCCCTGTTCGTCCAGGATCTCATCGGCGGCGCCGACCCGGACAACGCGCTTCCCACCCGCGTCGTGACCGAGCTGGCCTGGCACGCCCTGTTCATCCGCAACCTTCTCATCCGCCCGAGCCGCGCGTCTCTCGAGACCTTCGCCCAAAAGCTGACCATCATCAACATGCCGAGCTTCAAGGCTGATCCGGCCCGTCACGGTTGTCGCACGGAGACCGTCATCGCCTGCGATCTGACGAAAGGCATCGTCCTGATCGGCGGCACGTCCTATGCAGGCGAGAACAAGAAGTCCGTCTTCACGGTCTTGAATTACCTTCTGCCGGCCAAGCATGTCATGCCGATGCACTGCTCGGCAAATGTCGGTCCGGCAGGCGATTCCGCCGTTTTCTTCGGGCTTTCGGGGACCGGCAAGACGACCCTTTCGGCCGATCCGAGCCGTACCCTGATCGGCGACGACGAACATGGCTGGGGCGAAACCGGCATCTTCAATTTCGAAGGCGGCTGCTACGCCAAGGCCATCAAGCTGTCGGCCGAAGCAGAACCGGAAATCTATGCCGCGACCCGTCGTTTCGGTACCGTTCTGGAAAACGTCGTGCTTGACGAAAACCGTATTCCGGATTTCGACGATGTCTCTCTGACGGAGAATACGCGCAGCGCCTATCCGCTGCATTTCATTCCGAATGCGTCGGCGACCGGTATCGCGCCGCACCCGAAGACGATCATCATGTTGACCGCCGATGCGTTCGGCGTCATGCCGCCGATCGCCAGGCTGACGCCGGAACAGGCCATGTACCACTTCCTCTCCGGCTACACCGCCAAGGTCGCCGGCACGGAAAAGGGCGTGACCGAGCCGGAAGCCACTTTCTCGACCTGCTTCGGCGCTCCGTTCATGCCGCGTCATCCGGCCGAATACGGCAACCTGCTGCGTGATCTCATCGATCGCCACGGCGTCGATTGCTGGCTGGTCAATACCGGCTGGACCGGCGGCGCCTATGGCGTCGGACGGCGCATGCCGATCAAGGCGACGCGCGCGCTGCTGACGGCCGCGCTGAACGGCAGCCTCAAGAATGCCGAGTTCCGCATCGACCCGAATTTCGGCTTCGCCGTGCCGGTCGCGGTCGAAGGGGTGGAGCAGGGGATCCTCGACCCGCGCTCGACCTGGGCCGACGGCGTCGCCTATGATGCGCAGGCAGGCAAGCTGGTTTCAATGTTCGTCTCGAACTTTGAGAAGTTCGAGGATCATGTCGACAGCAAGGTGCGCAACGCCGCTCCGGGCATGCTTGCCGCAGCCGAATAAATTCGCGGATTGATTCACGTGGAACCGCCGGCTGAAAGCCGGCGGTTTTCTTTTTGCCGGCTTTATGGGAAACATGCGGCCAACACGGTAGACGGACGACCATGGCCAGCAATCCCCTTGTCATCAACACTCGTATCACCATCGCCGGATGGGAACTGACCGAGCAGTTCGTGCTGGCGGGCGGGCCGGGCGGCCAGAACGTCAACAAGGTCTCGACCGCGGTCCAGCTCTTCTTCGATATCGCCAATTCGCCCTCCCTGCCCGAGCGGGTAAAGACGAATGCCGTCAGGCTCGCGGGAAAACGGGTGTCGAAGGAGGGCGTCCTGATGATAGAGGCGAACCGCTTCCGCAGCCAGGAGCGCAACCGCGAGGAGGCGCGCGAGAGGCTGAAGGAGCTGATCCTCGAAGCAGCGAAACCGCCACCGCCGCCGCGCAAGGCGACAAAGCCGACAAAGGGTTCGATAGAGCGCAGGCTGAAGGAGAAATCCGGCCGCTCCGAGGTGAAGAAGATGCGCGGCCGCCCGACGGGAGATTGACGTGTCGACGCTGCTCAATGGCATCCGGCATCTGCCGGGCTATCTCGACCGTGCAGATCAGGAGCACCTGGTCGAGCTCATCCGCGGCGTAGTGGCGGAAGCCCCGCTCTATGTGCCGGAAATGCCGGGCACCGGCAAGCCGATGTCGGTGCGGATGACCAATTGCGGCCCGCTCGGTTGGGTGACGGATAGGGAAAGAGGCTATCGCTATCAGCCCTTTCATCCGGCGACGGGCAAACCCTGGCCCGCCATGCCACAGGAATTGCTGGGCCTGTGGGAGAAGCTTGCCGGTTATCCGAAGCTGCCGGAGGCCTGCCTCATCAACTTCTACTCCGACGATGCGAAAATGGGGCTGCATCAGGACAGGGACGAGACCGATCTCGAAGCACCCGTTCTTTCCGTCTCGCTCGGCAATAGCTGCCTTTTCCGCGTCGGCGGCCTGAATCGTAAGGACAAGACGGGCTCCTTCCGGCTTTCAAGCGGCGACGTCGTCATATTGGGTGGCGAAGGGCGTCTTGCCTTTCACGGCGTCGATCGCATCTATCCGGGCACATCGATGCTTCTGAATAACGGTGGCCGCATCAACCTGACGCTTCGCCGGGTCAACAGTTGAGGTTTGAATGCCGATAGCCGGCGATCGACCGCCTATAATTTTCTGAGCGAAACCGTCTCCACGAGATGATTGCGGCCCTTGCGCAGGACGAGGTCGGCGCGCGGCCTGGTGGGGACAATGTTCTGCCGCAGGTTCTTCAGGTTGATGTTCTCCCACAGGCTTTCCGCCACGGCGCGTGCTGCATCCGCGTCGATCGCCGCATATTTCTTGAAGTAGGAGGTTGGGTCGCGGAACGCGGTCTGGCGCAGCTTCATGAACCGCTGGACGTACCAGTTGTGAATCTGCTCCTCGTCGGCATCGATATAGATCGAGAAATCGAAGAAATCCGAGACGATCGGCACGATCTTGCCGTCCGCCGGCAGGGCCCTAGATTGCAGGACGTTGATGCCTTCGAAGATCAGGATGTCCGGCCGGTCGACCAGTGTGTATTCGTTCGGCAGCACGTCGTAGGTCAGATGCGAATAGCGGGGCGCCTTGACGTTCGGCTCGCCTGCCTTGATGGCCGATAGGAAGCGCAGGATGGCGCCGACATCATAGCTTTCCGGAAACCCCTTGCGGTCCATCATGTGCTCGCGTTCGAGCACGGCATTCGGATAGAGAAAGCCGTCGGTGGTGATGAGATCGACCTTCGGGCTCGAGGGCCAGCGGGCAAGCAACTCCTTCAGAATACGCGCGGTCGTCGACTTGCCGACGGCTACCGACCCGGCGATCCCGATAATGAAAGGTGTCTTGGTGACATCGGAAAGGCTCAGGAACCGGTTCCGCTGCTGGAAGAGGAGCTGGGAGGCCTCCACATGTGAGGAAAGCAGGCGCGAGAGCGAAAGATAGATTCGCCGCACCTCGTCGAGATCGATCGGATCGTCCAGCGACCGCAGCCGGGTCACCTCGTCGGCAGTGAGCGTCAAGGGCGTATCGGCGCGAAACTTCGCCCATTCTTCTGCCGTGAAGTGATGGTAGGGCGAATAATATTCCGCATAGGCCGAACCGGCGTCGGGCAGTTCGGCAGGTTGTGGTACGAGATTCATGGTGTCTGCCGGCCCGCCTTTTCCTGAAGGCCGGATTGGCCGGTCCTCCGCTGAAGTTCATCCATGACATCCTGTAGCGGGATGCCGGCAATATTCAATACGACCATAAGATGATAGAGCAGATCGGCGCTTTCGGACACCAGATCCGTTCGGTCTTGCGCCAATGCGGCAATGACCGTCTCGACCGCCTCTTCGCCGAGCTTCTTCGCCGCCTTCGTCTGCCCGGCCGCGACGAGCTTGGCCGTCCAGGACTCGTCCGGCGAGGCCTTGGCTCTGGCAGCGACGATCCGCTCCAGGTCACTCAGGGAAAACTCACTCACACTGTTCCTCCCGGTCAGTCGAGCCGCATGGCGATGCCATGTTCCGACATATAGTGTTTCGCCTGGCCGACCGTATAGGTGCCGAAGTGGAAAATCGAGGCGGCGAGAACGGCCGTCGCGTGACCCTCCCTGATACCCGCGACCATGTCGTCCAGCGTGCCGACACCGCCCGACGCGATCACCGGGGCCCGAATGCTGTCCGCCACGGCTCGGGTCAAGGCCACGTCATATCCGGCCTTGGTACCGTCGCGGTCCATGGATGTGAGCAGGATTTCGCCGGCACCGAGATCGACGACTTTCCTCGCGAATTCCACGACGTCGATACCGGTCGGCTGCCGACCGCCATGGGTAAAGACTTCCCAGCGATCGGTCTCGCCTTCGCCTGAAACCTTCTTGGCGTCGATGGCGACGACGATGCACTGATTGCCGAACTTGTCGGCCGCTTCCGCCACGAATTCCGGGTTCTTCACGGCCGCCGTATTGATGGACACCTTGTCGGCCCCGGCAAGCAGCAGCTTGCGGATATCGGCAATGCCTCGCACGCCGCCGCCGACGGTGAGCGGCATGAAGCAGTGTTCGGCGGTACGGGCGACGACGTCGAAGATCGTTTCGCGATTGTCGGATGAGGCGGTGATGTCGAGGAAGCAGAGTTCGTCGGCACCGGCTGCGTCATAGGCCTTTGCCGCTTCGACGGGGTCACCGGCATCGATCAGGTCAACGAAGTTGACACCCTTGACGACGCGACCGTCCTTGACATCCAGGCAGGGGATAACGCGGGCTTTGAGGGTCATAGGGCGGCCGCCTTTCTTGTTTGCGTGTCCTCGCCGCTGCGCGGCTGCGGGCAACGCGGGCGGTCCTTGACGTCCAGGCAGGGAATGACACGGGTTTTGAGGGTCATGCTGCACGTCCCTGTCCAGCGCGGATCAGCGCCAATGCTTCCTTCGGGTCGATCCGGCCGTCATAGAGCGCGCGGCCGGAGATCGCGCCTTCGAGCCGTGCCGCATCCGGCTCCAGCATGCGGTGGATGTCATCGAGCGAGGCGAGCCCGCCGGATGCGATGACCGGAATCGAGACTGCATTCGCAAGCTCCAGCGTCGAGGCCCAATTGATGCCGGTCAGAACGCCGTCGCGGTCGATATCGGTATAGATGATCGCCGAGACGCCGGCTCCCTCGAACTTCTTGGCAAGCTCGATGACGCCAAGCTCGGAGGCTTCCGCCCAGCCCTCGACCGCGACCTTGCCGCCCTTGGCATCGATGCCGACGGCGACCTTGCCGGGGAATTTTTTGCAGGCTTCGACGACAAGGGCCGGATCGCGGACAGCCACGGTGCCGAGGATGACGCGGGTGAGCCCGCGCGAAAGCCAGGATTCGATATGGTCGAGCGTGCGGATGCCGCCGCCGAGCTGGACGGGGTTTTTCGTGGCTTTCAGGATGGCATCGACGGCCGCACCGTTGACGCTCTCGCCAGCGAATGCGCCGTTGAGGTCCACCACATGCAGCCATTCGAAGCCCTGGTCTTCGAAGGCCTTCGCCTGCGAGGCGGGATCAGGATTGTAGACGGTCGCCTGCGCCATGTCGCCGAGCTTGAGGCGCACGCACTGGCCGTCCTTGAGGTCGATTGCGGGAAATAGGATCACTTTACTTCAAATCCTTGATGATCCGCGGGAGCTCAAGGCTTCCAGCGCAGGAAATTGGCGATCAGAGCGAGGCCCAGCGTCTGGCTCTTTTCCGGGTGAAACTGGGAGCCCGCCATGTTGTTGCGCCCGACAAAGGCGGTCACCGACCCGCCGTAGGCGGTGGTGGCGATCACGTCTTGTCGGTGTTTTGCAGCCAGGGGATAGGAATGCACGAAATAAGCGTGCAGACCATCGGGACCCGTCGGAATGCCCTCGAAGAGCGGGTGGGGATGGATGACGTCGAGCGTATTCCAGCCGATCTGCGGGATCTTCAGGCTGGAATCATTCGGCGTCATTTCCACGACATCGCCCTCGATCCAGCCGAAACCCTCCGTGATCGTCTTTTCGAGCCCGCGCGACGACATGAGCTGCATGCCGACGCAGATGCCGAGGAAGGGACGGCCCTTATGCTCGACGACCTCGATGATTGCTTCCCGCATGCCTGGAACGGCATCGAGGCCGGCGCGGCAATCGGCATAGGCGCCGACGCCCGGCAGCACGATCCGGTCGGCGGTGGCGACGGCATCCGCCTTGTCGGTGAGGTCGATGACGGCGTCGATGCCGGATTCGCGGGCGGCCCGCTCGAAGGCCTTGGTGGCCGACCTGAGATTGCCGGACCCGTAGTCGATGATTGCGACGCGCATCAGCGTCCTCCTTGATAGTCGAAAAGGCCAAAATCTGGCCCTCGCCAGCCGGCGACGGGCGGCTTCGCTTGTTTCGCCCACTCGGCCGAGGCCGGCAGTTGTTTCTCTTCGGGTTGCGGCAGGCCGGAAAAATAGATTTCCTCAGCCGACTGAATATCGGGTGCGGCAATGACCGTTTCCAGCGTCCATCTGCTGCGGATCAGGACTTCGGAGCGATAATGTCGACCTTCGAGCGCGATCAGCAGGCTGAAGGCAAAACCCGCGAGGAAACCGGCCGTGCCGAATCCCGGGATATCCATCAGGAGCCCGATACCGATTTGCGTCAGCAGGGCTGCAATGCCTGCGATCCAGAGCCGGTTCCAGAACAGCCAGAGCCACGGAAAGAAGAACGCGAGCCAGGAAAACCCGTCCTGCATAACGAGCGTGGAACGATGATCTCTGTCAGGCCCACCGGGAGGTGTCAGAACGAGGTAGCTTCTCAAGGAGGTTCTCCCAGAAGCGGCTAGACCAGCATGCCCTTGGTCGAAGGAACGCGATTGGCCTGCCGCGGATCGATTTCGGTTGCCGCGCGAAGCGTACGCGCCACGGCTTTAAAGCAGGTCTCTGCGATATGATGGTTGTTGGCGCCGTAATGGTTGAGCACATGCAGGGTAATGCCGGCGTTCTGGGCGAAGGCCTGGAAGAATTCACGCACCAGTTCGGTGTCGAACGTGCCGATCTTCGGCGCGCTGAAGGAAACGTTCCAGACGAGGAAAGGCCGGCCGGAGACGTCGATCGCCGCCTTGGTCATGGTTTCGTCCATGGCAAGATCGAGCGAGGCGTAACGAGCGATGCCGCGACGGTCGCCGAGCGCCTTGGAAATTGCCTGGCCGAGTGCAATGCCGGTATCCTCCACCGTGTGGTGGTCGTCGATGTGGAGATCGCCCTTCACATCGATATTCATGTCGATGAGCGAGTGCCGCGAAAGCTGGTCCAGCATATGGTCGAAGAAGCCGACGCCCGTGGAAATCTTCGCGGCGCCGGTACCGTCGAGATTGACGGAAACGGAAACGGAAGTTTCGTTGGTTTTGCGGGAAATGCTTCCCGAGCGCGCGACGGGTGTTTCGCCCATAAGGGTATGCTCCATGCTGGGGGCCAGGTTCCGGCCCCTGATCAGGGCTCCTTATCAGGCTGCCCGGCAAATATCCAGCAAAAGCAGGACATTTTGCCCAGCGGGCTGTCAGGAGATTGCATTCGGCTAAGCCCCACTTACATAGGGTTCAACGAGGCGGTTTCGAGCCTCCAACAATGCCCCGGTGGGGCCAGACAGGTGCTGAATGACAACGATTATTACTGTGCGGAAGGGCGGCAAGGTCATCATGGCTGGCGACGGCCAGGTGAGCCTTGGCCAGACCGTGATGAAGGGCAACGCGCGCAAGGTGCGCCGTATCGGCAAGGGCGAGGTGATCGCCGGTTTTGCCGGCGCGACGGCCGATGCCTTCACGCTGCTCGATCGGCTTGAAAAGAAACTCGAACAATATCCGGGCCAGCTCATGCGCGCGGCCGTGGAGCTCGCCAAGGACTGGCGCACGGACAAGTATCTGCGCAACCTCGAAGCCATGATGCTCGTCGCTGACAAGTCGACGACATTGGCCGTCACCGGCAACGGCGATGTGCTGGAACCCGAGCATGGCGTGACGGCAATCGGCTCCGGCGGCAATTTCGCCTATGCCGCAGCCCGCGCCATGATGGACACGGACAAGTCGGCCGAGGAAATTGCAAGGCAGGCTCTCGATATTGCAGCCGATATCTGCGTTTATACCAACCACAACATCGTCATCGAAACGTTGGACGCCGATGGCTGACGGCCCGCCTCGCTACCAATTTCGCGATGTTGCCTGTGAGGACTTTCCCTTGCTCGCAAAATGGCTCGCCGAGCCGCATATCGCGAAATGGTGGGGCGAGGTTGATGAGGAGCTGGCGAGCATCGAAGAGTCGATGACGAGCGTCGAAACCCGGCCGATGATCGTGGAGTGGGAAGGAAAGCCGATCGCTTATCTCCAATACTATGATCCGCATCTTGAAGAGGGCCATCCCTATCAGGACCAGCCGAAGGGAACGCTTGGAATTGATATCTCGATCGGCAGTCCGGAACTCGTCGGCAAAGGCCATGGCAGCGCCATCATCCGCCAGTTTGCGGCCGAACTCCTCGCCGGCGGCGCGATAAGGATCGTCATCGATCCCGATCCAGAAAACGTCGCGGCGATCCGCGCTTACGAGAAGGCCGGTTTCCGCTACATCGACACCAGGACTTCCATCTACGGTCCGGCCTATTTCATGGCGTTGGACGCACCAGAAGAAACGGATTTGAAATGACTACTTTTTCACCCAGGGAAATCGTCTCGGAGCTCGACCGCTACATCATCGGCCAGCATGAGGCGAAACGCGCCGTGGCGATTGCGCTCCGTAACCGCTGGCGCCGCCAGCAACTCGACGAGAGCCTGCGCGACGAAGTGATGCCGAAGAACATCCTGATGATCGGCCCGACCGGCGTCGGCAAGACGGAAATTTCCCGTCGTCTGGCAAAGCTCGCCGGGGCGCCCTTCATCAAGGTCGAGGCGACCAAGTTCACCGAGGTCGGCTATGTCGGCCGCGATGTTGAGCAGATCGTCCGCGATCTCGTCGAGGTCGGCATCGGCCTCGTGCGTGAGAAGAAACGCGCCGAGGTGCAGGCGAAGGCGCACATGAGCGCCGAGGAACGCGTGCTCGACGCGCTGGTCGGCTCGACCGCATCGCCGGCGACCCGCGAAAGCTTCCGCAAGAAACTCAGGAACGGCGAGATGGACGACAAGGAGATCGAGATCGAAGTCGCCGATACCGGTTCGGGCATGCCCGGCTTCGAGATTCCCGGCATGCCCGGCGCCAATATTGGCGTGCTGAACCTGTCGGAAATGTTCGGCAAGGCGCTCGGCGGCCGCACCAAGAAGGTCCGCACCACGGTTTCGAAGTCCTATTCCGAGCTCATCCGCGATGAATCGGACAAGCTGATCGATAACGAGGTCATCCAGCGCGAGGCCGTGCGTGCAGTCGAGAACGATGGCATCGTCTTTCTGGATGAGATCGACAAGATCGCCGCCCGCGACGGCGGGCTCGGCGCCGGCGTTTCCCGCGAAGGCGTGCAGCGGGACCTGCTGCCGCTCGTCGAAGGCACGACGGTTTCGACCAAGTATGGGCCGGTGAAGACCGATCACATCCTTTTCATCGCTTCGGGCGCCTTCCATGTCGCCAAGCCCTCGGATCTCCTGCCGGAGCTTCAGGGCCGCCTGCCGATCCGCGTCGAGCTGAAACCGCTGACGAAAGAGGACTTCCGTCGTATCCTGACGGAAACCGAAGCAAGCCTCATCCGCCAGTACAAGGCGCTGATGGGTACCGAGGAGCTGGCGCTCGATTTCACCGAGGATGCGATCGACGCGCTGGCGGATGTTGCGGTTCACCTCAATTCTTCGGTCGAGAACATCGGCGCGCGCCGCCTGCAGACCGTGATGGAAAGGGTGCTGGACGAGATTTCGTTCAATGCGCCGGATCGTGGCGGTTCGTCCGTCATGATCGATGCAGAATATGTGCGCAGGCACGTGGGCGATCTGGCTGCCGACACGGACCTGTCGCGCTATATTCTCTAAGCAGGACAACGTGGCAGCCGGGCAACGTCCGGCTGCCATATGTCGGCTTCTGACGGGATTTTGAACATCCGCGTCTCGACGGTTGCTTATGCTTCACGTAAGGGACACGCGTTTTCATGGTGGCCGCCTCTTGAGAGTTGAGTCGGCTGGAATAGCTTTCAGCATCCGGCGCCGTAGACCGGCGCAGACAAAGTCCTGGGACAAGCAAATCTTGAAACGCATACTCCTGGCATTCCTCCTCGTCACGGCCACATTCGCGGCTCCCTCCGCGTTGGCGGGGGGACTCGTCGTGGTGCCGGAGGGTAACCGTCATGTGGAACAGCCAAAGGTTCCAGGCGCTTCGATGCGCCGCACGCGTGCCGGCAAAACGACATTCGACGAAAAATACGAGAAGATTCGCGATCTGCTTGCAACCGACCGGAAGCTGATCGCCAAGATCAAGGCGACAGCCGCCGCCTATGGTATCGACCCGATCCATATGATCGGCGCGATCGTCGGCGAGCATACCTACAATGTCGATGCCTATGATCGGTTGCAGACCTATTACGTCAAGGCGGCCGCCTATGCCGGAAACAACTTCCGGTTCGGTTACGGAGACGAGTCCATCGAGGACTTTCTCGGCCGGCCGGAATTCGGCCAGTGCAGCGGTTACTCCGACTCCTACAAGCTCTGGACCTGCCGCGAGAACATCTGGGAAAAGAATTTCAGGGGCCGAATAGTAGGCGGCAAGTCTTATCCGGACAATCGCTTCAGCGCCGTATTCTTCCAGCCCTTTTATGCGGGCCAGACATTCGGCCTCGGCCAGATCAATCCGCTGACGGCGCTGATGTTCTCGGACACGGTGGCAAGGATTTCAGGCTATCCCAAGCTCGACGAGAACAAGGCCGCGGATGTCTATGACGCGATCATGGATCCCGACAGGTCGCTTGCCTATATGGCCGCCAATATCCGCCGGGCGATTGACGATTACAAAACGATCGCGGGCGTGGATATCTCTCGCAATCCCGGCATTACGGCGACGCTCTATAATACAGGCGATTCAGCGGGGCGTGCCGCAGCACTCAAGGCGAGGGGCGGCCTGCCGGAGGAGAATTATTACGGCTGGCTCGTCAACGACAAGCTTTCGGAGTTGAGATCCCTTCTTTAGGGTCCCGGCTCCGGTTGAAATCCTGCCTGCGAAGCCTGATATTCCCTACGTAGGAACCCCCGAGGAGGGCCGTCGATGGACATGCGCCCCGAACCCTTCGTCCCGCCGGCCCCGATGCCGAGGACCGTTCCGCCGACACGCCTTCAGATCATATGGACAGTCATGCACAACCCGCTTGAACTGTGGGGCCGGCCTTCCTTCACGCTTCCCTGGATCGAAACGAAATTCTTCAAGGAACGGACGCTGATCGTCAACGATCCGGGCCTGATCCGCCATGTGCTGGTGGACAATGCGGCCAATTACGAGATGTCGGAGATTCGCCAGCTCATCCTCAGGCCGATCCTGCGCGATGGCCTGCTGACGGCGGAAGGGCCGGTATGGAAGCGGTCCCGCAAGGCGATGGCACCGGTTTTCACGCCGAAGCATGCGAGAGGTTTTGCCGGGCAGATGCTGGCGAAGGCGGAGGAATATGCCGCCAGATATGCGGATGCGGGACCGGACGGCAAGATCTTCGACATATCGGTCGACATGACCGAGTTGACGTTCGCCATCCTCTCGGAGACGCTTTTCTCCGGCGAGATCGTCACGGCGAGCGAGAGTTTTTCCGACGATGTCGACCGGTTGCTGCATCGCATGGGCCGTGTGGACCCCATGGATCTCCTGCGTGCCCCGCCCTGGGTGCCGCGGTTGACGCGTATCGGCGGCAGCCGGGTACTCGGCAAGTTCCGCAAAATTGTCGCGGATACGATGGCCTTGCGACGGCAACGGATGGCCGCGAACCCAGATGATACGCCGCAGGATTTCCTGACCCTGCTGCTCCAGCTCGAAGGCCCCGACGGCCTGACGCCGGACGAGATAGAGGATAATATTCTCACCTTCATCGGCGCCGGCCACGAGACGACCGCGCGGGCGCTCGCCTGGACGCTTTATTGCGTGGCGCAATCGCCGCATGTGCGCGAGCGCATGGAGGAGGAGATCGACCATGTTCTGGCAACCGGTGCCGAACCGGTGGAGTGGCTCGACCTGATGCCCTGGACACGGGCGGCCTTCGAGGAAGCGCTCAGGCTTTACCCCCCAGCGCCGTCGATCAATCGCGCCGCGATCGCCGATGACCATTGGGTCAGCCCGAGCGGCGAGACGGTCAGGATCGATGCCGGCGTCACCGTGCTGGTCATGCCCTGGACGCTGCATCGCCACGAACTCTACTGGGAAAAGCCGCGGGCTTTCATGCCGGAGCGTTTCCTACCCGAAAACCGCGGCGCGATCGGCCGCTTTCAATATCTGCCGTTTGGCGCGGGCCCACGCATTTGCATCGGTGCGACCTTTGCCATGCAGGAGGCGGTGATCGCACTTGCAGTGCTGATGCATCGCTATCGATTCGACGTCACGCCGGAAACGAAAGTCTGGCCGGTGCAGAAGCTGACGACGCAGCCCCGCGACGGCATACCGATGCGGGTCAGTCTGCGTTAAGGCGGGAGCCTGGAGTTTATTTGCGATTTGGCTATAATAGCTAGGCAGTTATTCCAGTAAGGAACAAATTCTCCGTGATCACCAATCTCGGCGACTTGGAAATCTTCATCAAGGTCGCAGTCACTGGAAATATGTCGGCCGCCGCAAGAAGCCTGGGTATTTCCCCGGCCGTGGTCTCCAAGCGCATCAAACGGCTGGAAGAGCAGCTCGGAACGCGTCTCTTGCAGCGCACGACGCGCCAGATCGGTTTGACGGACGCCGGCAGGGGATTTTACGACCGGGTTGCGAATGTCCTGACCGGCATCGAGGAGGCGGAGCAGTTCGTCTCGGGAAAATCGACTGAAATCGTGGGAACTCTGCGCATCTCCGCTCCGACATCCTTCGGGCGATTGCACATTGCGCCGCATCTTACGACATTCATGCGGGCGCATCCGCTTCTCTCGATCGAACTGATGCTGTCGGACGACTTCACCGACATTATTGCCGAAGGCTATGACGTGGCGATCCGTATATCCGAGCTGAAGGATTCGAGCCTCGTCGCACGAAAATTGGTTCAGGTTCGACGGATCCTCTGTGCATCGCCGTCCTACATCGACCGTTTCGGCATCCCGGAGAAGATAGAAGACCTGGCGAACCATCATTGTCTGGCTCCGCATAACGGCGAACCCTGGAGGCTGGAAGGACCCAGGGGCCCCTTTGTCTATCGTCCCGCGGGAAGGCTGAAGACCAATTCGAGCGAGGTGGTTCGCGAAGCGGTGATAGCAGGTCTTGGTATAGCGTTGAGATCGACCTGGGATATCGGCAACGAGCTGAAGGAGGGACGCCTAGTGAGAGTGATGCCGGAATATGAAGGCTCAAGGAATGTGTCGGTTTCGGCCGTTTATCCGAGCCGGCAACATCTTCCCCCAAAGATCCGGGTATTTATCGAATATCTCGTCGAACTATATGGATCGGTACCTTATTGGGAGCGGCATGGCCAAACCTCCAGCGAAGCTTGGCAAGATTATTGATCAGCGCTGGGATTGTTTCCAATATTGCACAAGTCATTTGAAATTTATGCCATTGCAATTTCCTTCGGCGCAAATGAGACTCATCCGCATATCGTGGAGTTCGGAGGAGCCGATGGCTCGCGTTCAGAAAAATGGTCTCGCAATCGACGAGAAGCTTTATGATTTCCTGGTGAAGGAAGCGCTACCGGGCACCGGCGTGGGTGCCGACCGGTTCTTTTCCGAATTTTCGAAGATCGTTCATGATCTTGCGCCCAGGAACCGCCAACTGCTCGCCAAGCGCGATGCCTTTCAGGGAAAGCTCGATGACTGGTACCGCCGGAACGGCGCGCCGACCGATCTTTCGGCCTACGAGGTTTTCCTGCGCGAGATCGGTTATCTCCTGCCGGAAGGGCCGGACTTCAGGATTTCCACAGAGAATGTCGACCCGGAGATCGCCGAGATCGCCGGGCCGCAGCTCGTCGTGCCGGTCATGAATGCCCGTTACGCCCTGAACGCCGCCAATGCCCGCTGGGGTTCGCTTTACGACGCACTCTACGGCACGGATGTCATTCCTGAGATGTATGGGGCGGAAAAGGGCAAGGGCTACAATCCCGTCCGCGGCGCCAAGGTCATCGCCTGGGCCCGCGATTTTCTCGATCAATCGGCGCCCTTCACCGGCGCAAGCTGGACTGAGGTGACCTCCTTCACTGTCACCGGCGGTAAGCTGACGGCTGCCGCCCAAGACGGCAAGACCGTAAGTCTTGCCGACCTGAAGCAGTTTGCCGGCTATCTTGGCGAACCGGCTTCACCCACGCACCTGCTGCTCACGAAGAACGGCCTGCATATCGAGATCCTGATCGACGCGACGACCCCGATCGGCAAGGCCGATCCGGCGAAGATCTCCGATGTGTGGCTGGAATCGGCGATCACCACGATCATGGACTGCGAGGATTCCGTTGCCGCCGTCGATGCCGAGGACAAGGTCGTCGCCTATGGCAATTGGCTCGGCCTGATGAAGGGGGATCTCACCGAGGAAGTTGCCAAGGGTGGCAAGACATTCATCCGCCGCCTCAATCCGGATACGGACTACAAGGCGCCGGATGGCTCGAATTTTGCCCTGAAGCGCCGATCGCTGATGCTTGTCCGCAACGTCGGGCACCTGATGACCAACCCGGCGGTGCTGGACAGCGACGGCAACGAGGTGCCGGAAGGCATCATGGATGCCATGGTAACCGCGCTGATCGCCATTCACGACATCGGCCCGAATGGTCGCCGGCAGAACTCCCGGACCGGCTCCATGTATGTGGTGAAGCCGAAGATGCACGGGCCGGAGGAAGTTGCCTTCGCCTGCGAAATCTTCTCGCGTGTCGAACAGGCGCTCGGCCTGCCGACGAACACCATGAAGATGGGCATCATGGATGAGGAACGCCGCACGACCGTCAATCTTAAGGAATGCATCCGCCAGGCGCGCGAGCGCGTCGTCTTCATCAATACCGGCTTCCTCGACCGCACCGGTGACGAGATCCATACCTCGATGGAGGCCGGTCCGATGATCCGCAAGGGCGATATGAAGCAGGCGGCCTGGATCGGCGCTTACGAGAACTGGAATGTCGATATCGGGCTCGAATGCGGCCTTTCCGGCCACGCGCAGATCGGCAAGGGCATGTGGGCTATGCCGGACATGATGGCGGCGATGCTGGAGCAGAAGATTGCCCATCCGAAGGCCGGCGCCAATACTGCCTGGGTGCCGTCGCCGACCGCCGCCACGCTGCACGCCACGCATTATCACAAGATCGACGTCGCCGCCGTTCAGGCGGGCTTCAAAAGCCGGCCGCGCGCAAAACTCTTCGACATTCTGTCCGTTCCGGTCGCGTCGCGGCCGAACTGGACGCCGGAGGAAATCCAGCGCGAGCTCGACAACAATGCGCAGGGTATTCTGGGTTATGTTGTGCGCTGGATCGACCAGGGTGTCGGTTGCTCCAAGGTGCCGGACATCAACAATGTGGCGCTGATGGAAGATCGCGCGACGCTGCGCATCTCGTCCCAGCACATGGCCAACTGGCTCCACCACAAGCTGGTGAGCAAGGAGCAGATCGTCGAGACCATGAAGCGCATGGCTGCCGTCGTCGATGGCCAGAACGCCGACGATCCGCTCTACGTGCCGATGGCCAGGGATTTCGACGGCTCGGTTGCCTTTCAGGCGGCGCTCGATCTGGTCTTGAAAGGCCGCGAACAGCCGAACGGTTACACGGAGCCGGTCCTGCACCGCCGCCGGCTGGAACTGAAAGCCAAACTCGCCGGGTGACCGGTAGACAGATCACAAAAACAAAGGCCGCCGTGAGAAATCTCGGCGGCCTTTCTGTTCTTGCCGATATCAGGTTACTGAATCACGACGACCTTGGTGTTGCGGCCCGGGCGGACGCGGCTGTAGAGGTCGATGATGTCCTGGTTCATCAGGCGGATGCAGCCGGACGAGGCTGCGGTGCCGATAGAGGCCCACTCCGGCGTGCCGTGGAGGCGGAAGAGCGTGTCCTGGCCTTTTTCGTTGAAGAGATACATGGCGCGGGCACCAAGCGGGTTGCCGAGGCCCGGCCCCATGCCGTCTTCGACATACTTGGCGACGTCCGGACGGCGGGCGGCCATTTCTTTCGGCGGGTGCCAGTTCGGCCATTCCTGCTTCCAGGCAACGTAGGCTGTGCCCGACCACGCAAAGCCCTGCTTGCCGACGCCGATACCGTAACGCACCGCCCGGCCGTTCGGCAGGATATAGTAAAGAAAGCGCTCCCGCGTGTTGACGATGATCGTGCCCGGCCGTTCGGTGGTGGAATAGCTGACGATCTGCCGATGGAATTTCTTGTCCACACGGCTGATCGGGATCGCCGGCAAGGTATAACCGGCGTCTTTTATCGAACCGTAGGAATCGGTGAAGATCTGCGAGGTCGTGACGGTTGCGACCTCGGTACCGCCGGAAGTCGTCGTGGAGCATCCGGCCAAGGCGGCAGTTGCCAACAGGCCGAATGCGAGCATGCTGTTGCGAAAGCGCATGGAAATCTCTTGGAAGAAACGAATCGATTGCGACAGGTGTGCGAGCACCTTTGATGACGGGTTATTTTCGATTACATTGCACTTGGCAAGCCGCTGCAGCGCACCAGAAGAGAGCCGGCGCACAAATAAAAATGCCATTGCGTTTTTGCAACATTTACCGGCAGCGGCACGGGAAACCATGACTATACTCAACGTTGTCAGCAACAATCCGCTCATCGATGGGCGCCAGTCCGCGCGCGCCATGATGGTGCGCAAGGGCGTGCAGATCCTGCTGCATGACATGCGGCATGCACTTATTCCGGAACTCGTGCTGACAAGCGGAAGACGCGCCGATCTCGTCACGATCTCCGAAAAGGGCGAGATCTGGATCATCGAGATCAAGACTTCGGTCGAGGATTTTCGCGTCGACCGCAAATGGCCCGAATACCGCGCCTATTGCGACCGGCTGTTCTTTGCCACCCATAAGGATGTGCCGCTTGAGATCTTCCCGGAAGATTGCGGCCTTTTCCTTTCCGACGGCTATGGCGGGCATCTGTTGCGCGACGCCCCGGAGCACAAGCTACCGCCTGCGACCCGCAAGGCGATGACGCTGAACTTTTCCCGGACCGCCGCCCAGCGCCTGATGCTGGCAGAATGGGCGAACGGCAAGAGCTTTGACGAGCTGTGATTATTTCGGCGCGCGCTTCGCAAGAATGCGCTGCAGCGTCCGGCGGTGCATGTTGAGCCGGCGAGCCGTCTCGGAGACATTGCGTTCGCACATCTCGTAGACCCGCTGGATATGTTCCCAGCGCACGCGATCGGCCGACATGGGGTTTTCCGGCACGTCCGCCTTTTCGCCCGGCCGCTGGGTGAGCGCATTGAAGATGTCGTCCGCATCCGCCGGCTTGGAGAGGTAATCGACCGCGCCGAGCTTCACGGCCGTAACGGCGGTGGCGATGTTGCCGTAACCGGTCAGCACGATCGCCTTGGTATCCTCGCGGTTCTGGCGGATCGCCTCGATCACGTCGAGCCCGTTGCCATCGCCGAGACGAAGGTCGACGACCGCATATTTGGGCGGGCGGGCTTTCGACTTGGCGATCCCCTCGGCCACCGATTCTGCTGTGTCCACCACGAAGCCGCGGCTTTCCATGGCGCGCGCCAGCCGGCGCAGGAACGGGCCGTCGTCATCGACGATCAACAGCGAAGGATCGGGGCCGAGCTCGTGGTCAGTGGTCTTTTCCAGATGCGTATCCATGTGTTCGTTTCTCCGCGGCTTTCGGTTTTTGCGAAGGCCCGCCTTTCCTTTTCATTATGTCCCGTCGGGCCACCATCGCAAAGTCATTTCGAATCTCGTACTTCCATCACCGAACGCGGCCATTCGATATGGATGTGGGCACCCGCTTCACCGTTATCGCGGTTGCCGAAGTGGATCGATGCGCCGGACCTTTCGAGCAGCGTCTTGGCGATGAAAAGGCCGAGCCCGAGCCCGCCCGCCCGTTCGTCCTCCCTGGGTCTCTTCGTCATATAGGGTTCGCCGATCCGCGAAAGAATATCCGGCGCATAACCCTGGCCATCGTCTTCGATGGTGATCGCCACCCATTCCGCATTGTGCTCGACCATCACCGTTACCTTGCTCTTGGCGTAGTCGACGGCGTTTTCGATGAGGTTGCCAAGGCCGTAGATGATGCCGGCGTTGCGGTTGCCGACCGGCTCCGCCGTTCGGTCACCCTTCTCGATGAGTTCGATCGCTATGCCGAACTGCCGGTGCGGCGCCACGACTTCCTCGATCATCGAGGAGAGCGGCAGACGGCGCATATGCTCTTCGTTCTCGGCCGAGAGCGAGGTGAGCCGCCGAAGGATATCGCGGCAGCGCTCGCTCTGGCTTCGCAAGAGCTGCACGTCTTCACGGAAGCGGTCGTCGTCGGAAAGCTCGCGCTCCATTTCCTTGGCGACGACGCTGATCGTGGCGAGCGGCGTGCCGAGTTCGTGGGCGGCCGCGGCCGCAAGTCCGTCGAGCTGCGAAAGATGTTTTTCCCGCTCCAGAACCAGTTCCGTTGCCGCAAGCGCGTCCGCAAGCAGGGTCGCTTCGTGGCTGACGCGATAGGCGTAGAAAGCCGCGAACATCATCATCGAGGCGATCGCGCACCAGACGCCGAGCTGCATGATCGGCTGGATGCGCAATTCTTCTCCCGGATACCAGGGAACAGCATAGGGCGAGAAAGCAAGCACAGTTGTGCAGACGAGAGCGAAGACGATCAGTACGAGTGAATGGCGTAGCGGTTGGGACGCAAAGGCGATGATGACCGGAACGCAGATCAGCGGTGCAAAGGGATTGGCAAGCCCTCCGGTGATGAACAGCAGTGCCGCCATCTGCAGCAGGTCGAAACTGAGCAGGGCGAGCGCCGATTTCGGCCCGAGCCGGTAAGTGGTCGGAAACCAGACCGAAAGCATGAGATTGGCGGCGGCAAGCGCGCCGACCAGGACGGCGGCTTCCCGCAGCGGAAGCGGAAACCTGAGTAGCAGTCCGACGACGAGAACGGTGATCGTCTGGCCCGCGACGGCAAGCCAGCGCAGCCGCACCAATGTCTGAAGCCGGATGCGGCGGCTCGAAGGGCTGAATTGCGCAGAACGCAGCGATGGATTGTCAGCGATCACAAATTTGTCTCTTGCTGCCGCGGCCATTCATGATTGAGCCGGCTTCATAAACCGGCTGGACTTCCGGTCGCAGGCGGCATTCTGTCACGTCCCGCGCGGTTTGGCACGCGTCGTCGGAAGCGCTTCGGCAGGATCCTCCGGCCAGGGATGCCTGGGATAACGCCCGCGCATCTCGGCCCGCACGTCCTTCCAGGAGCCGGTCCAGAAGCCCGGCAGGTCGCGGGTCGTCTGGATCGGCCGATGCGCCGGCGAGGTCAGTTCGAGAAGCAGCGGCAGCTTGCCTCCCGCCACCGACGGATGTTTCTTCAATCCGAACAATTCCTGCACACGAATGGAAAGCGTTGGTTCCTCGGCGTCGTAGCGGATCGGATGCCGCTGGCCGGTAGGCGCTTCGAAATGCGTCGGCGCCAGCCTGTTGAGATCCGGCGCCACCGAAGGAGGGATCAGCGACCGCAGCCCTTCCGAAAGACTGCCGGGCTCGATGGAATCGAGACCCGAAGTATTTCCCTGGAACGGCACGAACCAATCGTCGAGCCTGGTGAGCAGCGCTTCATCGCTGACATCCGGCCAGGGTTCGCCGAGCGATCGGCGCAGGAAACCGATCCTTTCTCGCAATTGCATTCCATCCTTGGAGAATGGCAGAGCCTGGAGCCCAAGTTCACGCACGCCCTCCGCCAGGGCTTTTGCCGCCTGTTCACCGGCAGGCCGGGGTAGCGGCTTTTCTTCGAAAATGATGGCGCCGAGGCGCCTTACCTTGCGGGCGCGGACCTGGCGGCTTGTCCGGTCGAAGAAACATTCATCCTTCTGCTGGATCGCCCCGGCAAGTTCCGCCTCTACGTCTGCGCGGCTGATTTCCGCCGCAGCAAGAATTCTTGCCTGTGCCGCCCGGCCGGTAAGGTCTGCTATGACCAGCATTTGTGATGCGGCAAGCCGCTCGGTCTCCGGCAGTTCAGCTCCGCGGCCGTTTGCCATGACGAAGCGTCCCCGCCCGCCGCGCTGTAGCGCGATCCGGTCGGGATATGCATGCACCAGGAGCCGGCCTGCGGTCACCGGCTCGCTGGACTGTGACGTCTTCGGCAGGTTGGAGGCGATTCGCTCGGCAAGCCTGCGGGCCGATTCGGCACGGTCGCCGCGTTCGTTGCGAAACCGGCGCAGCCGCTCATCGAGATCGATGTCGCTGCCGCCGAGGCCCTGTTCGGTCAGAAGAACGGCAAGCAGGCAGGCCTCCCGGCCAAAGCCCTCTTCATTTGCGAAGATCGCCATCGCCGAAAGGCGGGGCGGAAGCGCAAGCTCCCGCATAAGCCGGCCGTGTTCAGTAAGGCTACCCTGGGGATCGAGCGCGCCGAGCTGCGTGAGCAGACCCCTTGCTTCGCTGAAAGCCGGTCCAGGCGGCGGATCCAGAAAGGCAAGCGTCTTCGGATCCTGCACGCCCCAATGGGCAAGGTCGAGCGCCAGGCCGGAAAGATCGCTGGCGAGGATCTGCGGCGGGGTGAAGGGTTGAAGCGCCGCCGTCTGCCCCGGATGCCAGAGTCGGACGGCGATGCCCGGTTCGGTACGGCCGGCGCGGCCCGCCCGCTGGTCGGCCGATGCGCGCGAGACCCGCACCGTCTCCAGCCGCGTGATCCCCGTCGCCGGCTCGAAGACCGGCAGGCGTTGCAAGCCGCTGTCGACGACGATCCGCACGCCGTCGATGGTGATCGATGTCTCGGCGATCGACGTGGCAAGCACGATCTTGCGCTGCCCGGTCGGCGCCGGCTTGATTGCCAGATCCTGCTCCTTCTGGGAAAGATTGCCGTAAAGCGGCACGATCACGGTTTCAGGTGCGAACTTGCCCTCCAGCCGTTCCGCCGTCCTGAGGATCTCCGCCTGTCCCGGCAGGAAGGCGAGGATGGAACCGGTTTCGTTCGCATGTGCTTCGACGATGGCGCGCGTCACGGAGTCCTCGATCCGTTCGTTCGGTGCCCGGTCTCGATGCCGGATATCGACCGGAAAGCTCCGCCCTTCGCTCTTGATCACCGGCGGATCATCCAGCAGGCCCGCGACCCGATCGACATCGAGCGTCGCCGACATGACGAGAACACGCAGGTCGTCGCGCAACGCGGACTGCACGTCGAGTGCGAGCGCCAGGCCGAAATCCGCATCGAGCGACCGCTCGTGAAATTCATCGAAGATCACCGCGGAAATGCCGGTGAGCTCCGGATCGTCGAGGATCATCCTGGCAAAGACCCCCTCGGTCACCACTTCGATCCGGGTTCTGGCTGAAATCCGATTGTCGAGCCGCATCCGGTAACCGATCCTTTCGCCGACGGTCTCGCCGATGAGGGACGCCATCCGCGAGGCTGCCGCTCGTGCTGCCAGCCGCCGCGGTTCCAGCAGGATGATCCTGCCCGAACACCAGTCCTGATCGAGTAGCGCGAGCGGCACCAGCGTTGTCTTGCCGGCGCCCGGCGGAGCGGAGAGCACCGCCCGCGTGCCACGGGCCAGGGCCTCGGTGACTTCCCAGAGAACGTCGGTGATCGGCAGTTTCGGCAGGTTTCCGGCGATCGGTCCAGCCTTATAGGAAACAGCCATCAGCCGGATACCTGTCCGGAGGCATGCTGATAGGCGAGAATAGCACCGGCGAGATCCTCGAGCGCCGCGCCGACCGACTTGAAAAGCGTGATCTCGTCGACTCTGGTTCGGCCTGGATGCTTGCCGCGTGCCAATTCGGCAAGCTCGGCTTTTATATCTTCCATTGCCAGGATGCCGCTTGCGAGCGGCTGGACGATATCGCCTCCTTCCTGTGCGGCGCCCGCACGCGTGTCCACGAAGACGAAAGAGCGCCGCACCGCTTCATCATCGCTTTCGCGCATGCTTGGCTTGAAGGCGCCGACAAGATCGAGATGGGTGCCGGGCTTAAGCCACTCGCCGCGAATCAGCGGTTGGCTCGATAGCGTAGCGCAGGAAATGATATCCGCTTGGCAGGCTGCCGCACCAAGATCGTCGACGGCAACCGCGTCGAAGCCGAGTCCCCTTGCTTCCTTGGCCGTCTCTTCTGCTTTTTCGTAGCCGCGTCCCCAGACAAGGAACCGCTTCAGCGGCCGCGTGACCGCATGGGCCTGTATCAGATTGAGCGAGAGGCGGCCCGTGCCGACCATCAGCATCGTCTCGGATTCTTCCCGTGCCAGATACCTTGCGGCAAGCGCTGACGTTGCAGCTGTGCGCCGCGCGGTAAGCTCCCCACCCTCGACGATCGCCAGCATCTCGCCGGTCTTGCCGGAGGAGAGAAGATAACTGCCGATGATCGTCGGAAGCGCGCGCAAATGATTATCGGGAAAGAGGTTGAGAATCTTTACGCCGATATGGTCGCCCGGCACCCAGGCCGGCATGAGCAGCATCACGGCGCTTGCTTCGCCCGGCACTTCCATCTCGTGATGATGACGGACCGGCATTACGCAATTGCTGCGGAACATCCGTTCAATCGCGTCGATCAGCTCCTTAAACGGCAACGCCTTGCGCGTCTCTTCCTCGCTCAATACCAGCATGCTCTTTCTCCGCAGTCAAAATGCTCCTCACCTTAGCAATCGGGAATGAGGCGGGAAAAGCGGTTTTGCGTTGGAAAGAGTGCCTTTTCATTAATCTCCGCCCATTTCCTGCGCTGTTCTGACGGCGATTTCGGGGACGCGAGAGAAAAATGACATTTTTTTAAAAACGCCTGTTGACTTCATCTTGGGTGAGCTTCTATAAGCCGTGTCACTGACGAGGGCGGC
>NZ_JPYQ01000024.1:509987-541574 GCF_000757525.1 Rhizobium sp. YS-1r | reverse complement strand
TCAGGCTCATAACCTGAAGGCCGCAGGTTCAAATCCTGCCCCCGCAACCAGTTCATACATAAGTCGCTGATCGTCGCGATTTGACAGACGAGTAGCGAAAACCTTCAAAGCCCTGCTGACGAAAGTCGCGGGGCTATCGCCGTTCAGGGACAGGGCAGGCCAAAAAGCCGCCCCGCCGCCCCTTCAACCGCGTCGAGCGGCTGCTGGACTCCTCGAATTGCTAAACGGAAAATGACGCTCGTGCTTTCTCGAAGTCAGCTACCGTCTCCGGGTCGAAATCCATTAATTTGCTGAGATGATTTAGGTCATCAAAATAGTCCCATAAAAATATCAGTCCATCCATATTGGCGAAGAAATGAATTTTAAAATTTACGGATAAGCTTCCATCCAGTATTTTTGCTCCACCCAATTCTTCTACGCAGAGTCCGCGAGCGCCCTTATCCTCAACATAGAACACTACTCTTTTTTCCGTTGGCCAAGAATCGCTGAAGGAAACAGCCACACCGAAAACTTCACATTCTTCCCGCAGCGATGAACTGTATATTTTCATGTTAGTATGCATCTCTCGCGTCAAATGGATTCAGTGACCCTTCGGTCAACAACGTATCAACTACGCCTAACGCGACCCCCAAGTGAACTCCGACATTGGCCCAGAATCCAGAGGACGGATCGCTATTCCTATTTATAGCCTTCATGTCGGCAACTTCACCCGTTTTCGTATTGTATTGGTAGTGGACTGTAGAGCGTAGACCATTCTGGGTCTTTTCGGTCATCTCCATTTTTTGCCATCCGTCCTTTGCGGCAAATCTTGGATCGTTGTTCAAGCCCAGCAAAGCTTTCCCGTTTTGGGGGTTTTGTTTGGCTTCGTTCATCAACATGCTGTCCACAAGATTTCCGGGCTCTTTAAATGAACCTTTCTTAGGATTGGCCGTGGATATAGGTTCTTTCGACGTTGCTGTTGGGGCTACCGATATGCCGCTCTCCGCTATATCTTTGCCAACATCATCGGAATGCTTCGCCAATCCCTTTTCAGCGTTACCGAATAACGCCTTCCCGAGAGCTTCTAGGCCCTCTGCAATCGCCTTGCCAACGCTTGCCCATGAGTGTCCGTTCGGATCACTTTTATTAATCGGATCGTTCTCTGCGTAAGCATATCGATTGGTGCCTACACCCGGCATCGTTGGGTCCATGGGATCGGGCGAGATGAACCGCGCGTTGGCGGCCGATCCGAACGACACGGACACCATGCTGCAGATGAGCAGCAGACTTAAAAAACGAGCCCATAGGCCCCGAACAAACGATTTCATAAACAAGCCCCCGCCTGAACTCTTCCGTTATTGAATCTGACCGTCCTGCGGTCGCCACCCCAAGGCTTCCGCTTTCGCAAATGCTTCCATGTTCCGCCCATACCACTGATCGGCCTTAACCTTCAGCTCGGGTGGAATGTCTTCCAACCTTGTGTACTTCCCGGCTAACTCCCGGCGCAAAAGGCCGCTATAGACGCTGCCCTTCTTGACCAGCCCATAGGCGAAGTTCGGGTAATGCCGCAGCAGCACGTCCGAGACGGCCAGCGCGTTTTCGAACTGGCCCTTGCCGATATCGCGTTCGACCAGAAAGGAGGCGATCACTGCGACGGCCTCCTGATGCGACAGCGCGCGCAGATAGATCCCGTTGGCGACGGCCTGGTCGGACATCGGCAGTTTCTGCCGATACCAGTCATCGCGTACAGCGCCCCCGCCGCTGGTCGGTTCCAGATTCCAGACCTTGCCGGCGTCGTCGGTGTATTTGATGAAGACGTGCAGCGGTGCTTCGGCCAGCGTCATGGTCAATCCGACACGCTGGCCGAGGGCGAGGAACAGTATGGGCATGGTGATGCAGTTGCCGCGCCGGATGGTCAGGTAGCGCTGCAGCAGTCGGTTCGCCGGCTTCATGCCGAGCGGGTCGTCGAGGTCGTACTGGAACGGCTTGTTGTTGTTCCACGCGCCGCTTTCGTAAAGGTATCGTTTCAGGGCCGCGAGCTTTGTGGTGCTGTCGCCATCCTTGCCCGCCATGGCGGCGATCTCGGCCGCCATGCGGTCGATCATGGATTTGACGGCCACCGTGTTCATGGACGGGTCCACCATGGCATCGACGGCCAGCTTGACGTCCAGGAGGTCGCGGGAGGGCTCAAATAGGGCTTCCGCCTGCTGTGCAGCGGTGGCGCCTGTTTCGGGCGATTGCGCGAAAGCTGTCGCGAGGGGCATGCATATCACCAGAATGGCAATGCAGAAGGCTTTCATGATTCGTCCCGCCGATTTCAACCATGGGTATGTTTGCGACTGAATACAGTCAAGATGGCAATCGCATCAGGTTCACCCTTGCACAGCCCGCCATCGGTCATGCCCGGTCGTACTGTCCCTGCGCGACGGTGGGAGGCGCTTCTTTCTGTTCCACTTCGAGCGCTATCTTCCCGAGTTTCGTCCAGACGCCGCGCGCATGTTCGCCTTGCTCGCTTTTGAGCTTCTCGGCCATCCAGAGCATCGCGCCGTAGATGACAGCGCGATCATCGCCGGTGAGTTCCACGATGCCAGCCTTGACGACGAGACCGCCGAGTTCGATGAGGTGCCTTGTGCGCTTGCGCCGCTCGACCTGCCATGTGCGCATGTCATGCCGCGCCCGTTGTGCCTGATGGCGATTGCGCGCCGCTCGGTTGCGCTTGAGCGCTGCCAGCGTTGTCGTCATTTGCCGGAGCAGATCGCCGCGACTTGCTCCGAAACCACGCCGCCCCACGTTTGGCCCACGCCTCCCGCTTTCCAGCATCCTTCGTCTCGGCCAACACGATCAATGCGCCGGCGAGTTCGTCGGGGTTGAGACTGTCGGCCCCGGTTGCAATGACCAGTTCGCCAAGCTGCTGCATCTTGCGGAATTTCAGTTCCTTTGCCTTGTCCTCCAGCGCCTTCAGTTCCGCGTCGAAGTCTCTCGGTTTGCGCATGCGCCGTCTCCATCGTCGTTGTTCGTTGTCGATGGAAGGATCATAGTTGAGCCCCTTGCGGAAGGCTTTTATGTTGCCGGGACGGTCTGGCACGGGTTGGTCCATCCCGAGATTTTTTCGAGGGAGGGCGCGCTTATACGTCGTTCCGACGTGCGCTTTTCCGTGCTGATGTTCGGATCGCGATGGCGATCTATCATCTTCACGTCAAGGTCATTGGCCGCAAGGCCGGCTCCAGCGCGGTGGCGTCCGCCGCCTACCGTTCGGCCTCGCGGTTGCGCGACGAGCGCATTGACAGTGTCCACGATTTCTCCGCCAAGCGCGGCGGCGTCCATTCCGAGGTCATGCTGCCGGAACACGCGCCCGAACAATGGAGCGACCGCGAACGGCTCTGGAACGATGTCGAAGCGTTTGAGGTCCGCAAGGACGCGCAGCTTGCCCGCGAGGTGGAATTCGCCATTCCGCGTGAACTATCGCAGGCGCAGGGTATCGAACTGGCCCGTGACTTCGTGCAGGCCGAATTCGTCGATCAGGGCATGATCGCCGATCTCAATGTGCATTGGGATATCGGCGAGGACGGAAACCCAAAACCCCACGCCCATGTCATGCTGACCATGCGCTCGGTGGACGAGAACGGTTTCGGCCAAAAGGTGCGCGACTGGAACCGGACGGAAATGATGGAACGCTGGCGGGAACGCTGGGCCGGACATGTCAATGAGCGGCTGGCGGAACTCGACATTGACGCCCGCATCGACCATCGCAGTTTTGAGGCGCAGGGCATCGGTTTGGAACCGCAAAGCCAGATTGGCGCACCGGCGCAGCGCATCGAGACACGTAGTGTCGGCGAAGAGATCGAAGCCGCCGCCAGTGTCGATGACACCATTGCAGATCGGGCCGAACTGCACCGCGAGATCGCCCGCAACAACGGCGAGCGGATCATAGCCGATCCTTCCATCGCAGTGGATGCCATCACCCATCAGCAATCGACTTTCACGCGCCGCGACATGGCGAAGTTTGCGCACCGGCACAGCGACGGGATTGACCAGTTCAACCGGGTGATGGGCGCGATGCGCAACGCGCCCGATCTGGTCGAACTGGGCAAGGACGGACGTGGCGAGGATCGCTTCACCACCCGCGACATGATCGAGACCGAACAGCGCCTGCACCATGTGGCGGAGATGATGGCGGAGCGGGAACGCCATGAAGTCAACGACAGAGACAGGATCGCCGCTCTTGCGCGCGCCGAGCAGCGCGGGCTTGTCCTGTCCGGCGAGCAGGCCGACGCGCTGGCGCATGTCACGGACGGGCGCGATCTTGGTATTGTCGTCGGTTATGCCGGAACGGGAAAGAGCGCCATGCTCGGCGTTGCGCGCGAAGCATGGGAGGCGGCAGGCTACGAGGTTCGCGGCGTTGCCCTGTCCGGCATCGCGGCGGAAAATCTCGAAAGCGGATCGGGCATTGCATCCCGCACCATCGCCAGCATGGAACACGGCTGGGGACAAGGACGCGACATGCTGACCAGCCGCGATGTGCTTGTCCTCGACGAGGCGGGCATGGTCGGCACGCGGCAGTTGGAGCGGGTTCTGTCGCATGCGGCGGAAGCCGGGGCCAAGGTGGTGCTGGTCGGCGATCCGCAGCAGTTGCAGGCGATCGAGGCGGGCGCGGCCTTCCGGTCGATCCACGAACGCCACCGCGGCGCGGAGATCAGCGAGGTTCGCCGTCAGCGCGAGGACTGGCAGCGGGACGCCACGCGCGATCTGGCGACCGGCAAGACCGGCGAGGCGATCCATGCCTATGACAATCACGGTATGGTCCAAGCAGCCGAAACACGCGACGAGGCGCGGAACAACCTGATCGACCGCTGGGACCGTCAACGGCAGGAAGCTCCGGACCAGAGCCGCATCATCCTCACCCATACCAATGCCGAGGTGCGCGAACTCAACGAAGCGGCGCGGGAGAAAATGCGGGAGGCAGGCGATCTGGGTGAGGACATGCACGTTACCGTCGAGCGGGGAGAGCGGAACTTCGCCGCCGGGGATCGCGTCATGTTCTTGGCTAACGAACGTAGCCTTGGCGTCAAGAACGGCACGCTTGGCATCATCGAACAGGTTAGCGCCAGGAGCATGACCGTCCGCACCGATGACGGGCGCAATGTCGCGTTCGACCTCAAGGATTACGACCGGATCGATCACGGCTATGCGGCGACCATCCACAAGGCGCAAGGCATGACGGTGGATCGCACCCATGTGCTGGCGACGCCGGGCCTGGATGCCCACGGCAGCTATGTCGCCCTGTCGCGCCACCGTGACGGCATGGACCTGCATTGTGGCCGCGACGACTTCCCCAGCAGGGACAAGCTCATCAACACCCTGTCACGCGACCGGTCCAAGGATATGGCGTCGGACTACGAAAAACGCGATCCGGTGCAGGACTATGCTGAACGTCGTGGGATCGCTCCGCGTGAACACGAACACATTGCCGAAATCGCGTTGAAATCGGAACCGGACAAGTGGCGCATCCTGTTCGATAATCGGAACCTGCCCGGACATGGACATGCACATGGGCATGGCGCACGCGACCGGGGCAATGCCGGAATGGGGGCCGGAATGGAGGCACGGCAGGAAACCGCAGCGTCAGACCATACCCGCGATATTGCCGAAGACCCGGAAGCGGCCTTGCGCAAGGCCCGCACCGAAGCGCTCAGGCGTCATGCGCGTGCCGTCGATGTCATCTTCAGCGCCGATGCTGCAGGCCGCAAGGCAAGCCCGGAACAGTGGAAGGAACTGGCGGAGGCCCGCAAGGCGTTCGATACGGTGCGTCCCCATGGCTGGCAGGATGCAGAGGCCGCCTACGGCAAGGATGCGAGCCTTGCCCATGAGGCCGGAACAGGCAAGGTCAACCGCGCCATCCGCGCGCTCCAGCTCGAAACCGAAATCCGCACCGATCCCGAGCGCCGCGCCGACCGTTTCGTCGAGCGATGGCAGAGACTCGACCACACCAGCCAGCGCCAATACCAGGCCGGCGATATGTCCGGCTACAAGGTCACGCGGTCGACGATGGGTGATATGGTGAGCAGCCTTGAGCGCGATCCGCAGCTGGAATCCGTCCTCGCTAACCGCAAACATGATCTTGGCATCGGCGGCGATTTCGGTTCAGCCCGCAGCCTTGGTCGGGAGCTCGCCTTGCATCATGGGCTCGGCAGGGGGCGGGGGCTCGGGCTTTGATCCATGACAGCGATTGACGCTCAGGTAGTAGCACCCGCACTCCATCTCAGGCGGCGGGATCGGCCGTCCCTGCCGCCACCCGCGGCTGCGTGATCACCTCAACGACCAGCTTCACTCTGACACAGGGTTTGCACGAGCTGCCATTCGATGTGAGTTGATACAATGACCGGAATGGGCCGAGGACCGGACCTTCCGCTATTAGGACACCCAAAGCGAAAAGCAAACTCTGAGTGAGTGTAGCTGACAGCAGCTTCGTAGCAATGAAGCGTTCGATATGCGCCGAAACTACGCTGGGCAAATCGGGAGCGAATGAAAAAATCCTTTTTAATAGCAGCGGACTGAGCATCTACTGATTGCGGATCAGTGGAACTGAGGATTGACAGTTGATTTTAGTTTCTGCTGAATTCGCTATGAAGAAAGATTCCTGGTGGAATCGTATCGGCTCAATCGCCAAATTTGTATGTCGGATTTCATGTCGCAATTCTCAGCCGCTGAACAAGGACTAGGATATATATTCCAGCCTCGGCTGGCGTTGCTTCAGGCTCTCGATTAGATATTTTCCGTCCTTCGTCTCGCGGATGTTCATGCTCCCGGCCGGCCGGGAACTTGCGAGGCCGATCAGGCTCTCGCCTTTTTCCGGCTGGAAGGCCGCGACGTAGACGAGGCCGGCGACAGTGGGATTGTGGCCCGCTTCGCTGATCACCATGCCACCATAGCTGTGACCGACAAGCAGTGTCGGACCGTCCTGCAGCTCCAGTATCCGGTTGGTCATGGCGATATCGTCGGCGAGCGAGGTGATCGGTTCCTGCACGATCGTAACGTTGAAGCCCCGCTTTTCGAGGATTTCAGTCGTCTTACGCCAGCCGGAGCCGTCGGCCAGCGCCCCATGCACGATGACGATGTTCTTCACGCCGGCGGCCTGGGCGGCGAAAGCGATCATGCTGGTGGCGAATGCAAGTGCGAGGGTTGCGATATAACGGCGGTTCATGGGTTCAACTCCTGTGGTTTGAGGTTGCTGTGAAGGGAGGAGACGTTCAGCCGAAGGTGAAGGCGTAGGCTTCGACGCCGGGATCGAGGAAACGGATCTGGAAGTTCCGTGCCTCCACGTCGCCGGACTGGCGGACGAGCTGGTAGAGCCTGGTCGATGTCACCACGCCATTGCCGTTGGCATCGGTATCGGCACCGTGGTCGGCTCCGGGGGCCTTGCCGTCGATCTTCACCTGGAAGCGAACGGGCTTGCCGGAGAGCCCCGGCCCGAGAACCAGATGCAGGTCGCGGGCGCTGAAGCGGTAGGCTATGCTGCCGTCTGGCTGGCTAAGGGTCGCCTGCTCGGCGCCGACGATCCAGGTTCCGGAAAGGCCCCATTGGTTGAGGCCCGGTTCGACAATCGAATAGCTGGCTGCGGCATCGGCATGCAGGCTTTCCGGCGAAGCGAAGCTGGTGGCGCGCTTGTAGCCGAGATAGGTTTCGGCCGAGCGGATGTTCTTCAGGTCCGGGCTTGCCTCGGCGCCCTTCGCATCTGGCGTCACCGGTGCGCTCGCCGCCATATCGCTGCCGGCCTCGCGCAGCAGGTCCTGGATTGCCTGCTCGGTCTGGCGATAATTGCCTTCGCCGAAGTGGTGGTAGCGGATCTGCCCTTTGGCGTCGATCAGGTAATGGGCCGGCCAGTAACTGTTCTCGAAAGCGCGCCAGATCTTGTAGTCGTTGTCGATCGCCACCGGATAGCTGATCTTGAAGTCGCCGACCGCCTTTGTGACGTTGTCGATCTTTTTCTCGAAAGCGAATTCCGGGGCATGCACGCCGATCACGACAAGGCCCTGATCCTTGTACTTTTCAGCCCAGGCGCTGACGTAAGGCACGGTGCGGATGCAGTTGATGCAGGAATAGGTCCAGAAATCGACGAGTACGACCTCGCCCCGAAGTTGTTCGAGGTCAAGCTGCGGCGAGTTCAGCCATTCGACCGCGCCGTCCAACGAGGGCGCGCGGCCTTCGACGGGCAAGTCGCTGCGGAAAGGTCGCGACACGTCGGCGGCTGTGATCATCGTGCCATTGCTGGCGACTTCGGACGGCGCGCCGGAAGCTTGCTTTGCATGCAGCCGGTCGAGCACGGCCTGTTCGAAGGATGCGGTGCTGGCGTAGGAAAGCCGTGCCAGAAGGCCGGTATCCAGGCCGAGTGCGATGACCGAAACGCCGGCAAGCACGGCAGCCCCCAGGACCTGACGGATCCGTTCGCTGGCGCCGAGCGAGCGCTTCATACCTGCGAAAACTTTGCCTCCGACAAGCAGTGCGACGGCAAGCGAGGTAGCGGCGCCGGCGGCATAGGCAGTAAGCAGGAGGGTGGTTTGGAGATTGGCGCCCTGGAGTGCTGCGCCCGTCAGCACGAGACCGAGGATCGGCCCTGCACAGGGCGCCCAGAGCAGGCCAGTCGCAACGCCGAGCATCAGCGAGCTTGCCGCGGTTGGTGCGGAACCGGATTTGCCGGAAGCATTCAGCAGTCGGCTGCCCAAATCGACGAGCGGCTGGGTGACAGTAGCCGCTACGCGCGCCGAAAGCAGGCTGACGCCGAAAACGGAAAGGAGCAGCAGCGCCGCGAGGCGTCCGTATTCATTGGCATGGATCGCCCAGCTTCCGCCGACCGCCGCAAGCGTCGCAACGAGTGCGAACGTGGCAGCCATGCCGGCCAGCATGGGCAAGGTGCTGCGCAGGAAGGGTTGTCCGGCGCGGGCGAACACAAAGGGAAGGATCGGGAGGATGCAAGGGCTGAGGATGGTCAGCGCCCCTCCGAGATAGGCAATGATAAGAAGCGTCATCATCGTTTCCTTTGAAACCGGGGTTCGGGCTCTGGACGGCAATGCGGCGCGACCAGCAACGGGGCCAATCTGGTCGACGTGACGTATCCCGGATGTGTCCGGGGTGAAGGCGAAGTGTATCGACGTGTAGGAATTGCCCTTGGGTGCTACAGAGTGAGACAATTTGCCCAAGGAGGTGGGCGGCGCGGCCTGCGCGATGGTGGTCGAATTGTATCAGCACGTATCCTGACGACCACGTGCTACATCCGCATGCAATAGCGGGTCGCATGGGACACACAGGGGATACATGCAGCCGGCTTTTTCTCGATCGTGTTCAACTGAGATCGGAGAGAAAACATGTCGAACGAAATCAATCATCAGCGCCGCCGCTTCTTCGGCATGGCCGCCATGACCATTGCTGCCGTTGAATTCGGCGTCACCTCTTTGGCGAAAGCGCAGTCCGCCGCGGCATCGGCATCGAAGCAATCCGCTACCAAGACCGGTGCGCAGACTTCTTTCGAAGCGCTGAAGCAGATCGAAGCCGGTGTGCTGAATGTCGGTTATGCCGAGGCCGGTCCGGCGGACGGCCCTGCCGTCCTGCTGGTGCATGGCTGGCCTTATGATATCTACAGTTTCGTCGATGTCGCACCGGTCCTCGCTTCGGCCGGTTATCGCGTCATCATCCCCTACCTTCGCGGTTACGGCACGACGCGCTTCCTGTCCAAGGATACACCGCGCAACGGTCAGCAATCGGCACTCGCCGCCGACATGATCGCGCTGATGGACGCACTCGGCATCGAGAAGGCGATCGTTGCCGGCTACGACTGGGGTGCACGCACTGTCAACATCATGGCGGCGCTCTGGCCGGAACGGTGCAAGGCCATGGTGTCGGTGAGCGGCTATCTGATTGGAAGCCAGGAAGGGAACAAGAAGCCGCTGCCGCCGGCGGCGGAGCTTTCCTGGTGGTACCAGTTCTATTTCGCAACCGAGCGAGGCCGTCTCGGTTACGGGGCGAATACGCGTGAATTTGCCAAGCTGATCTGGCGGACGGCATCGCCGACCTGGAAATTCGATGACGCGACCTTCGAGCGGTCGGCCGTCGCCTTCGACAATCCGGATCATGTCGCGATCTCCATTCATAACTATCGCTGGCGGCTGGGTCTTGCCGAGGGCGAGGGGCAATACGATGCCTACGAGGAAAAACTTGCCAAGGCTCCGGTCATCGCCATTCCCACGATCACGATGGAGGGCGATGCGAACGCCGCGCCCCATCCCGATCCGGCGGTCTATGCCAAGAAGTTTTCCGGCAAATACGAACACCGCACCATCACCGGCGGCATAGGCCACAACCTGCCGCAGGAGGCGCCGCAGGCCTTCGCCCAGGCGGTTCTCGACGTTGCGAAATTCTAGAAGACCGTTGGCTGCCGCGAGGACATTTCTCCGCTTCGCGGCGGCATTTTTCAGGGTTAGAAAAGAACAAAGCATACAGCCATAGCGGGCGAGGGATTTGAAGAGCTATCCATGGAGCATGTTGACCATATTCTGATCGTCGATGACGACCGCGAAATCCGCGAATTGTTGTCGTCCTATTTGAAGAAGAACGGCTTGCGGGCATCGATGGCCGCCGATGGCCGTCAGATGCGCAATTTTCTGGAAGCCAACGCCGTCGATCTGATCGTTCTCGATGTGATGATACCGGGTGATGACGGGCTCGTGCTCTGCCGCGAACTGCGCGCCGGCAAGCACAAGGCGATCCCGATCCTCATGCTGACGGCTCGCAGCGACGAAATGGATCGGATCATAGGCCTCGAGATGGGGGCCGACGACTATCTCGCCAAGCCCTTCGCCGCGCGCGAACTGCTGGCGCGCGTCAAGGCCGTGCTGCGGCGGACGCGCATGTTGCCGCCCAATCTCCAGATCAGCGAGGCCGGGCAGGTGCTGGCGTTCGGCGATTGGCGACTCGACACCATCGGCCGCCATCTTCTCGACCCGCAAGGCACGGAGATCGCTTTGAGTGGTGCAGAATACCGTCTGCTGCGGGTCTTTATCGACCATCCTCAGCGCGTTCTTAATCGAGACCAGCTTCTCAATCTGACTCAGGGCCGGGAAGCCGAGCTGTTCGATCGTTCCATCGATCTTCTGGTCAGCCGTTTGCGCCAGCGGCTCGGCGACGACGCGCGCGAACCGACCTACATCAAGACGGTGCGCAGCGAGGGGTATGTATTTTCGGTGCCTGTCGAGATATCGGAACCGCGGCCATGAAGGCCGGTGATCTGGTCCGCTCATTGCCATGGCCGAGCACGCTGCGCGCCCGCATCTTCGTCATCCTCTTTGTCGGGCTTGCGATTGCGTACGGTCTCTCTTTCAGCGTGCTCTATCTGGAGCGCTACATGTCGGCGAAGGCGGTGATGCTCGGCACGCTCGAGAATGACGTCGCCACGTCGATCGCTGTTCTCGACCGGCTGCCGGCGAACGAGAGAGGAAAGTTCACCAACTGGCTCAGTCGCGGCAACTACCGGTTCGTGCTGGGCGATGGGCTCAAGGGCGTCCCGGACGCATCGCCTCGGAGCGCCGAAATCGCCGCCAGGATCGAGGATGCGGTCGGTCATCGTTTTCCGCTGCGGGTTGAGGCCATTCCCGGTGATGTGATGCGGCTTCAGGCGCATCTGGCGCTCACCGACGGAAGCCCGCTGACGATCGATATCACGCCGCGCGGCGTCATGCCCGTTGCGGACTGGCTGCCTTACGTCTTCGCCCTGCAGATGGTGCTGCTCGTTCTGTGCGCCTGGTTCGCCGTCCGGCAGGCGATCCGACCGCTGGGTGCGCTTGCGGATGCCGCTGATGCACTCGATCCGAACCGGCCGGGGCCGGCTCTCGGCGAAGCGGGACCACGCGAGGTCGCGCATGCGGCGCGCGCTTTCAACTCCATGCGCGAGCGTATCGCCCACTATCTCGAAGAGCGGGTGCAGATTCTCGCGGCGATTTCCCACGATCTCCAGACGCCCATTACCCGCATGCGACTGCGTGCGGACATGGCCGAAGATTCGCCGGAGAAGGACAAGCTCATCAACGACCTACGTGAGATCGAAAGACTGGTGCAGGATGGGATAGCCTATGCCCGCAGCTCCCACGGCAATGGCGAAAAGACAGCCCGCATCGATCTTGCCTCATTCATCGACAGCATCGTCTATGACTATCAGGACACCGGAAAAGCGGTCACCGTCCTCGGCATCGTCCAAGGCACGGCCTCGACCAAGCCGCATGCGCTGCGGCGTATCCTGACGAATTTCATCGACAATGCCCTGAAGTTTGCCGGTAGCGCCGAGGTCGGAGTCGAGAAAAAAGAGGACGGCAGCACCGTCATCACGGTGCTGGATCGCGGGCCGGGTATTCCGAAGGACATGCTGGATGCTGCGATGCAACCCTTTTTTCGGTTGGAGCAATCCCGCAGCCGCGAGACTGGTGGCGCGGGGCTTGGGCTTGCCATCACCCAGCAGCTCGCCGGGACCATCGGCGGTTCGGTCAAGCTCTACAATCGCTCCGGCGGGGGACTGGCGGCGGAAGTGACACTCCGCTGACGGACATTCGGCACCTTGTATGAGAAGATGTCCCTCCGGTCCGCTGCTATGCTTCGATACACTTCGGCCGTTCTGTGAAACATGCCGGATACGTCAATCCTTCAAATCACCTTTCGTCAACAAACGTCGCGGTGAGCGACAAACGAAGGAGTGTTCCATGACGAAGATCGAAAAGGTTCTCTACACCGGCAAGACCCACACGACCGGCGGGCGCGACGGCTTTGCGCGCAGCGACGATGCCGAACTCGACGTCAAACTGTCTCCTCCGGGTACAACCCAGCCGGGCACCAATCCCGAACAGCTCTTTGCAGCCGGCTGGTCGGCCTGCTTCATCGGTGCGATGGGGCTGGCTGCAGGCAAGCGCAAGCTCAGGCTTCCTGCCGATACGGCGGTCGACGCGGAAGTCGATCTCGGCACGACGGACGGCGCCTATTTCCTGCAAGCCCGCTTGAATGTCAGCTTGCCGGGCCTCGATGCGGAACTCGCCCGGGCGCTCGTCGGGGAAGCCCATGAGACCTGCCCGTATTCCAAGGCGACGCGCGGTAACATTCATGTCGAGTTGAATGTCGCTTGACCTTCGTGTCGCATCCAAGGAGCGTTCGATGAGGCGCATCATCCTTGTCGGCATGCTGGCGATGGCCATTTTTGCGGCGCCTTGCGCTTATGACGTGTTCTCACCGGAACCCTCGCCGCTCGCAGGTCTCGTGGCGATGTCGGCGATTTCCGGCAATTTACAGCGATAACCGCGGCCGCCACCGTTTGCGTAAAATGCGTCCGCAAACGGATATGATGCTGAACGAGGCGATATTGCAGATAGCCGCCTCGTTCGACCTTCTCATGGTTTGTCGCTGGGAATGGAGTTCATGGCCGCCTTGAAAATTGTCCAGCGGCTCTCAAAGAGCATCAGGCATTCGGCTTCGCTGAGGCTCTTCGACAGACCAAGACGCATCCGGTTGTTGGCGCCTTCAAGCAGATCGACGAGAACTCCACAAATCTCGGCAGCATTTCCCGGTGCGATCTCGCCCGCCTCCTGGGCGGAAGCGATCACGGCAACCAGCGGCTACGGGATCAAAAGCAGTTTACCAGTGGTCACGCGGCTTTCCATGTCGGCATGGGCGCGGGCCGCGTCGGCGAGGGGATAAGTTCCGCCGATGCTCACTTTGAGCGATCCGTCCTCGATCCAGCGGAAAAGCTGATGCGTACGGACCCGAAGGAGTTCGGGCGTGTGGATATGATCGAAGAAGGTCGCATAGCCGATCTTGATGCTTTTCGGCAGGCTCATGATGTCGAGCGGTCCCGGGCCGCCGAGCACCGGACCGTACCAGCAGAACGTACCGGAACGGCGTAGCGCCTCTAGCGAACCTTTGAAGGTCGCCGGACCTGAGCCATCATAAACGACATCGACACCCCTGCCGTCGGTGAGGCGCAAAACCTCATCGGCGAAGCGTCCTTGGGTATCGACGATGACGTGCTCGGCGCCCGCCTCTTTGGCGATTGCGATCTTGTCATCGGACGAAACGCGACCGATCACACGACCGCCTCTCAGCCTGATGATCTGGGTCAGCAGAAGGCCCACTCCGCCTGCCGCGGCGTGAATGAGAGCCGTGTCGCCTGGCTGCACAGGATAGAAATCGGTAGCGAAGTGGCTGGCCGTCAGCCCCTGCATCATCACAGACGCGGCTGTCCTGTCGTCAATGGCATCGGGAACCTTCACAAGGGACGTCGCCGGAATCGAGTGGTACTTCGCATAACTTCCCGGCGCATAGACCCAGGCGACGCGGTCGCCGGCCCCCAAATCGTTCACTCCTTCGCCGACGGTGAGCACACGGCCGACGCCCTCGACGCCCAGGACCTTTGGGTTCGGGATCTCGCCCCAGGCCATGCCTTGACGCACGCCGATATCCATGAAGTTCACGCCGGCGGCGGCGATCTCGACCAGAACATGCCCGGGTGCTGCTTCGGGCTCCGGACGATCGACAAATTCCATCACGTCGGTCCCGCCGACCTTGTTCATAACCACGGCTTTCATCGGATTTCCTTTCTTGATCGTTTATTCCAGAATTGTCCAAATTTTTTGCTTCAGGTGAGGGTCCGAAGCGCCAGCCCCGCGATGGAATGCAATTGCTCCCGGCTTGCGCCCCCGCGAGCTGCAATTCGAATTCCGGCAACGCTGGCGAAGAGGAAATCGGCTGCGGCGTCCGCGGATAATGAGGTGTCGACGTCACCTGCGGCCTGCGCTTGCCTGATGTGTTCGGTGGCGACTTTCTTGAGACGAAGATCGGCTGCGCGATGCAATGCTGTCAGTTCCGGCTGGCTCTGGCCGAACTCGCAGATCGAACTCACACCGAGACAGGCTTGGCCGGCATTCTCCACGACCCGCTCCATCATCGCCCGGATACCATCGAGGGCACGCGGTCCGCCGCGCACCATCGCGATATGGGCATCGGTCTCCGCGGCCGAATAGCGTTCCACGGCGAGGCAATAAAGCGTCCACTTGTCGCCGAACGTGTCATAGAGACTTTGCCTGCCGATCTTCATCGCGCGCACCAGCATTTCCGTCGACGTGCCCTCGAAGCCATGTTCGCGAAACACGTCGATTGCGGCGTCCAGTGCCTGATCTTTGTCGAATTCCTTGGTTCGCGCCATAGCCGGCATGTAGCTATATTGGAATGATCTGTCAAGAAACCATCGTCACCAGGCGCCTGTTCCTTATCGTTGAGGTATCATTGTTGCCTCCGTCGGGACAGGGCATGCGTCCGCCGCGGCGATGCCCGTCTTACTCGTGGCGTCGGGCCGTACAGGCAGGCGGGTCTGCTCCTTCCACCCTGCGACCGCCGCTTACCTAATCACCGCGCGAGGCTCGAGGAAGGCTTCGAGACCGAAGACTCCGAATTCGCGGCCGAAGCCGGATTGCTTGAAGCCGCCGAAGGGTGCAAGCGGTTCGTGCGGTGCGCCATTGATGATGACCCGCCCGGCTTCGATCTGATCCGCGACCCGTTTCGCCCGATCGGGATCGGAGGAAAAGACATGCGCCTGCAAACCGTAGTCGGTGTCATTGGCGATCCTGATCGCCTCGTCCTCGTCGCGATAGGAAATGACGGAGAGAACCGGCCCGAAGATTTCCTCGCGGGCGATGCGCATGTCGTTTCTGACACCGGAAAAGATTGTCGGCCGCACGAACCAGCCACGATCGAGACCTTCGGGGCGTCCTTCGCCACCAGTCAGCAGGATGGCGCCTTCTTCCTGGCCGAGGCGCAGATAGCTCTGGACGCGCTCCCACTGTTTGCGGCTGACCATCGGCCCGACACGGACTTCTCTGTCGGCGGGATCGCCGACCTTGAAGGCCAGGGCCGCTCTCTTGAGGCGGGCTTCGATCTCGCCCTGCATAGGCTCGGGAACGAGGATGCGGGTTCCGGCGATACATGCCTGGCCGCTGTTCAGAAAGCCGGCGGAAAGAACTTGAGGTATCGCCACATCCAGATCGGCATCATCCAGAATGATGCTCGGGCTCTTGCCGCCGAGTTCCATGGTCACCCGTTTCATCGTCGCCGCTGCCGAGTGGACGATTGCCCGGCCGGTGGCGGTCGAGCCGGTAAACGTAACCTTGGAAACGTCACGATGCGCGGTCAGGGCTGACCCGACGACATTGCCGTAGCCGGTTACGATGTTGAGCACCCCTTTCGACAAGCCCGCCTGGTGCAAGCATTCAGTCACCACCTGCGTCTGGATCGCACTCATTTCCGAGGGCTTGATGACCATGGTTGCTCCCGCAGCGATTGCCGCCGAAAGCTTGCCGCAGATGAAGCTGTAGTTGCTGTTCCACGGTGTGATTGCCACGGCGACACCGGAGGGACGCATCTCCACCTCGGCGCGACCGATATGGCGCCGGAAATCGTAGCTCTCCAGCGTGTTCGCCATGTCGAGAAAGACGTTGCCTGCCCGCGGCGCTGCGAAATCAATGAATGTGGACGGTGCGCCATATTCCTCGCGCATGGCGTCGACAAGATCGCTTGCCCGCGCCGCGACCGCGGCATGTAGCCGCTTCAGCATGTCGATCCGCTCCGCCTTCGTCGTTGTGGAGAATGCCGGGAAAGCGCGCTTCGCCGCAGTCACGGCGCGTTCGGCATCTTGCGCGTCGGCGAGACGAACGGTGCCGATCTGCTCCTCGATCGCCGGATTGAAGAGCGGCGCCCATTCCCGGCCGTGAGGTTCGACGAACGCCCCGTCGATATAGATCTTGTCGATTATACGCATTTCATTCTCCCATGTTGCCTTCACGGAAGAAATGGCGTGCGCTATCTGTTGTTTGTAGTAGGATAAAGTTTGACAGACTGATGAGCTATATCGAGCAATGAGGGCGAGCCTGATTGAACTTCAAGCGGTTGCCGCGGTGGCGCGCCATGGAGGTTTTCGTGCCGCCGCACGGGAACTCGGCATGTCGTCATCGGCCCTCAGCCATGCGATCGCCGCTCTGGAAGAACGTCTGTCGGTTCGCTTCTTCAATCGAACCACGCGCAGCGTCGCGCTGTCGGCAGCGGGCGAGCAGTTCCTCTTGGAGATCGCGCCGGCATTACGTTCAATCGAAAACGCGATCGAACACGCGGGCGAACACTCCGCTCGTCCTTCGGGCAGGCTTCGGCTCAACATGGCGCCCGGCGCTGCGCGAATGCTGCTTCAGCCCCTCATTCTCGAATATAACCACCGCTATCCGGAGGTCGATCTCGAGGTGGTAACCGAGAATGCGCTTGTCGACATTATCGGCAAGGGGTTCGATGCCGGTATCCGACTTGCCGAGTCGATCTCGCCCGACATGGTAGCCGTCCCGATTATCCCGACACTCCGTTCCCTCGTTGTCGCGTCACCCGAATATTTCGAGGAGCGGCCCAAGCCGGCCGTTCCGAGCGATCTGTTGCATCATCGCTGTATCCAGATGCGCATGACAAGCGGTCGGCTTTACCGCTGGGAGTTCGAACGGCGGGGCGAGGCGCAGATGGTCGATGTTCCGGGAAATCTCACGCTGGACGAGACCGGCCTGATTCTGGACGCGGCTCTTTCGGGTGCCGGCCTCGCTTATCTCGGCGAGCATTCCGTGGCCCTGCATATCGCCGCTGGTCGACTTGTGCCGGTGCTGGAAGACTGGTGCCCAGCTTACCCCGGGCTTCATCTCTACTATCCTCAAGGCCGACACATGCCCGCCAAGCTGCGCGCCTTCGTTGATCTCATCAACGAACAAAAGAGGAAATAGATGGGGCCGGCAGCGACTCGGTTCTTGGTCTTCGATTTTGCAGAAGTGCAAGGACGCGGGGTTAACAAGATCCCGAGGTCGGTTCCTCCAGTTTTTTGCGACTGGCGCTGCTCCAAAGCCTTATCGCATCGATATCCTCGTGTTGTTTGAACCACCAGTATTTCGCGCAAAGGTTCTCATCCAACAAAAATGATCGTTTTCGATCATTCCCTGCCAGCGAATATCTTTTCACGGTCATCGCCTTCAATTTCGGCCCTTCCGTCATGTGAATGTCATTCAAGGAAGATAGATATCGCTCACACGAATGAGCGATATGCGTCAATTTGGTGACATGGGGTAAGCCGGTGCTGACTCAAGCGGAAGATCGTCAGGCGAAAATCGTCGAGCTGTTGCGCGAACGGAACTTCGTCGACATTCGCACTCTGACGGAGCGCTTCGATATTTCGGTGGCGACCGTTCGCCGCGACCTGGGTGAGCTCGAGGAGGCCGGCCTTCTGCGCAGGACGCATGGCGGCGCCGTCAATCTCAACCAGGTTGCGCTCGATGTGACGAATGCCGCGCGTCTGGTCTGGAAACAGACGGAGAAAGCCGCCATCGCCGCGGTCGTTGCCGGAATGGTCGTCGATGGCGACACGGTGCTCCTCGATGCCGGCACCACCGCGCTGGAAGTCGCCAAGAAGCTAACCGGACGAAGCAGCCTCACGTTCATCTCGAACGGTCTCGACATCGTCGCCGAACTGACGCGTGTCGACGGGCAGAGCATCTATTCGGTCGGAGGCGAATATACCGAAACGAACCGGTCCTTCCGGGGACCGTTGGCGGAGCAGTTCATTCGCCAGTTCAATGTCGACAAGCTCATCCTCAACGCCGCGTCGATCGATGTCGATCGCGGATTGATCTGCACGGTCTCACCGGTGAACGCGAGTGTGGCTCGCGCCATGATCGAGGTGTCGAGGCGGGTGATCGTCGTGGCGGATCATTCCAAGTTCACAAAATACAGCCTTTCAGTCGTCGCGAAGATCGAAGACGTCGGCGTCATCGTAACCGACTCCGGCACGAAATCCATCATCGATGCCGCGCCGGAGAAGCTGCGGAAGAAGTTCGTCATCGCGAACTAGGCAAATCCAAGTTTCCATCAACAGCATCTTCCAACCAGGAGAGAGCAGATGCTCAAGACCAACCGTAGAAAGTTCATGATCGGCGCAAGCGTCACGGCACTCGCCTCGACAGCGGGTGCCAGGTTCTCCTTCGCTGCCGAGCGCCGCGCGCTGAAAATCGGCGTCAACGGGATCCCGGTTACGCTGGAGCCGATCAACGCCATCAGCAATGTCGGCCCTCGCATCGTCAACCAGATTTTCGACACGCTCCTCGTGCGCGACTTTTTCGGCAAGGGCGCGCCGGGCAATGGCATTGATCTGATGCCTTCGCTGGCCGAAAGCTGGGAGCGGATCGACGACAAGTCGGTGCGTTTCAAGCTGCGCCAGAAGGTCATGTTCCACGATGGCGTCGAGATGACGGCAGACGATGTCGCCTACACCTTCTCCTCGGAACGGTTATGGGGTCCGGAAGCGATCAAGACGATCCCGCTCGGCGGTTCCTACTCGCTCGATTTCGACGAGCCCGTTGTCGAGGACAAGTACACCGTCGTACTGCGCACCAAGACTCCCACCCCTCTGACCGAATCCTACGTGGCATCCTGGATGGGACGCATCGTTCCCAAGGAATATTACAAGAAGCTCGGAACGGTTGCCTTTGGCAACAAGCCGATCGGCACGGGTCCATATAAGTTCGTGGAATTCGTCGCCAACGACCGTGTCGTCGTGGAAGCCAACGACGCCTATTGGGGGCTGAAGCCGACCGCATCGAAAATCACCTACCAGCTCGTTGCGGAGCCGGCTACGCGTGTCGCCGGACTGATCAGCCGCGAATACGATATCGTTACGACGCTGACGCCGGACGATATGGCGATGATCAACAGCTACCCTGACCTGGAGACGCGTGGAAATATCGTCGAAAACTTCCACATGTTCACCTTCAATATGAACCAGTCCGTCTTTCAGTCGAAGACCCTTCGTCGCGCACTGGCGCTTGCGGTCAATCGTCCGTTGATCGTCGAATCCCTCTGGAAGAACAAGGCGACGATCCCACACGGCTTCAACTTCCCGAACTATGGCAAGACCTTCGATCCGAACCGCCGCGCCATGGATTACAACGTCGAGGAAGCCAAGCGCCTGGTAAAGGAAAGCGGCTACGACGGCACGCCGATTACCTATCACACGATGGGCAACTATTATGCCAACGCCATTCCCGCCTTGATGATGATGATCGAGATGTGGAAGCAGATCGGCGTTACCGTGGTGCCGAAAGTCTATGCACCGGGCGGAGCACCGAAGGATCAGGACAGCTATATGCGCAACTGGTCCAACGGCCAGTGGATGACAGATGCCTGGGCCACGATGATCTGCGAATTCGGACCCAAAGGCCAGGTTCAGAAGCGGTGGGGCTGGAAGGCTCCGGCGGAATTCAACGAACTGTGCACGAAGGTATCGCAGATGCCTGACGGCAAGGAGCGTTTCGACGCCTTCAACCGCCTCCGCGACATCTTCGAAGAAGAAGCGCCGGCCGTGATCCTCTACCAGCCCTTCGATGTCTACGCGGCCCGCAAGGACGTTCACTGGAAGCCGATCAGCTTCGAGATGATGGAATTCCGCGACAACCTTACCTTCGGCTGAGCCTAACCTGTCGAACCGGCGGTGCGCATCCGTGCGCACCGCGCCTGGAGATTCGCCATGTCCAAACTCTTGACCGTTCGCGACCTCGTCGTCGAGGTCCCGGCGCGGAACATAAAAATCCTCGACGGCATCAGCTTCTCTCTGGAGGCAGGCCAGACGCTCGGTCTCGTCGGCGAATCCGGCTGCGGCAAGAGCGTGACCTGCTGTGCGGTGGCCAATATGCTTCCGCGCGGCATCGTTCGTAGCGGCGGCAGCGTGACCTTCGAACCCGGTGGCCCGAGCACCCGCAAGCCGGCTGTACCGAAAATCGCGATGATCTTTCAGGACCCGACCAGCAGCCTCAATCCCGTCCATACAATCGGCTATTATCTGGAATCGGCGCTCTACCGCCACCAGGGCCTGAAGGGCAGGGATGCCCGGATGGAGGCCATGCGACTTCTGGAGCGCGTCGGCATCGACCGCGCCAGGAGCCGGCTGCGTGCCTATCCGCACCAGTTCTCCGGCGGCATGAACCAGCGCGTCATGATTGCCCACGCGCTTGCAGCCAAGCCCCAGTTGCTGATTGCCGATGAGCCGACGACGGCGCTCGACGTTACCATGCAGGCCCAGATCCTGCATTTGCTGGAAGAGTTGAAGGCGGAAACCGGCATGTCGCTGATGATCGTATCGCACGATCTCGGTGTCATCGCCCGCCTCGCCGACAGGGCGGCCGTGATGTATTGCGGCAAGATCGTCGAGACCGCATCCGTCGCCGAACTGCTTGAGCGACCGTCGCACCCTTATGCGCGCGCGCTAATCGACTGCATGCCGAGCATCGATCCGGATGACCTCGCACCGCCGGTTCCGATTCCTGGCTCCGTCCCGCTTCTCGACAGCCTTCCGGAAGGGTGCCATTTCCACCCGCGCTGTTCGCGTGCGAGCGGCGAATGCTCCGCCCGCTTCCCGGCGCCCGCTAACATCGGCTTCGCCCACGAGGCCTCCTGTTACCATCCGGTGGCGGCATGAGCACTCCTCTTCTTCAAGCCAGCGGCCTGACCAAGGCATTCCGCCACAAGACCGGGCTCTTCGCACGGCCGACCACTCAGCTCGCGGTGAACTCGATCGGCTTTGAACTTGCAGTTCGTGAACGCATCGGCGTCGTTGGCGAATCCGGAAGCGGCAAGTCGACACTCGGCCGGCTTCTGCTCGGATTGACGGAGCCCACGCAGGGCGACGTGTGGTTTGAAGGCATCAACCACAAGCAGCGCCGCGCGCGGGACTGGAAAGAGTTTCGGGTTCGCACCTCCCTGGTGCAACAGAACCCGCTCTCCGCCCTCAACCCGCAGATGACCATCGGACAGCAGGTCGCGGAAGGACTTCTGGTCCATCGTATCGCTGGCCGGGCGGGCGCTTACGAACATGTCGCCGCAATGCTTGAGCGCGTCGGCCTGTCGAGCGCGATGATGACCCGTTATCCCCACCAGATGTCGGGTGGCCAGCGACAGCGTGTCGTGATTGCCCGAGCTCTGGTCCTCGACCCGAAACTGGTCGTCTTCGACGAGGCGGTATCCGCTCTCGACGTATCGGTTCAGGCCCAGGTCGTCGCGCTTCTACGATCGCTCTGGCAGGAGCTCGATCTCGCCTATGTCTTCATCACCCACGACCTGCGCATTGTTCGTCATCTCGTCGACCGCATCGCCGTCATGTATCTCGGCCGCGTCGTCGAGACCGGCGACATCAGATCCGTCTACGAATGGCCGCGCCATCCCTATACGCGGGCGCTCCTCGCCTCGGTCCCGACCATGGACTCGACAGTTCGCAATATCGAGCCGCCGATCAAGGGGGAACTCGACGCGTCGAAAATATCGCAGGGCTGCTCTTTCTGGTCACGCTGTCCCTTCGCGATCGACAGGTGCGCTATTGAAACACCCGAACTCCGTCCAATTCCAGCACATGGCGCCAGCCAGCATGCCGCATGTCATCGTGCCGAGGAATTCCCGCGATCGATAGCACCGCAAATCGACATGGTGACGGAGAGGGGGACGGCATCACAGAAGGAGATGGCACTGTGACGGCCTTTATCCTTGCTCGCCTGGTTCGAGCGATTGCGGTACTCGTGTTCACCGTCACGCTGGTCTTCATCGTTCTGCGCCTGAGCGGAGATCCCGCCCAGCAGATGCTATCCGACAATGCGGGTCCCGAAGCCCTGGCTGCCTTCAACGCCAAATGGGGCCTGGATCGGTCGATCCCCGAACAATATCTGTACTATGTCACCAACGTCCTTCGTGGCGATTTCGGGGTCTCGTTCGCGGACGGCCGCGAGGTTTTCACGGTCGTTAGCGAGCGTATTCCGAAAACCCTGATCGTAACGGTGTCGGCCTTCATCGTCAGCATGCTGATCGGCATACCTGCCGGAATCCTTGCGGCGATGCGCCGAGAGACCGCGCTCGACAAAGGCGTCATGGCCGGCGCTGTGCTGGGCTATAGCGTTCCCAACTTCCTGCTCGGCCTGACCTTCATCTTCGTCTTCGCCGTCTGGCTTCGGGTGCTGCCGAGTTCCGGCAGTTCGACCTGGAACCATGCAATCCTGCCCGTCGCGACTTTCGCCCTATTCAATGCAGCTGCGGTGGCGCGCTTCATGCGCTCGACCCTGATCGACGTGCTGGGCCAGCCCTATATCGCAGCCGCCCGCGCCGACGGCATTCCGCGCTGGGAGATCATTATCCGTCACGCGCTTCCGAACGCCGCGATCCCGATGGTGACCACGCTCGGCTTCGTTGCCGGTGGCCTGCTCGGCGGTTCTGCGCTCATCGAGCCCGTGTTCGCCTGGCCCGGCCTCGGCAGCGGTTTCGTGAATGCGACGAACACCGGCGACCTGCCCGTGGTACAGGCGATGATCGTGCTGTTCACAGCCTTCATGGTTGCCGTCAATCTGATCGTCGACGTCCTTTACGCGGTCCTCGATCCGAAAATCAGGAAGCATTGACATGGCGGTTGCGACATCATTCCGCTCGTTCAGGAGCATGGTGTGGACGCCGTTCCACCGCATGCCAGCCAGCATCGCCCTGTGCTGCGCATGGATCGCCATCGCGGTGATCATCGGCATTACGGCCCACTGGTCGGCACCTTACGACTATACGCATCAGGATCCTCTGGCACGGTTCGCGCGCCCATTCATATCTGCCGCGCATCTGCTCGGGACCGACTATCTGGGGCGGGATGTGGTCAGCAACCTGCTGGTCGCCACCCAGACGACCTTGATGATCGCGCTGGTGGGATCGGTGATCTGCGCGTTGATCGGAATAAGCCTCGGCCTGCTCTCCGCCCATTTCGGCGGCTGGGTGGACAACGCCATCATGGGCTTCGCCGATGCGATGGCGGCGGTGCCTTTCATCATCGTCGCCCTCAGCGTGCTCGCCCTGTTCGGAACCAGCCCGCTGCTGTTTGTCTTTCTCGTCGGTTTCGCGAGCTGGGAACGTTATGCGCGATTGACGCGCGGCCTGGTCATCAGCGCCAAGGAAGAGGGCTATGCGGAAGCGGCCCGCATTGTCGGCGTCCCGTCGATGCGCATTTACCTCCGTCACATGCTGCCGAACATCGCCGGCCCGCTCATCGTGCAGTTCACCGTGAACTTCCCTGAAATCATCCTGCTGGAAAGCGGCTTGAGTTTCCTTGGGCTCGGCATCCAGCCGCCGGAAACAAGCCTGGGACTGATGGTGGCCGACGGCCGGAACTATCTGGCGATCGCCTGGTGGCTCGCAGCTTTCCCCGGTGCGGTCATCGTCCTCACGACCCTCTCCATCAGTCTGCTCGGGGACTACCTGCGCGATCGCCTCGATGCGCGGCTCCGCTAACGAAAAGGAAAATATGATGAATCCGCTTAGAATGACCATTGAGACGATGCGCCTTGGCGGCCATCGCGGTCATAGCGCAGGCGCTCCGGAAAACACGCTCGCCGCGTTTCGAAAGGCTTTTGAATACGCCGGCCGCCTCGTCACGTGCGAGACCGATCTCGGCATCACGAGCGATGGTGAACTGGTGCTGATGCACGACAAGACCGTCGACCGGACCACCAACGGTCACGGTATCGTGCAAAAGATGACGTATTCGGAGATATCCAGGCTTGATGCGGGGAGTTGGTTCAGCGAGGAATTCGCCGGAGAACGGGTGCCGCTTCTCAGGGATGCGCTGCAGCTCGCCCGCGAGCTCGGCATCATCTATCAGCTCGAGCTGAAGATCTACGACCGCAATGACGTCTTCTTCCCGAAGCTGAGGACGCTTATCGATGAATTGGGCTGCGCCGACCTTCTGCAGTTTTCCTCGTTCGACTACGTTCAGCTGAAGGCGGTGAAGGAAGCGATCCCTGAAGTGCCGACCGTTGGCCTGATGCACTCCCGACTGATCGACCCCGCCGCCATTGCCCGGCAGGCGAATCTCGATGCGATGAACATCGAGGTCTACCACTTCGCCAGCGGCGAGGCACACCAGCTTCATGAGGATGGTTTCGCCGTATTCACCTACCTGCCGGCCCTGTATCACGAGAAGCTCATGCAATACGGCACCGATATCGAAGCCCAGGTCGTGCAATGGGTTCGCGAGGGCCAACTGGACCAGCTTCTCGGCGACGACGTGGCGCAAGTGACAAGGCTCAGGGATAGAGCCCGTGGCTGATATGCATAACTCGGCCTCGGCCGCTTGCGCGGTCAAGGCTGTCGTCGAGGACATCGCAAGGGAGGCCGGAAAGCTGGCCCTGACCTACTTTCAATCGCTGGCGAGCCTGCCAGTCGAGAAAAAAGGTCACCTCGATCTCGTGACCGAGGCCGACAAGCAGGTTGAGGAACTGCTGATCGCCAGACTGCAGGAAGCCTTTCCCGATGACGGCATCTTCGGCGAGGAGGGCGGAGAAATCCCCGGAACCTCCGGTCGTATCTGGGTTATCGATCCAATCGACGGGACATTCAACTTCGTCCGGGGCGGCCAGAACTGGGCGGTTTCCATCGGTATTTACGAAAGCCGTCGGCCGGTATTCGGAGTGATCCATGCGCCTGCACGGGGCCTGACCCTCGTCGGAGGCAAGACGGTGCCGACACGGCTCAACGGCAAACCGGTCAAGCCGCTTCCCGCCCTCGACATGTCGCGAGCCTCGATCGGGTTGAGCTTCCATCCCTCGGTATCGACGGCTGACCGGCTTGAAGTCATACGCTTCATCTCGGACGACCTTGGCATCAGCTTCCGCGTCGGAGGGGCAGCCACGATTTCGCTGGTCGAAGTGGCGATGGGCGAAACGGATGGCTATCTGTCGCTTGGGGATTCGACCTGGGATGTGATGGCAGCACTGCCGATCCTCGACAATCTCGGTATCTTGCACACGATCGATTGGGATGGGATCGACCTGTCATCGAAGCTTCGTTTCGCATGTGGAAGCCCCGAGTTCTTGAACAAGGTGCATCCGCTGCTAGAGCGCGTCCCGCTGCCCGCAAAATCGCTCGAAGCCATGGAACAAGGGGCCTAAAAGGCGCTGTGCCACCTACGTATCCCTGATCGCTGCGACGAGCCGATGCTTCGATCGCGGCGACGCCGAAGGAAATGGGCAAGGCGGCCGCAGCCGCCATTCCCAGGGTCTCCGGTACGACCCAGGTTCTTGCCGCTTTGACCGCCCGCAAGGATGCATGCGATCCGCGCATGTCAAAGCTTGCGACCTTTTGGTCGACGAAACGGTCATGAACCACCGACGGCCGCGATCTCGCCCGTGGCTGCCTAACCTAGGCCGTGGGCTGGTGCCAGGGGGCGGCAGACGACCGATTGATAAGGTCCGGGGGGCCCATTACGTCCATCGCGGAGCCAGACCAGACACCGCCGAAGGCCGAAATGATCGGCTCGGAGTTGGGCCGCGATCCTGCGATACTTGTCACATCAAACCCTCTTGCTGGGCCTGATAAACGGTTCGGACGCTGGGTCGAAAACCCAGGCTGCGGGCGAGAGACGTGTCAACATGCAGATACCACGGATTTGGGAGAGACTCGAACCTTGATTCCAACCGGTTACCCAGCAGACCCGCGAGCTCGTAGATGGACGAGGGCGCCTCGTCCGCAACGTTCACGATACGGCGATCGAATGTACCGTTCAGTGCAAGCTTGATCGCCTTGGCGATGTCACGATGGTGAATCGTGCTCATTCGTTGCGCCGGATGCCAGGTGCCGACGTATTTGGGAAGAGATTCGAGATGTCCGTCGCCGTCGCCATACACGAATGGAAACCGGACGATGGACCAGTTCAAACCGCTTTCGCGCAGTTCCTTCTCTGCGGCCACCTTGCTCGCCGGATAGGCGTGCTGTGGATCGACCGGATCGTCTTCTCGTCCCGGATGGGGATTGTCGTTGTTGTAGACATGGCTGGTGCTCGACAGGATGAACCGCGCGTCGGGAGCATGAGCCTTCGCGGCGGCAATCAGGTTGCGTGTCCCATCGAGGTTGCTTTTCCAGATGAGATCGGTGTCCTGCGTGCGAAACACCGCGGCAAGGTGCACGATGGCGGAAACGCCATGCACGGCGTTCGGGAGGGTCGAAGGGTCGAGAATATCGCCCGTCATGGCCTCTATGCCATCAGGGCAGGCTTTGCCCGCCCGGAGCAAGGCACGGCAGGCAAACCCGGCTTCCACCAGCCGCGGAAGAAGTCGTTCGCCAACGAGCCCAGTGGCTCCGGTTATCAGTACGGTCATCTGCTCAATCCTTTCGCAACAGGTTCTGCAGTCGTTCGGTCGCCGATCGCAGGACACGGATGGTCGTGGCCAGCTCGGCCTCATCGATGCCGCCGAAAGCAGCTTCGTGAATGAAAGAAAGATCGGGAAGTTTGCGCCACAGCGCCTTACCTGCGGCTGTCAACGTCAGCAGACGCTGACGCTGATCTTCTCCGATCGAGGTCTGCTCGACCAGGTCTTTGCGGACGAGGGTCGCGATGATGCCGCTCAAGGTCGCCCGTTCGAGTTCGAGGGCGCGTCCGAGGTCGCGCTGAACGGACGGGCCGTGGTTCGCGAGATGCCAGAGAACGTACCATTGCGTGGATCCCAGATCGTAGGGCCGCAAGGTTGCGTCCATAAGGGCGCGGCCCGCGAAGTAGCACCGCTTCGTCCACGCTCCCACGGAGAGGTGCTCGGTGTTCGCCTGATCCCGCATGTGAAAGTCTCGCCATTTCGTTCGCTACCATACAATAATTGCAAGGTAGCGAACGAATGTCAAGAGCGGGTGGGTCCCAGCCTGGGGCGCGGCGTTCTAGAGATGCTCGGTTAGGAAGGTGCGCATGATCGCCGCGATCTCGCCCGCGTGCGTCTCCAGCGCGAAATGGCCTGTATCGAGCAGATGAACATGGCCTCGCGGCAAGTCGCGCTTATCGAACGGGCGGATGCAAAAGGCTTTACGGCGCCAAGGCCGGCGGCTGCAACTGAGCGGTCGGCAGCAAGAATGTGCGAACGCCCGTTTCGACTTTATCCTCTCTTCAGCGCTTGTTGCCGTAACGGAAGCGAAAGTTGCCGGATGATCAGTGACGCTGGAGGAAGGAAACGCGGTGGTCGCGCCGACGCCCTTACAGCCGATCTCCAAGGCGTGGCATTTGGCAACTGTTAGGTCGCTCCTTCCCTGTTCCGTTCCGGGAGAAACGGCTTGCGGCGCTTAACGCGTTGGCAACTAAAGGGAGGGCAGCGGAGATTTTTTTCATCCATATCGGAAGATTCTGCAAAAGATATTGGTTTCCTGAAAGACAAATCACTCCGGCCTATGCACCCCTATCGATGCGGCGCTATCCGTTCTGGGGAATCAATCGCGGCACTTGGCGGACCTAACTTTATAGCCGCGAGCGATATCGGGACCCCTGGTTGAGGATAGCTTAATTCGACGAGGGGACTTTGCATGCGGAAGCCAATTTCGCTGCGCGATATCGCGCGTCATTCGTGCAGCATAGCAGAGATCGCATCTGATGATCGACGTACACGCTCGAGGCATGTTGCGGATGCAAAAAAACACAATCGAAAAGACCGGTTTTCGGGCGCGGGATCGCGAGCCGGCGCGTCGCCGTCGCTATCAACGAAGCTTTCGGCTTTCGGTTTTCCGGCATTGGCCCTGCTCGGCAGCGTCGCGCTTCCGTTCGATGCATCGGCAGATCCGGGAACGCCCGGCGTTCCGCAGGCTCCCGTTGCGATCTATGCGGATAACTTCCAGAACCGGCCCGGCCCCACCCCGATCGTCAAGCTGAACACCTACACCAGCACTTCCGGCCAGACCTACACGGCCGATCCGAAATGGCTGACGAACTGCAATGGCTGGATCGCCTCCGCCAACCAGTCGACAACTGCTGCCGGCCCAGCCGGTGCCACGGAATGCACGAATACAGCGACCTGGAACACGGTTCAGCGCCTTTCCTGGGCGCTTGGACTTCATGCAGGCCAGACGCAGGCCACCGCACAGGGCAATTTTGCGGTTTCGGCCATGACCGCAGGCAATCCTGGCGCCGGACTTGTAGAGTTCCAGACGGCAACGAATATAGCATTCCCCACAAGCAATCGTTTCTTGACCTTCAGTGTCGATGTCGCGGCCGTCAATTGTCAGGTATCTCCGCCGCTGCTGCAATTCTCACTCGTGAACGAAGCAGGCAACGCTACGCCGGCAGGCACGCAGATCAACGGCTGCTCAAGTGGAACGACACAGACGCCGCCAGCGCTCGGCGGCGCGCCGGCTTCCACGATTACCACGGGAACCTACGCGTCTAACGGTGCGGTGCTGATCAGCGGCGCCTCCTTCGGCATCCGCATGGTCAACAACAACGGCAGCGGGACCGGTAACGACCACGCGTTCGACAATGTCAGCGTCCTCGATGCAACGCCGCAGCTCGACAAGGAGTTCGGCCCGACCAGCGTGGCCGTCGGGGGCGTGTCGACCCTGACATTCACGATCACCAACACCAGCGAGTTGGGGGCAAAGACCGGGTGGTCGTTCACGGATGCTCTTCCGGTCGGCCTGAGGGTGGCATCCGATGAGATCAGCACGACCTGCCCATCGGGTGTCGTGACGGCAGCCGTCGGTGGATCGACCATAGACGTCTCGGGAAATCTCACCGCCGGCATGGCTTCGTGCACGGCGACCGTGCCGGTAACGTCCAGTTCCGCCGGAACCTATACCAACGACGCATCGAACATCACGTCGGCCGTCGGCATCAACCCGCCAGGCAGCACCTCGGTCACGTTCGGCACCCAGCCGAACTTCGTGTGCGATTCGACGATGTATTTCGGAATCAATGCGCCCACGCGGCTTCATCGGGCCGATACCAGCACCAATCCGTTCACCTTTCCCGGAATCGGCGCAGTGAACAGCCCCGGCTACAATGCGATGGGCTACGACGTTGTCAGCAACTATATTTACGCGACGCGCTGGGACAGCACCACGAGCAGATACCGCCTGTTGCGGATCGGCAGCAACGGTTCCGTCAGCGACCAGGGTCCCATCGTCGGCGGCGGCATCAATAACGGTTCGGGGCAGGTAGCCTCGGGTGTTGTGGGCCCGGACGGCTACTACTATGTGAAGGAGAACTCCGCCTCCAACGTGATGTGGCGCGTGGATCTGACCACCCGGACGGCTACCAGCATTCCGCTCAACCGCACGATCTCGAACGCGGACCTGGCCTGGCACAACGGGCTCATCTATACGCATGATAGCACTTCGGGCATCTTCTATTCGATCAATCCGACGACGGGAGCGGTAACTGCCATCGGGCAGTCGGGTCTTTCCGTGGACGCGTTCGGATCGTTGATCAGCGCCTCGAACGGTATCTTTGGCCGTTACAATAGCGGCGGGTTCTATCAGTTCGACCTTGCAACAGGCGTGGCGACACTCATTTCGGATGCGCCATCGGGTGCCGGCGACGGTGCCAAATGCCCTATCACGGCTGTAAGTCTTCCCGCCGACACGCAGATCACCAAGACCGACGGCAGCAACACCTATACGCCGGGCACCAACGTCCCCTACACGATGGTGGTCTCGAACAGCGGTCCGTTCGGCGTTCAGAACGCGTCGGTAAACGATCCGCTGCCCGCCGGTATCACCGGGGCGAGCTGGACTTGCGGCGGCGCAACGAATGGCGGTGTCTGTGGGACGGCGAGCGGCACAGGCGCCATTAGCGACGTCAAGGTGAGCCTGCCCGCAGGCAGCTCCGTCACCTTCGAATTGACCTTGACGGTGCCAGCGGACTTCACCGGCGATCTGGTGAACGCCGCTACGGTAGCCAATCCCTCGAGCGTGCCTGACCCCGATACGAGCAACAATTCGGCAACGGACACGGACACCGCTGCGGCTCCGGCACTGACGATCGAGAAGACCGGCACGCTCAACGACCTCGACGGTGATGGGCTCATCGATGCCGGCGAGACGATCAGCTACAGCTTTGTCGTGGAGAATACCGGCAATGTGACGCTGACCGATGTCACGGTGGACGATCCGCTGCTCACGAATGCCGGTGTTTCCGTGTCCCCAGGCCCGCAGACTTTGGCGCCCGGCGGGACGGCGACGTTTACGGCGACCTATACGCCGACACAGGCCGACATCGATGCAGGACAGGTGTCAAACACCGCCACCGGCACCGGTACGCCGCCGTCCGGCCCGCCGATCGACAGCCCGCCGGATACGGTCGTCGTGCCGCCGGACCAAACGCCGGGGCTGACGATCGAGAAGACCGGCGTGCTGAACGATGCCGATGGCGACGGGCTCATCGATCTCGGAGAAACGATCAGCTACTCCTTCCTGGTCCGCAATACCGGGGCGGTGACGATGACGGGCGTGACCGTCGACGATCCGCTGCTTGCCAATGCCGGGATTTCGGTAACGCCCGGTCCGCAGACGCTGGCGCCCGGCGGAACCGCTACCTTTACCGCGACCTATACGCCGACCCAGGCCGACATCGACGCGGGTCAGGTCGAGAACACGGCGACCGGCACCGGCACGCCGCCGTCCGGCCCGCCGATCGATAGCCCGCCGGATACGGTCGTCGTGCCGCCGGACCAGACGCCGGGACTGACGATCGACAAGACAGGT
>NZ_JPYQ01000024.1:166838-509860 GCF_000757525.1 Rhizobium sp. YS-1r | reverse complement strand
CGACGGCCTCATCGATCTCGGCGAGACGATCAGCTACTCGTTCCTGGTCCGCAACACCGGCACCGTGACGATGACAGGCGTGACGGTGGATGATCCGCTGCTGACCAATGCCGGCGTTTCCGTGTCCCCAGGTCCGCAGACGCTGGCGCCCGGCGGAACGGCGACCTTTACCGCGACCTATACACCGACCCAGGCCGACATCGACGCGGGCCAGGTCGAGAACACGGCGACCGGTACCGGCACGCCGCCGTCCGGCCCGCCGACGGAGAGCCCGCCTGACACCGTTGTCGTGCCTCCGGACCAGACGCCCGGATTGACGATCGAAAAGACCGGCAGACTCAATGATGCCGATGGCGACGGGCTCATCGATCTCGGCGAGACGATCAGCTACTCCTTCCTCGCCCGCAATACCGGCACCGTGACGCTCACCAATGTCACCATCGATGACCCGCTGCTAACCAATGCCGGGATTTCGGTCACGCCGGGACCGCAGACGCTGGCTCCGCGGGGGAGTGTCACCTTCACGGCGACCTATACGCCGACGCAGGCCGATATCGACGCGGGCCGCGTGGAGAACACCGCGACCGGCACCGGCACGCCGCCGTCCGGGCCACCGATCGACAGTCCGCCTGACACCGTTGTCGTGCCGCCGGACCAGACGTCCGGACTGACGATCGAAAAAACCGGCACGCTGAACGATGCCGACGGTGACGGTCTTCTCGATGCCGGAGAAACGATCAGCTACTCGTTCCTCGTCACCAATACGGGTGCCGTGACGATGACGAATGTCACGGTCAACGATCCGCTGCTCGCCAATGCCGGGATCTCGGTGTCACCTGGCCCGCAGACGGTGGCGCCTGGTGGAACGGTGACGTTTACTGCCACCTATACGCCGACCCAGGCGGAGATCGATGCGGGCCAGGTCGAGAACACGGCGACCGGTACCGGCACGCCGCCATCCGGCCCGCCGACGGAGAGCCCACCGGATACCGTCGTGGTCCCTCCGGACCAGACGCCCGCACTGACGATCGAAAAGACCGGCACGCTCAATGATGTCGATGGCGACGGGTTCATCGATCTCGGAGAGACGATCAGCTACTCCTTCCTCGTCACCAACAGCGGTGCCGTGACGATGACGAATGTCACGGTCGACGATCCGCTGCTCACCGATGCCGGCATATCGGTCACGCCGGGACCCCAGACGCTGGCGCCTGGCGGGACGGCGACCTTCACGGCGACCTATACGCCGACCCAGGCCGACATCGACGCGGGCCGTGTCGAGAACACCGCGACCGGTACCGGAACGCCGCCTTCCGGGCCGCCGATCGACAGCCCGCCCGACACCGTCGTTGTGCCGCCCGATCCGGCATCGGATCTCGTGATCGAAAAGACCGGCACGCTGAACGATGCCGATGGCGACGGCCTTCTCGATGCCGGGGAAACGATCAGCTACTCGTTCTTGGTGCGCAATACCGGGGCGGTGACGATGACCAATGTTACGGTCAACGATCCGCTGCTCGCCAATGCCGGCATATCGGTCACGCCGGGACCCCAGACGCTGGCGCCCGGCGGAACGGCGACCTTCACGGCGACCTATACGCCGACCCAGGCCGACATCGACGCGGGTCGTGTTGAAAACACCGCGACCGGCACGGGCACGCCTCCGTCCGGGCCGCCGATCGAAAGCCCGCCGGATACCGTTGTCGTGCCTCCGGAGCAGACGCAGGGACTGACGATCGAGAAGACAGGCACTCTCAACGATGCCGATGGCGACGGTCTTCTCGATGCCGGCGAGACGATCAGCTACTCGTTCCTGGTCCGCAATACCGGTGTCGTGACGCTGACCAACGTCACGGTCAACGATCCGCTGCTTGCCAATGCCGGCATATCGGTCACGCCGGGACCCCAGACGCTGGCGCCCGGCGGCAGCGCGACGTTTACGGCGACCTATACGCCGACCCAGGCCGATATCGACGCGGGCCGTGTTGAGAACACCGCGACCGGCACCGGCACGCCGCCATCCGGCCCGCCGACGGAGAGCCCGCCCGACACCGTTGTCGTGCCGCCTCAGCCTGCCAGCCTGAAACTGCAGAAGACCGGCCGCTTCACCGATACTGATCGAAACAGCTATACGAACGCTGGTGATACGGTGACCTATACCTTCACGGTCACCAACGACGGCGGGCAGACGATCACCAATGTCTGGCCGGTAGATGCAGGGCCTACCTTCAATGGCCGACCAGCCGGAGCTTCCCTGTCCAGGTTCACACCGGAACCTGTCACATTGGCTCCCGGCGAAAGTCAGGACTTCACTGCAGTCTACACGCTGACGCAGGGAGATGTCGAAAACGCGGCGGGCATCCCGGATGGCATCGCCAACTCCGCCACAGCAAGCGGTCGCACCCCCGACGGCGAAGTCAGTTCGGACAATTCCACGTCCGTTGTCACACCGCCCGCGGCCGTTCCAGGTGACATTTCCGTTACGAAGGTTGCCAACCTCAGGTTCATCCGTCGTGGTGAAAAGGCACCCTTCACCATCCGCGTCACCAACAACTCGGGCGCGCGGGTGGATGCTCTGACGGTCATCGACACGATGCCGGCAGGCTTCCGCTATGTGGAAGGCTCGGCGACCGTCGACGGCACCAAGGTGACGCCTGAAGTGGTCGGCCGACAAATCCGCTTCCGCGACGTGTCCGTCGGCAGCAAATCCACGGTCGAGATTCAGATCAGGCTGTTGGCGCTGAGCACGGCCGGGCCGGGCGAGCATGTGAACCTTGCCCATGTCGTGGATCCCAGCGGCGGTCAGGTCGGCAATGAAGCCCGCGCGGTCGTCGAGATCATCGTCGAACCGGTCTTCGACTGCGGCGACATCATCGGCAAGGTGTTCGATGATACCAACCGCAACGGCTATCAGGACGAGGGCGAGCCGGGACTCCCCGGCGTAAGGATCGCGACGGTCAAGGGCTGGTTGATCACCACCGACCAGTATGGCCGCTTCCATGTCGCCTGCGCGGATCTTCCCGAGACACGCATAGGGTCGAACTTCATCATGAAGCTCGATCCCAGAACCCTGCCGACCGGCTACCGCCTGACGACGGAAAACCCGCGTGTCGTACGCCTGACGGCCGGCAAGATGACCGAGCTCAACTTTGGGGCTTCGATCGGCCGCGTGGTCCGGCTCGACCTCAAGGGCGAAGCCTTCGTGTCAGGAAAGGCCGAACTCGACAAGCGCTGGGCGGATGGCATCGACCAACTGATAACCGTCCTGGCTCAAGAGCAGTCGGTGCTCCGTCTCTCCTACATCGATGCGGCCACTGAGCCCGAACTCGCCGAGGCGCGCGTGCGCCACATCAAGGAGCTGGTTGCCGACCGATGGCGGCAGCGGAAGCGGGCCTATCCGCTCAACATCGAGACGCGCGTGGAGGCGGGACAATGAGGCTTCTTGTCACGAACATCGATCTTTCCCGGCTGCTCCTGAACCGCCGGCTCGGCCTCCTCCGCTGCACCGCGATGGCAGGCCTGCTTGCCATGTCGCCGCCGGCGGCAGCGCAGGAGAAGGCCGAAAAGGGCGGCAGAATTTCTGCGGACAGTTCGGTGCACCGTCTGGCGATCGGCGAAAATACGGAAGCCGAAACACCTGCGGATGCTCCCGCCATTCCCTTCATGATCGAGGTCGATGGGGAAACAGTGGACAAGAGCGCCGAGCCGGAGGCAACCGATCGGCCGGCCGCCAAAACCAGCCGCTTGACGTCTGGCGAAGCAAAGCCGAGCGATCGTCCGGTGGACCGGCAGCGGCAGACGGATCTCGATTTGTCCGCGGTCGATATTCAGGTTAAGTTCGATGGGCTCGATACCGATCCTCTGCTCAATGTCTCGACCGTGCCCGTGAAAAGGACATATCGGGCCGGAGAGGAGGTCCGCTTTCTTGCAACCTCCAACTATCCGGCCTTCATCGAACGGGCGGAAGTCCGCATCTTTGAAACGAAGGGGCGCGATAAAGATCGGCCAATCGCCACGATTCCCGTTGCGGTCAACGGTGAGGCAGCCTGGATCATGCCCGAGGCGAAGGAGGCCGATTTTGCGTATGTGCTGCGCGTCTACGATGCCAAAGGGCGTTACGACGAGACGGTACCGCTGACCATCGCCAGAACCGATCGCGGGTTTGCTCCCGATCGGAAGCAGGACAAGGCCACGGCACCGGGGACAGGCGAAGACCGGACGGCCTTCCGCAACATTCCCGTTGTGGGAGGGGCGGTGACGGTCTATGGGAAGCAAGTCCCGGCCGGACATGCGGTACGCGTGCTGGGCGAGGAGATCCCCGTCGATCCGAAACAGGCCTTTGTGGTCCAGCGGATCTTGCCGCCCGGGGACCACGCCGTTGATGTCGCCATCAAAGGCGTGTCAAAAACCGGTGGGCTGTCCTTCAGCCGTGATGTCAACATCCCTGACAACGATTGGTTCTACGTGGCACTCGCCGATCTCACGATCGGAAAGCGCACGGGCGATGCTCATATCGAGGAAGTCCGCCCCGGTGAATATGACGAGGTTTATTCGAAGGGAAGATTGGCTTTCTATCTCAAGGGCAAGGTCAAGGGGAAATACCTGCTTACGGCCGCCGCCGACACGGGGGAGGACGACCTTGAAAAGCTCTTCCGCAATCTCGGCAGCCAGGATCCAAGGCAGATCCTGCGCCGGCTTGATCCCGATGACTATTACCCCGTCTATGGCGACGATTCCACCTTCACGGAAGACGCACCCACCAAGGGCAAGTTCTATGTTCGGCTGGAGCGCGGAGACAGCCACGTGATGTGGGGCAACTACAAGACCCAGATTACCGGCACCGAGTTCCTTCCTTCCGACCGTGCGCTTTATGGGGCCTCCGCCGTCCACCGATCGGAAGAGACGACGTCCTTCGGCGAGCGTCGGACGGAGATTACCGCCTATGCCGCCCAACCTGACACGCTGCCGCAGCGCGAGGAGTTCCTGGGCACTGGCGGCTCTGCCTATTTCCTGAAGCGCCAGGACATTGTCGAAGGTTCCGAGACGGTAACCGTAGAGACCCGTGATGCGGTGACCGGCCGGGTCCTCGAACGGCGCGTGCTTACCTATGGCGAGGATTACTCGTTCGATTACATGCAAGGCGTCATCATCCTGCGTCGGCCGATGTCCTCCATGACCGGGACTTCCGAACCGGTCCGCAATGGAGCGCTTGGCGGCGGCAAGCTTTATCTGGCCGTGCAGTACGAGTTCGAACCCATCGTGAGCGACGTCGACGGCTATGTCTATGGTGGCCGTGCGCAGCACTGGATAAACGACAAGATACGTCTCGGCGTGACCGGCATGAACGACAGTACCGAACTGGCGGATCAGAAAGCCTATGGCGCCGATGTCACTCTCCGGCACTCCGACAATACCTTTCTGAAGGCCGAGGTCGCCCATTCAAAAGGGCGGGGCTTCGACCTGTCGCACTCGAGCGATGGCGGTCTGACCTGGGGCAACGACGAAACAAGCTATTATGGCGATCCAAACGACGATGAAGGATCGGCCTATCGCGTGGAAGGTCAGGTCGATCTCGAGGAGCTTGGGACAAGCATTAAAGGCAAGATCGGCGGGTATTACGAGAAGAAAGAGGCCGGTTTCTCAACCCTCTTTGACGATGTGACCGTCGATCAGCGTATCTGGGGAGCGCATGCCGATCTCGATCTTACCCCGAAAACCGGTGTCAAGTTCACCTATGACGATCTGACCGACGATCGCGGTCAGGTGCGCCGCGACGGTACCGGGAGTGTCAGCTATAAATTCGACGAACATTGGAAGCTGTCGCTCGGCCTCGACTACACTGAATTGATGTCTCCCTTGGCCATAGCATCCGGCAAATCCGGCTATGACGGTTCACGTCTGGATGCGGGGATGCGTCTGGATTACCGGATAGATGACGACCGGCTGATTTATGCCTTCGCACAAGGGACCCTTGATCGCTCCGGTGACATCGACCGCAACGACAGGGCCGGCGTGGGTGCCAAGGTTCAGCTTACCGACACGATCGGGGCGGAAGGTGAGGTCTCTTATGGCACGAACGGCCTGGGCGGTCTTGCCGGCCTTACCTATGATCCGAATGCCGACAGTCACTACTACCTAGGCTATAAGCTCGATCCCGACCGCGCGTTCGATCTCCACAATACCCATGACCTGTTCGGCGACGACAAGGGGACCGTTGTTCTCGGCATGCGCCGCAAGATGAATGATCTGCTCTCTGCCTACAGCGAGAGCACTTACGATATGTTCGGCAATCGCAACTCGCTCACCCAGACCTATGGCGTCATGTACACACCGGATGCCATGTGGACCCTGGACGGTGGGCTGGAAATCGGCCAGGTGCGCGACGAGACGGTCAATGCCGATACCGATCTACAATATGAAGACTTCGAGCGGTACGCGCCGTCGCTCTCCGTCGGCTACAAGGACGAGGAGAGGGGCATCAACGCTCGTGTGCGAGGGGAAGTGCGCATCGAACGTTCCGACAATGGTACCCGCGACCAGAATACCTATCTCTTCGCGGCAGGGCTTGGCTGGAAGACCAATCCCGACTGGCGGCTGGTCACCCATCTGGATGCCGTTCTTTCCGACAGCCAGTCATCCGATGCGTCGTTTGCAGATACCGACTACGTGGAAGCATCGATCGGATATGCCTATCGGCCGGTGGACAATGAACGTCTCAACGCCCTTTTCAAATACACCTGGCTCTATGACCTGCCGGGCAACAACCAGCTGATCAGCGGCGCCACGGGCGACCAGTTCGCTCCGGCGCAGCGCAGTCATATCCTCTCGGCGGACGTCAATTACGACCTGACGCCCTGGCTTACCATCGGAGGCAAATACGGGTTTCGCCTGAGCGAGGTCCGCTACCGGACCAGCAACGGCTCAGGTTCCGGTTTTGAGGAGGAGTGGCAAAAATCGACCGCCCATCTTGGCATCGTCCGGGCCGATCTTCACGTCATCAAGAGCTGGGATTTGTTGGTTGAAGGCCGCGTCATGCATATGCCCGAAGCTGAGACGACCGACTTTGGGGCGCTCGCAGCGGTCTACCGCCATGTGGGAGACAACTTCAAGGTCGGCGTAGGCTACAACTTCGGCAGGTTCTCCGACGATCTGCGTGATCTTACCTTTGACGATGAGGGCGTCTTCCTAAACGTCGTGGGAAAGTTCTGATCTGCGGAACATGTCCGTCGCAGCGACGGCTCCAACGGTCTCCTCAGAGACGTCCGGGCGAAGCCTGCCTGGTTGATCTGTGATCCTCAGGCAGCGGTCATGCTGGTGCCTCATCATTCGCACTATTGAACGCGACACGGTCCATACATCGGCTGATTCCACTTCTGCGTTCATTGGTCGTTCTGATGCGCCAGTGCCACATCGATACACAACTATGAGTACAAGAAACCATGTCGTCTAAATTGTAATCGTCGACGAACTGCATCCTTTTCTACTGACGCCCTGTGTGGTGGGATGCGCGTTCGCGGGGTGGCGGGTTATCGAATTAAATGCTGAAAAAAATTGCAGACGCGCGCCTGTTCGGATCTTTGCCCGAGGACGCGGGGCCACGGAAAATGACTTTTCGAGGCGGTGCGATGCACTCTGTGCGGTCTCCAGGATCGCAGGAATTCGTATCCGAAGGTCACGTTTTCGTCGTCATGCTGGCTCCCTGCGCGGGTATCAGCGTGACGTTCGGGGCTGATCGGGTGCAGAATTTTGACGCGACGGCGGGCCAGACCGTCGTGATCCCCGCCGGGGTGGTTAGCAGGACGAGCTGGAATTCGCGGCGGGAAAACATTGTCGTAGCGATTTCGCAAGAAAGCATGCTCGATCTCGCGGGACATGCGCTGGATCGCGTGGACTTCGAGATCAGGCTGGCGAACCAGGCCGTTGATCATACTGCTCTGCATTTCGCGAAATTGATGAAAGCGGAACTCAAGCATCCCGATTACGCCAACGAGTTCTATCTCGACTCCCTGATCACCGCCTTCGGCGTTCATATTCTTCGCAACTATTGCATCGCAAAGCTACAACGTCCGGTGAGAGCGGGGCTCTCCACCATCGCGGCCAGTCGGGTGCGGGAGTATCTGGATGTGCATTTCAGACGAAAATTGACGATTGCCGAGCTTGCCAACATCTGCGGGCTTTCTCCGGGGCATTTCGCTCACGCTTTCGTGAAAACGTTCGGGACCACTCCACATCGCTATCTTATTGAACGACGCTTGGAATTTGCTGAGGGCCTTCTTACGCAAACTGCTTTTCCCATCTCCGAAGTGGCGTTCCTGAGTGGATTCTCCAGCCAAAGCCATCTTACCAACATGATGAAGACATATAGGGGCAAGACGCCAAGTCAGCTGCGCTGAACCGGATCGCAGGCGGCGGATCATGCAAGTATAGCTGAGCACGCATTGGCCGATGCGGCAGGGACAGCGGCGACTTTTCATTATTGAACCAGCCCACCAAAACAGCACTTCACCCACGATTCGAAATACTCGGTGATAGCGGTTTATGCTTTGTGGATGTTTGCTATCAATGTATATATCAAAATATTCTTAGGTATTAATATTAACATACAATATGATTTGCCAGCCTCTGGATTTCTCTGGTAAAGTTATTCTTGCCAGTTGCGGGAGCGTATTCACTCTCCGGTCGAAGTCGCGAATGCCAATGGAAATATGCATCGCGTGATGCCTGCTTTCGTAAAAAATACCCAAAAAAAAACAAAGAAGGAGGAGGGGTATGGCAAAATTAACATGGATATGCGCTGGATGTGATGTTGAGTTCGAATTAAGAAAGATCGATCAGTGGAGAATGTTGCACGTGGAGATTTCGTCCAGGCGAGGTCCCCCACGCCTGAGCGAGACCTTCGAGCTTTGTCCGGACTGTCAAAATCGTCTCGTCAATATGGCGGATCCTCGTAAATGGCCCAGGTCCGAGGTCGGGTTATCTCGATGATCTGGCCAATGGAAATCTCCTCCATCGCATACCGATGTTGAGAAATGCTGCCTCTTCGAAAGAGGCTGCGATCTTTTGTTGACGTTTTCCAGGCGATTCTGACGCCTCTTGAATTGCTTTTTTGCTGCATTAGCTCCGCCTTAATTAGCTTCGTTCGTCCTGGAATTTGGAGAAGCAATTGTTTTGGCGCTGTGACGGGTGTGGCGAAAAGAGGCGACTTCGCAAGATCGATGAATTCCGATGGACCACTATCAGCGTCACGTCGGCCTCAGGGGCCCAACTTGCCCACGACAAATATGAGCTTTGTCCGGACTGCGCCTGCCGGCTGCTCCAATATGCAAATCCGAGGGAATGGGGGACGGTGGCAACGATCCAGCTTTTGCAGGAAGCTAGTCTCAAGACCGCCCGTCCATAGGCAGGGCTTCCATTCGATGCCGCATCCATTGAGAAAATCTCTTATGAATGAGATGATGAATATCAATTCCTGATCAGAATCACTGTCTGCAGAAGCACTTGACGACAAATTCATCGCCCGCCCCCCTGGCACGCAAAGAGCCTTATCACACCGTCCGGCAATACGAGCAGCGGCATGTCTGGCGGCTTGGGACGGAATTCTTGCAGCATGAGCATCTGGGGCGACATATTCTGCAATATTGCGCGACGATGAACCAGGAGCCGTCACTACGAAAGTCTTCGAATAAGATCTTCGCTCAGCAGTTCCGCTATATGACCTGCTTTAATCTGATCAGCAATTATATGAGCTGGAAACGGGGCGAGGGAAAGCCACCAACCTTGAAGGCGTTACAGGAAACCGTTTCCGCCAGCCCCCGGCATGTCGCCGACCTGATTGCGGCTTTGCGGGACAGCAACCACGTCACCGCCCAACGGCAGGCGACGGACCGTCGTTCGATTTATCTCATCCCGTCGCCGAAGCTTCTGCTCGAAGTGGCGCGCTCACCGCTGTCTTTCCTGAAAATATCGGAAGGCATGAGACCAGCCGATCGGTCGCTCGCCGATCTTCTTGTGGGAAACTCAGATCTCCTTGCTCTATGGATCGCCCGATCCATAGAGGAATTCAAGAAGCTCGATATCGTCTTCCGGCCTTTCCCTAATGTCGTGCAGTTCAGCACGCGCGATGCCGGCTACCTCATACTCACGGCAGTGATCGGATCTTATTACAGCAAAATACACGAAGACGAGCCATGGCAGGGCGGCTTGGCGCCGGAGAACCTTGCCGGGCGTTTCGGGGTGTCGCGCCAGCACGTCCGTAATCTTTTTTCGGAAGCAAGAGAAAACGGTGTGTTTGCCGTCAGCAGCGGCCAACTTTCCGAAATCAGTCCGGCGCTCGTCGACGAGTTCGAAACATGGTCTGTCGGGCAGATGGCCCACTATCGGCTGCTTGCGGAAGAAATGCGTGATTTGGCCGGGACCGAGACAATTTCTGCACACCCCTGAGGCAGATCAAACCCGCGACATCGCTTGTCATTAACATTGCCGCATCGCGTCATGGATCGATGCAAAGTTTGGACTGCCACCCAGCGTGCCTGTCTCCTATAAGACGCGGGGCTAAAAAGAACTCAACTTGATGTCGTCCGCGGACTGACCGACGGGCAAGAGTAGAAGGGTGTGAACGCTTTTGCGGCGAGGAACCCTGTACACTTGCACCGAAGGCAACACGGGGAATTTTTCCGTGGACTGTTCATGGGCTGGCGGCCACCGGGGCAGGGATCATGATTCCATTCGGCTTTGCAGGCTTGAAGGCGCAACTGTTGTCGACGGCCGGATTGGCGCTTGCGCTTGCCGCAGGCGCCGGCCTCGCGCGGCCGGCCCTGGCCGATCCGCTTCCCGCCGGGGCAAGTGTTGCGGCGGGGCAGGTATCGGTCGGCTCCGCAGGAAAGTCGATGACGATCACGCAAGGCTCGCAGAATGCCATCGTCAACTGGAACAGCTTTTCGGTCGGCCAAGGACATGCCGTCAACTTCGTTCAGCCCGGAAGCTCATCGGCAATCCTCAACCGCGTCACCGGATCGACCACATCGACGATTGCCGGATCGCTCACCGGCAACGGCCATGTCTATCTGATCAATCCCAACGGGATCGCGATCACCAAGACCGGCAATGTCAAGGTCGGCGGAGGCTTCGTGGCCTCGACGCTGGATACCAGCGACGAGGAGTTCCTGAAGGGAAAGAGGACATTTTCGGGCAAGGGGGCTTCCGCGGCAGTCGAGAACAGCGGCGTGATCACCATCGGCCGGGGCGGATATGCAGCCTTGATAGGTGGGCGGGTCAGCAATGACGGGCTGATCAGCGTGCCGATGGGCAAGGTGGGACTGGGATCGGGCGAAGAGGCCACGCTCGACCTGTCCGGCGACGGCTTTCTGCAGGTCGCAGTGCCAACCAAAGCAGGCGGTGCGGATGCGCTTGTCAAGAACGGGGGCCGGATCTCCGCCGATGGAGGCCGTGTCGTCATTTCGGCGGCTACTGCGCGAGAGGCGGCGAGAAACGCCATCAACCTTCCCGGAACGGTCGAGGCCAGAACGATCAGCGGCAGGCAGGGCGAGATCGTCATCGGCGGTGGAGCAGGGGGGAGCGTCTCCGTATCCGGCCGTCTGAATGCGACCGCCAAAGGCGGCGGCAAGGGCGGAAAGGTGAAGATCACCGGCAAATCCGTGAAGCTGAATGGTGCCGTAGTCGATGCATCCGGCGCGGCGGGAGGCGGCACGGTGGAAGTCGGTGGCAATCGTCAGGGCAAGGGACTGTTGCAGCGAGCTGAAACCACTGCGGTGGATCGGAAAAGCATAATCCGTGCGGATGCGACCGAAGGCGGTACAGGCGGAGACGTCGTCATCTGGTCCGACGAGATGACTGTTTTTGACGGGTTGATTACGGCAAGGGGCACCGGTCCCGGATCGGGCGGAGAAGTGGAGGTCTCGGGCAAGGCGAAGCTCGACTTTACCGGTGCGGTGGACCTGACCGCTGAAAACGGCCGTTTCGGTAATTTGCTTCTCGATCCCTACAACGTCACCATTGCCCTTAGGTCGTCCAGCAATTCCAACGGCATGACCCCCACGGGTAATGACAGTGTCATAGACGTCCTTACGCTCCAGAACGCATTGGCAACCGCAAATGTCACGATTGCAACTGGTGGCTCTGGGTCGCCCGGCAGCCAGGCAGGCGATATTACCGTGGCGGTTGCCGGCGATCTTTTCTGGTCGAGCGACTCGATTCTCACTCTTTCTGCCTATGGCGACATTCATATCGATTCCCCCATCGTCGCCACCGGCGCCAATGCAGGCCTGGTGCTGAACTATGGCGACTTCGCCACGAGCGGCAGCGCGTCGGCCGGCAGCGACTATTTCGTCCACCGGCCGGTCACCCTTTCAGGCGCCAATGCCGGTCTGACGATCAATGGGCAGGCGTATACGATCATCCGCAGCGCCGAACAGCTGCAGGCGATGAATGGCAACCTTGGCGGCAATTATGCCTTGGCCGGCACGCTCGACCTCGAATCCGCCATGGCGTGGAACGGTGAGACCGGCATGGTCCCAATCGGCGATTATGCCGACCCGTTTACAGGCACGTTTACCGGAATGGGCAATAGCATCGAATGGCTCTTTTTGATGAAGCCCGACCGGGAGGCCGCCGGTCTGTTCGGCGTTTCATCCGGCACCATTCGCGACGTGAATCTCCACCTGGGCGTCGCCAGCGGTGCGAAATATGTCGGCTCTCTCGTGGGCGTCAACAGCGGCATCGTCAAGAACGCTTCCTCCAGCGGCGTGTTCGCGGGTGGTAGCCTGTATTCGGGAGGGCTTGTCGGCCTCAACACCGGTACGATTTATGGGTCATACACTGAAGCAATGCTCTCCAGCACCCAGACCGGATATGGCAATGGCGGTCTGGTTGGACGCAATGACGGCACGATTGAAAAGAGTCATGCCGAAATCACTATTTCCGGAAGAACGTCGATCGGCGGACTTGTCGGCGAAAACAACGGGACGATAACCTCGTCTTATGCAGGATCGAGCGTTAGCGGTGTTATCTCCGTTGGCGGACTTGCCGGCACAAACAACGGGACAATCACCAATTCCTATGCCACAGGCGCGACCAACGGAGCAAACAATGTCGGCGGACTGGTTGGCGACAACAAGGGGGCGATCTCCAGCGCATATGCGACCGGCGGTGTCGGAGTGGGCGGCGGCACAGGGGTTGCGGCCGCCGGAGGACTGATCGGCTCCAATTCCGGCCAGGTCCACGATGTCTACGCGACGGGAAACGTTCAAGCGACCCAGGATCTTGGCGGCGAGATCGTCAATGATCCCATTCCTGATCTTTTCATGCCCATCTTCGGGGATAACGTTCACGGTTCCTACCCGCAAACTACCGACCTGCGAGGCATACAGAAGGTCGGCGGCCTGGTTGGTTTCAACAGCGGAGTGGTCACCGATGCCTATGCCACCGGCGACGTCACCGGCACGGTGACCGGGTTTCAAGGTGTGATCTACCAGTTTGTCGGCGGATTGATCGGTGAGAACGGCGGTGCCATCAGCAACGTATTTGCGACCGGGGACGTGGATACCAATACCGGCGGTGCGGACGGTGGGCAGATGGGATACGGGACCGGGGGGCTTGTCGGCCTGAATATTGCATCGACGAGCGGCGGTGAGGCGACGATTTCCAATGCCTATGCAGCGGGCAATGTGAACGGCGGATATGGTACAGGCGGACTCATCGGGGTCAACGGTACCGGCGGCGCTGTCAGCAGTTCCTACGCAACCGGCGATGTTACGGGATTCAGCCTGATCGGTGGGCTGGTCGGACTGAACCAGGATGCTACGGTCAGTGGCTCCTATTCGACAGGCGCCGTGAGCGGGCAGCTCGATCTCGGAGGGCTTGTTGGAAACAATCTCGGAACCGTGGTTGGCAGCTTCTGGAACACCACGTCCTCGGGCCTCGCCAATGGGTTTGGCAAGGGCACCATCGCCGGAGCGACGGGTCTAGATGACGCGCAAATGATGCAGCTGGCGAGCTTTGAAACGGTTGGCTGGGATATAGACGATGCAGGGGGCACCGGTTCCGTTTGGCGAATCTACGACGGATATACTTCGCCCCTGCTGCGCAGCTTCCTGACGCCGGTCACCGTTAAGGCCAATGATGCCAGCAAGGTCTATGACGGCACGGACCAGGGCGGCCAATCCGGCTACAGCATTTCGGTTGATGGCGCAGAGCTTCTCGGCACCCCCTCATATGCCGGATCCGGCAGGAATGTCGGCAGTCACGAGCTGACCGTTTCCGGCCTTTATTCCAGCCAACAGGGCAGTGACATCAGCTATGCCTCCGGCACGCTGACGATCACACCACGCGCCATCACCGTCATCGCCGGGGATACGAGCCGGACCTATGGCGATGTCAATCCGGCACTCGGCTACACGGTGGGCGGCGCAGGTCTCGTCGAAGGCGACACGCTTTCGGGGGCTCTCTCGACCGCGGCTAGCACTTCCTCCGGTGTCGGCTCCTATGCGATTGGACAGGGCAGCCTTGCGGCCTCGTCGAATTACGACGTCACTTTTCAGGACGGAACGCTAACGGTGACGCCGCGGGCTATCACCGTCTCGGCGCATGCCGCGAGCCGCATCTATGGCAACGACAACCCCATTTTCAGCTATTCGGTGGGCGGCCAGGGACTGGTGAATGGCGACAGTCTCGGCGGGATACTCTCAACCGACGCTACGGCAAGGTCCAATGTCGGCTCCTACGCCATCGGGCAGGGAAGTCTGGCGGCTTCGTCAAACTACGCACTTACGTATGTGGGCGGAACACTCGCCATCGTGCCGCGGTCGATCACGGTCACGGCCGACGATCTGACGCGCGACTACGGCGACGCGAATCCAGCATTCACCTATACCGCCGGCGGGCTGCTGGACGGAGACATGCTCTCCGGCGCTCTTTCAACCACGGCGATGGGGTCGTCGGGAGTTGGCAGCTACGCGATTTCCAAGGGCACGCTCGATAACGGCAATTACGACATCAGCTTCACGCACGGCACGCTGACGATCACGCCGCGTGCCATCACGGTCGTTGCTGGCGACACGAGCAGAACCTATGGCAATGCCAATCCGGCTCTTGGCTATCTGGTCGGCGGCAAAGGTCTCGTCAATGGCGACACGCTTTCCGGCGCTCTGTCGACGGCGGCCAGTGCCGCCTCGGGTGTTGGTTCCTACACGATCGACAAAGGCAGTCTCGCCGCTTCCTCCAATTACGACGTCACTTATCAGGGAGGGACGTTAACGATCATCCCGCGCGCCATCACCGTCATCGCCGGCAACACGAGCCGCACCTATGGCGACAACAATCCCGTCCTCGACTACACGGTTGGCGGCGAAGGGCTCGTCAACGGCGACGTGCTTTCCGGTGTGCTTTCGGCGGCAGCGACCGCCACCTCGGGCGTTGGCGCCTACGCGATCGGCCAGGGCAGCCTCGCCGCTTCCTCCAATTACAACGTCACCTATCAGGGTGGCACCCTGACAGTGACACCCCGGGCAATCACGGTGACCGCAAGCGGAGCGAGCCGGATCTATGGCAACGAGAATCCGGCACTCGCCTATAGCATCGGTGGCCAAGGGCTGGTGAACGGCGACAGCCTCGGCGGCATGCTCGCGACGGAGGCGACGGCACAGTCCGACGCCGGCAGCTACCTTATTACGCAAGGCACGCTGGACAGCGACAATTATGCGATCAGCTATCAGGGCAATGTGCTGACGGTACTGCCGCGAGATATCACGGTCACGGCCAATGATATCGTCAGAAGGGGCGGTAGCGCCAATCCGGCGCTCACCTACTCCATTGGCGGGCCTGGCCTGGCCAACGGCGACGTTCTGACCGGCAGCCTTGCAACGGCAGCCGGTATCGGATCGGCCGCAGGACGCTACGACATCTCGCAAGGCAGTCTCAGCGGCTCTGCCAATTACGCCATGACTTTCCGGCCGGGAACCTTGACCGTGGTCGAACAGGGGTCTGCCACACTCCCCCCGGTTACAAGCGGGCCGACCATTCAAAGTCCTGCGGGAATCGTCGAGCAGTTCATCCGGCAGCAGCAGGCTCTTTCCGGCATAATGGACGGCACGGATTATGACGAGTCGGAGAAGCCGACGAGCAAGCCGAGTGTGCAATCATCCGGCATCAGCGGTGACAGAAACGGAGACAGCGGTAACAGCACTCTGGAGGAAGAACTGAATGATCTGCTCTGAGAGCCGGGCAGAAAGGCTCTCCGTCCGGGCGGCTCTGGCGTTTCCAATCGTTTACGTTTCCGCTGCGGCGGTGCTCTCAATGGCCTTGGCCTGCAGTCCAGCTTTCGGGCAGACTGCGAGCCAGATCACACAGCCCTCCTACGCGCCGCCGCAGACGCGGCAGCCAGGCGGCATTTCCCTGCCCGCCACAACCGGCCTCGACACGCCCGCGGGTGCCGAGCGGCTTTTTGTGACGTTGGACGGTATTGACGTTGAGAACGGCTTTCCCGAACTGGCCGCCGCCGGCAAAGAGGTCGAGGCCAGGCTAAAGGGGCGGAAGGTTTCCGGTTCGGATCTCTTTGCCGCGGCGCGCGACCTGGAGGCGGCATATGCACGAGCTGGTTACTTGCTGGTGCGTGTGAGCCTTCCCCCTCAGACGATCCGGGATGGCGCACGCTTGAGGATGGTGGTTACAGACGGTTACGTCGAAGCAATCGACGTTTCGGCACTCCCCTCCAATGCACGCATGCGCATTCGAAACCTTCTTGCTCCGCTTGTCGGTGCGCGGCGCGTAAAAAGGCAGGAACTGGAAAAGCGGCTCCTTCTGGCGGACGACACGCCGGGCGTCGTGCTGAACTCAACACTCAAGCCGGGAGCGAAGCCGGGTTCGACATTACTGGTCATAGGCGGTCGCTACGATCCGGTGACGACCGATCTCTCGCTGGACAACAGTCTATCGGAGGATCTCGGGCGCTATGTCTTTGGCATCGGAACGCAGTTCAACAGCTTGTTTGGCCTCGGCGAACAGATATACCTCCGTATTGGAGGCTACCCGGACGATGATCTCTTCGGCGCCGATCCGCGCAACCGCCAGATGTCAGCAGGCTTCATTCTTCCGTTGGGGCTCGACGGGCTGTCGCTGAATGTCGAGGCGACGGATACGAAAACCAATCCGGACTCCGAAATGGGCTATCGCCTCAGCGACCATTACGAGCGCTTATCGCTGCGGTTGAATTATGACTGGCTCCGCTCGCGCGATCTCAATCTTTCGAGCAGTCTGGCACTGGATGTGGCAAACGAACGACAGACGATCGTTCTCGGTTCCAGCGAGTCTCCTTTTAACGAGGATCGCTTGCGTGTTTTGCGCCTTGGCCAGTCGCTTGATGCGGAAACGCCCTGGGGCGCCTCTTTACGGGGCGCGGTTACCGCATCCTTCGGCCTGGATGCATTGGGCGCGCGCCAGGCGACGTTTGACCTGCCCATGACGCGTTACGGCGCAGAACCTGATTTCCAGAAGATGGATGTCCGATGGAGCTACAGCCAATCGGTGATGGATGGCCGGCTGCTTTTGAGTATCGACGGTCGCGCGCAGACGTCCTTCGGGCAGGCGCTGGCGGCTTCCGAGCAGCTCGGTCTTGGCGGGCCGGACGGGCTTTCCGCTTACGATTCCGGCACGCTTGAGGGCGACAGCGGCATTGTTTCGCGAGCCGAATTGGCTTTTCCCTTGGCCTTCTCTCCCCTTGCCGACAAGACCGCTCTCGGGGGAGCCTTCACACCCTATGTTTTTGCGTCCGGCGGGTCTGCGGTTCTGCACAAACCCACTGCACTGGAGTCGGAGATCGTGCGGGCTGCGGTTTTCGGAGTGGGGTTCCGGGCCGCCTTGGGGCAGATAGCAGGCCCCGGCGCTGCAAGCTTCTCGCTTGAATATGCACATGGCAGCGACAGTGACGGCGGGCGGGAAGATCGCATCACCCTGCGCTTCGTGGGGAGCTTCTGATTTGAGGCACAGCGCCGCGACAACAGTTATCTCACGCTGAATTCAAAATCGATACCGGCGAACCGCGTCACTCAGGCTCCGAGACCGACATGCCGGCCCCACCGTAGGAGGGCTCTGGCGAAACGGCAGATAAGCTGAATGTTGCGGCTTCAACCGCTCCAGAAGCGGACTACCAGACATGAGCGGATCTGCGTGTGGGCAAGAGCTGCATCGTCTCCGGTTGCCGCCAGACGAACTGGTCCAGGCGGGGTTGGACATCGCTGACCCATTCAGTGCTGTCGGCCAGATCTGCCTTGAATACCGCATAGGCATGTGCCGATTCAAAAGCGTCGACCTGCACACAGACCGTTTCTCCCTCGCGAACCGGCAATCTGGGGAAGGTGTTTTCGCTCCGTTCGGTTACGAAGCACGCATCGCTGCGTGCACCAGCTCGCTGCATAAGGGGGGCGACATAGTTGCCGAAAAACGTCACAAATTCGTCTTCGCGCCGAGGCGCCAAAGAATAGGTCGTCACCGTTACAAGCGGCTTGCCGCCGTCGGCCGAACGCGCCGCGGTGAACGGCGGTTGCCCGGCAGAGTGGAGCAGAAGCACGTTGTCGGAGTTGATCATCGTATCATTGGCGGTCGCTCCGAACGCCTTCCATACGGGGCCGCCGTAGAACTCTGCAAGCGACCTGGCCCGGGAGGGCATGTCAGGGAATGACCGGACCCAGACAAAAGCGTCGGGATCGTCGCAATCACGATACATGCCGTGCAGGGTCATGCCGGTGGCAATCTGGCTTTCGATAAATTCGCGTTCAAACAATTCGATGAGGTCATCGCGCCTGCCGCGCTTCAGGCGGTAGCGGCGTAATTCAAAGACAGGACCTTCCGGCATTCGGTTCTCCAAAACAGGTTGATTGACCTGTTTTTATAACAGGACGATTGACCTGTAATTGTCAAGCGTCTAGATCAGGGTGTCGATATTTTTGGCTGGGCGCGATGACCAAACGCAGGAACGACCCCATTCGAATGAGAGAGCGGATTGCGGAAGATGCGTTTGCCGCTTTCACGCAGCGCGGCTATGCCTCCACTGGCATGCAGGACATCAGGCAAATCGCCGGCGTATCCGGAGGCGCGCTGGCGCACCATTTTCCTGCAAAACGGGACTTGCTCCTGGAAGTCATTCGCACCCAGCTTGGCCGCGCCGTCTATCGCACGTGCATTGAACCGTTTCTCACAGCGCCTGACGCACTTGACGGGGTGCGCGCCATGTTCGGCGTCGTTCGATCGGAACTAAGGGATGCCGAAGTGATAACCGGCTGCCCTTTGAACAATCTTGCGCTTGAGCTTTCCACGCTCGATGTTGAAGCCCGAGAGGAACTCGACAGGCTGTTTCAGAAATGGCGAGAAGCGATTGCCGAGCGTATCGGCAAGGATGTCGAGCTTGGTCTCGCACAATCCCTTGACCCCGGAAGAATGGCCACCTTGATTGTGGCCAGCTTTTCGGGTGCCATGTCTATGGCCAAGGCTTCGCAGAGCGTCGAACCATTGGAATCCTGCGGTACCCAAATCGATAACCTCATGAGCCCGCATTATCCCCGCCTTAGCGAGTATTAAGGGCAGTAGGCCAATGACCTGGTATCGCGCTTCAATCTACCGACGCGGCCGTTTCCCGGTCGATGTTATTGCTCGCGCCGCCTGGCTTTCACAAGCTAAAGACGCTTTGCATAATGCGATGCAGGGTCTTTCCTCGCCATCAGCATAACATGGTCCTCGGAGGCATCCGCAAGCGTCAGTGCCAATTCCGCTGCGGACCATCCGCGTCTCTCCAGATTATCGAGCATTTCCATCATTGCGATTTCGACCTCTCTTCTGCAGTTCGAAATCAGTTTCAGTTCGATGAGGTTCCCTTTGCAACTGGTAATCATCCTAGCCTCCGTTTGCCACATGAGAGGGGCTGCTTGATATGAAAGTTCGTAACATCGGTGGAATGGCGAGGGTTGCGAGCAACCTCTCGCTTCGCCGTCACTTGCCTTGACCGACGATCGCCTCAATGCTCCGCAGTCGCGAGCTCACGTAATTGCCATGCCGAAGCTTTGCGAATTCGTCGGTCGGTTGTGCCGGCGCATTTTTGAAGACGTACCACTGGCCATCGGGCTCACGCTTCTGATAGATCAGGCCTCCCTTCTTGCGGTGGCTGAAGCAGGTGATTGCCGCTGCCGTTCCGTTTTTGGCGTGCCAATCGGCGTTGAAGCAGAGTTTACCCGGGGCGGTGATGAACCAGCGGCCTATGCCGTAGGACGCTGCCCCATTTTCCCGCGACCAGGCGGTGAAGGTGCGCGCCTTTACTGAAAAATAGCCTGCGCCAGCTTTCCAGATCCAAGAATTCTGGCCGTAGAGTTTGTAGATTTCCGCATTGCTCAGAGGCTTCGAGGTTTCGATTCCGGCGGGTTCCCGAGTTCCAGCCGCAGACGCGGCCGTGGCGATGCTGCCGGCTAATGCGACTGCAAGAAGCACTTTTTGAATTGTCGACATGACTGGGTTCCTTCTTGTTCAATTGATGGTCTGGCGGGCAATCCGCCAGTCAGGCCGGCCATAGCCGTCTGGCCACGGGTAGACTTCACGATCGTTGAAGTAGATGACGGCGCTGAGCGCAGGGAACTCGGCATATCGCTTCGTCACGCTTTCGGCCCAGTTTCGCACATACGAGTCGTCGCCCTCGTAGCCGAGTTCGGCAACCATGACCGGCTTGCCATAGCGCGCGACACGAGCATATCCGGGCGAGAGGCGCTCGGAAAACGTCTGGTCACGGCCGGTTTTATCCCTGTCGTACTGCTGCAGGCCAAATACCGAGAGGCCGACGAGATCAACGACATCGTCGCCAGGATAAAAGGCTTCGAGTCCTTCGTTGCCCTTGGGCGACCACATGTATTTGGCCGTCTTCAGATGAGCCTTGCAGACACGAACCACCCGGCGAAAAGCTTCCACATAATCCGCACCACGCCAGTGCGACCAGGAGAACTGATTGTCCGTCTCGTCCATTTCCTGCCCCCACCTTATGATGACCGGACTTTTCAGTGTAGCGGCGGCCGAGCAAACGGCGGCCATGTTGCCGTCGCGCGAACCGTTTAAGATGCTGTGCAGCAGTTCTTGCGACGTCTGGCGCCAGTCGGGCGACCACGACCAGGGTTCGACGGAGATCAGTAAGGTGCGGCCGCGAGCTTGCGCATAGTCATCGGCAAAGGCCAGCGTGGAGAGGTCGACGTCTTCCCATGGCAGAAAGAGATGTTCGATCTTCGAACTGGGTGCTTCGGCGAAATCGCCATGCGGATCATAGGCGCCGAGGATTATCGATTCAGGGGTTACGATCGGCCTCTTGATCGACGGCGTGGTTGATGGCGCGGTCATCGCAAGTGACGGCGCTTTGGGAATCCCGCGCGGGGCGGTTGCCGTGAGCACGGCTCCGGACAGCAACAGGCTGGTTAGCGACAAGGCTACTACTTTTGACAGGCTATGCATTGTCAACCTCCTTCAGGCTTAGACGCCACCAATCCGGATGAGCGGCCTCTGTTCTCATTTCGATTCCCGCCGGAACGGAAATCCATCGTGGCTTCAGTATGGTCCTGCGTAATGCGGCTCCGCCCTTGCCGGCGCCGGCAACCGCGTAACGCTCTTCGAAGATCTGCAGGCGCCCACTTCCCCAGGCGAGCGCCTCGGCCCCGTCTTTCCCGTGTATGGTCGTCGCGACCCCCGGCAGTGCGATAAGCGCCAGGAGTGCCGTCACCATTGCCGGACGGTAGAAACGGGGGGCTGCTGCGATCGTGTTTTCCCGCGCATGCCGGACGACTATGACCACAAGCAGCAGCGTGTAGATTGCCGCGTTCAAAATGGTGAAGAGATAGAACCCCTTGGGCGTTCCGGCACCATTGATGGACAGGGCGGGCAGCACAGCTGCGATTGCGAGGAAGACGTAAGGCCCCAGAACGCGCAGCGGCAGCGGATCGACTTCCGATCGACCTTTCGGGGTGACCCGGAAATCGACGAACGATCCGGTGAACCAGTCATAGATCGCAGCCAAGGTACCGGCGACTGCCCAGGGCCAGCGCGCAAAAAGAAAGAGCATGCATTCCCAGCTCAGGATCTTCGCGTCGTAGGGCCGGAACGAACCGCTGGCCCGCCAGCGGTAGGCCATCAGCACGAGAATGACCGAGAGCGGCGCGAAATGCGCCAGAAAATCCGGATAGGTCACGGTCACGAAGTTTTCGCCGCGCGCCAGGGCGATGATCGGCATCGCAAACATGAGCAGCATGAAGAATGCGAAAAGCGGGTACCAGAGCTGGGAGAACAGGAACTGGAACTTGAGCCTGAGCGGCAACCGGCCGACAAGGCGGGGTGAGTACCTCAACAGCAGCATGACGAGGCTCCGCGACCACTGGAATTCCTGTGTCACAAGGTCGCTGAAGGTGCCGGGTCCGTCGCCATGGGCGATCGCGTCGAGAGCGTGTACGCCCCGCCAGCCGGCAGCATTCATCATCAGTGTCGTCGAGTGGTCTTCCGCCAGTTCCGGGCCGAGACCGCCGATCCCCCTGAGCGCCGCCGTGCGAACCGCATAATGCGATCCTATGCACAGCGGCGCCAGCCCCCCATTGTAGCCGGCTTGCAGCGAGCCGTGCATGCTGGCTTCGGCGTGGAGTCTTCCGCGTGCCGACCAGCTTTCGGACGCGTTCTTGTCGCAGATGCTGGGCGCCGAGACATAGCCGACTTTCGGATCGGCGAAGGGGCGCAGCATCTGGAAAAGATAGCCGGGCTCAGGAACATGATCCGCATCAAGCTGTGCCACGAAGTCATAGCGGTCGTACCCGTACTGGTCGTAGAAGAAGGCGAGATTGCCTTCCTTGCAACGCGTGCGCCTGGGCCAGGAGGTCCTGTGGTAGTCGGATCGTCCTTTGCGGGTCGAAACGAAGACGCCGTGCCTGCTGCACCAGTCGAGGGTTTCGGCGGAAGGGTCCTCGTCGGCAATCCAGGTATCATGCGGTACATCCTGGGCAAGCATCGCCTGCAATGTCTCCCTGACGACGGAGAAGGGCTCCGACGGTGCCTTGGTCACGACCATGGCTACGCGACTGCCGGCCGGTAGACGCAAAGGGCCGTTTGGTTTTGCTGCCCGGTAGAAGACGATGATGAAATAGGCCGGCAGAACGGTGATCCAGGCCAGCACGAGGCTCACGATAATGGAGCCGAACGCGTCTATGTGATGGCGTGGCTCCAGCCACCAGGCCCAAAAATAAATGAAAGCAACGGCCCATACGCCCGCTCCGGAAAGATATTCCGCTCGGCGATACCCAGTCAGAACCGGCACGAGCAGCGGCTCTTGGGATCGCTCCGAGGCATCCGTCGTTCTGACGATTGAAGGTTCGTTCACGAGCGCACCTCCAATCCAAAGAACGGAGCGGCCGTTCGCACGATGGTCTTCAGGTCGGAGTGTTGAGGCCGGAAGCCCAGCGTCTCACGCGCTAAGCCGGGGTCCGCGTAAAGGCTGGGCGGATCGCCGGGCCGGCGCGGACGGATCACGATCGGAACCTCGCGCCCGGTCGTTTCCTCGATCATGAGCAAGACTTCTTTGATGGAAAAACCACGTCCGGTGCCAAGGTTGAGAGCAAGGTTTGGCCCGCCTCTGACGAGATGATCAAAAGCCAGGACGTGGGCGCGTGCGAGATCGGCGACGTGAATATAATCCCTTATGCAGGTACCATCCGGCGTGTCGTAGTCGTCACCGAAGATCTCCAGGTGCGGGATCTGGCCGGCTGCGGCCTGCATTGCCCGCGGAATGAGGTGGGTTTCTGGAAAATGCCATTCACCAAGCTCGCCTTCCGGATCGGCTCCGCAGGCGTTGAAGTAGCGCAGCGCGACGTAACGCAGGCCGAAAGCAACCGCGTAGTCGGCGAGCACATTCTCACCGATCAGCTTGGTCTTGCCGTAGGGATTGATCGGAGCCTTTGGTGTCGCCTCATCAATCGGCAGTGTGGGAGGGATCCCATAGACGGCGCAACTCGATGAAAATATGATGTTCTGAAGCCCGGTCTGCCGGCAGGCATCGGCAAGCGACAATGCACCGCAGACATTGTTGTTGTAATATTTTGCGGGATTTTGCACCGACTCGCCGACATAAGCCGATGCCGCGAAATGAATGACGGCGTCGGGGGCATATTTTTCGATGACCTCGATCAGACCGTCGGAATCGAGGATGTCGCCCTCGATGAAAGGCCCCCAGCGGACAGACGATCGGTTCCCGGTCGTGAGATTGTCGTAGACGATCGGCTCGATCCCTTCCAATCGAAGCAACTTGGCAGTGTGACTGCCGATAAAGCCGGCACCGCCTGTGACAAGGACCCGGGGCGCACCCATCAGATCGCCTCCGCCAATTCGGGGGTCGCGCGGGTGAGAAGGCGATCGAAATGGCCGATCGTCTGCACGAGGCCGCTCGCCAAATCCACATTCGGACGCCAGCCGAGTTCCTGCGTGGCGAGCGAAATATCGGGGCGGCGCTGGCGAGGATCGTCGGCGGGCAGTGGGCGATGGATGATTTTCGACCGGGATCTGGTCAGTTCAATCACCTGTTCAGCCAGTTCTCCAATCGTGAATTCCCCGGGATTGCCGAGATTGATCGGTCCCGTCAGCGACGCCGAGGACGCCATCATGCGAATGAGGCCATCGATCAGATCATCGACAAAGCAGAACGAACGGGTCTGTGAACCATCGCCGTATATCGTGATGTCCTGTCCCGTCAGTGCCTGGACGACGAAATTCGAAACTACGCGGCCGTCGTCCGGGCGCATTCGAGGACCGTATGTATTGAAGATGCGGACGACCTTGATTTCGACGTCGTGCTTTTTGTGAAAGTCGAAGAACAAAGTCTCTGCGCAACGCTTACCTTCATCATAACAGGAGCGCGGGCCAAAAGGATTGACGTTGCCCCAGTAACTTTCGACTTGCGGGTGGACATTGGGGTCTCCGTAGACCTCCGAGGTGGAAGCCTGAAGGATGCGTGCACCGGTGCGCGCGGCCAGCTCCAGCAGGTTGAGTGACCCTATCACGCAGGTCTTCGTGGTGTGGACCGGGTCGGATTGATAGTGCGGGGGAGATGCCGGGCACGCGAGATTGTAGATCTCGTCAACTTCCAGCTCGATGGGCAACACGATGTCGTGGGCGATGACGTCGAAGGCATCGAAGTGGTTCAGACGAGCTATATTGCGCCTCAAACCCGTGGAAAAATTGTCGAGGCAGATCACCTGATGGCCCGCGGCCAGGAGTGCCTCGCATAGATGTGATCCAAGGAAGCCTGCGCCGCCGGCGACAAGAATTCTCTTTCGCGATTGATGGCTATGTGATGAAGAATTCCTGCCGTTGGCCGAAGTTCGGGCAGAACGCGCACGAATGGTACCGAGATAGTTCACGACTATCCTCCCATGTTCTAATTTTTGTTTTAGATATGTTTAGTTTCACATTGAGAGTGCTGCAAAATTGCATCGCTCTGGCAATTGAATGCTTGGCTGTCCCGGCTTGTATTCGGAATTAACCATTACTTAATTGGATACAGCCTCAAGGCGCAATTGTCGTTATCCCTGCATCCTAAAAATTGTCGTTCCGTACATTTCTGCTTAAGAGGGAATATGATAGAAAGCTTATGCACGTGACGTTTCAGTCACTTCCGTTGTTCCGGGCGGAGTGTGCGGAGGTTCAGCCGTGAAAACGAGCGTCTGCTCTCAATTTCAACGGCCAGGATCGGCTTATGCGCTGGAGAAATTGGATGGCTACGAGGTCCGGGTCTGGAGATAAACCCGCCGAGGGACAGGAATGGCCAACCCACATGGAGCGGCGGCGCTGGCCGCGCGAACCGTCCCCGGAGAAAGAAGATCGTTTGGATGTCCCACCTGCTTTGGTGCCATTGCGATTTTCGACACAAGACCTGCCGCCGAAAGAACAATTCAAGGCGTGGCGGTCACATATGGCGCCGCTCGTGGATGTTCATCTGCCGGACGAAAGATCACCGGACGACAGTTTTTTCGCCGAACAGATTGGTTGGCGTCTCGACGACATACTCATCGTCCAGCAGCGCGCGCAGGCATACAGCTATGTCCGAGATCAAGCGATGCTGCGGTCGAGCCCGATCGACCATTGGAACGTCGGTATGTTTCGCAGCGGTCGGGCCTGGACTGAGGTCAGTCGTCATGTGACGGAGACCGGCCCGGGGGAGATATTTTTCAGGTCTCTCGGCAGTCCGTACCGCGGACGAATAACCGATTCGATCGCTGTGCTTGTCTTTTTGCCCTATGAACTGTTGGCTGGCGATGCGAGTCTTCTTCAGAACGCCAACAACGTGGTCCTCTCCGGCAGTCTGGCTGAATTGCTCATCAGCTATATCAACGGCCTGGAAGCGAACCTGAGCAATTTGACGGCAGCGGAGGTGCCGCGGATCATACGAACGATCGGCGATATGGTCGTTGCCTGCGCTGCATCGTCCACAAAATTGAATAACAATCAGGATCAGACGATGGGCCCGATGGAGCGGGCGCATCGCTACATTCACCTCAACCTTCATTCAGATAATTTGACGCCTGACGTCATGTGCCGCGCGTTGGGTATCTCCCGTACACGGCTCTACCAGTTGTTCGAAGCGAACGGGGGCGTCCTCAACTACATTCGCAAACGTCGATTGCTGCAGGCATATGCCGATCTTAGCAACCCGTCAGATAACAGGCCGATTTCGCAGATCGCGGAGGCGGCAGGTTTCGACGTCGCCGCCAACTTTACCCGCGCTTTCAGCCACGAGTTCGGGCTCAGCCCGCGTGAGATCCGGAAGACTGCGGCAAGCGAGCACCCGACCGGTCCGGTCGCTCGTGCCACGCAACGTTACGGGACGACGATCGGCGACTGGCTAACCCTTGGAGGTTGATCCGGGGTTATTGCCAGGGCTTTCGTCAACCAAGTCTGAGATCGATCGCCGGATGCAACTTCTTCAAGTTTGGAAGAGACTTTGATTGCCAATGATATTCGGAGCTTCCGCGTACCGTTAAGTGAACATTCGGCTTATTGCGTATCTCAATCGTGAGCTTCGCGAGCAGGTTGATTCCGGATGAATTGAGAAACTGCAACCCGGTAAGGTCCACGGTAATGTGATCCGGCTCGGTTTCCAGAATACTCATGACGAGGGAAAAAATCGGCGCATAGGCTTCCGTGCTGGGCAGGCGCATGGACCCGTCGAAATAGATCTCCGTACCCTCCGACCAGACGCGATATTCTTCTTGCTTGATTTCCATATTGAACAGCCCAATCAATTCGAGACATTCGGAACTGCGATAGACGCATAGGTTTCCAGCGGAATTTTGCCGTCTGGCTCTTCAGATCCAAAAACCCACGCAAAGTGGGCGCCATAATCGCTCATCAGCGTTAGAAGCCCGAGGCCTGAGCTGCTTGTGTTCGTGCCGATCGCATTCGCCTCGATCCGCCTTATGAGAAGCTCGCCCGGATCTCCTGCGGTGATTTCCGACAGCAAATGCTGGAACTGCAAGGCAGGTTCCTCATCGACGAGATTGGAGACTTTTGCCCGGAAGACATTGTCGTCGACCGAGGCTTCCACGACGATTTCGCCGGCAGCCCGGAATTTTACCGCGTTCTCAATGAGTTCGTTCGTCAGATAACCGATGTTGTGCCGGACCTCCTTATAGAGGTTGCGGGATGCACGGTAGCGCAGTGCAACGAACTCGGCGACGAAATCCGACGTGATCGCGCAGTGCTTCCAGCCGAGATCGAGAGGCCCCTCGAAGAGGCAAAGCCTGGTAATATTTTCGCCTGTTCCGATCGCCAGATCTTCCAATCCGTACAAGGTCGTCATTCGCTCACCTGTGTCTCATAACAACGAGTGTGATGTCGTCATGAATCTTCTGAGTTCCGATATGGGTCATCAGGTCGTCGATGATGCCGACTTTGACATCCTCGGCGCTCTGGCCGTATCGCCGACCGGCGCTTTCGCAAAGTCGCTCGATGCCGAAAAGCTCACCGGCGCGATTCTCGGCCTCGGTCACGCCGTCGGTGTGGAGAATAATCATGTCGTCGCGATCAAAGGAGACTTCACGCGTTACCACGAATGGCGAAATATCCGGTTCCAGCCCGATCGGCAGGCCGAGATCCAGCGTATCGATCCGCTCCACCTTTCCCAACTTGCGGACAACGATCAGTTCCTCATGCTGGCCCGAAAGGGTCAGGCGCTTTCCGTCATAATCCAAGAAGGCGAGCGACAGGTGTTTGTTGGTGCTGGTCCTGACGAGGTTCTTGTAGATGGCTCGGTTCACACTGTTCAGAAATTGCGACGGATCCATGTCGCCCGCTTCCTGCAAGGCTCGTGCAGTCGATTGGACCATCAGCATCAGGACGCCGCTTTCGAGGCCATGTCCGGTCACGTCGCCGATGCCGATTTTCAGGCGCTTTCCGTCCCTCAGGACATCGTAGTAATCGCCTCCGACCTCGTCGGCTGGCCGCATATAGGCTGCGATTTCCAGATCGGTAATTTCCTCCAGCTCACGGGCCTTGGGGAGGACCATCATCTGGATGCGGCGTGCGACGGCGAGTTCTGCGCCGAGGCGCAAATTTTCGCTGCGCAACTTATGATTCAAGGCGGAGATTTGCAGGTTTGCCTCTTCGATCTCCTTGGTTCTGTCCTCGACGAGCTGCTCGAGATTTTCCGTATGGAAGCTGATCTGTTCCGCCATGCGATTGAAGGCTAGGCCCGCCTCGCCGACCTCGTCGTGTGTCGGGATATCGAGCCTGACTGAATAATCCTTGGCCTGTATGCGCTTGGCGGCATCGGCGAGCGCGCTGATGCCTCTGGTTATACGCTTCGATATGGCGAAAACGGCTCCGATGACGAAGCACAGGGATACGAGGAGGGCGAGAATCTGGTAGATCAGGATCCGGTTCGTCGCTTGTGAAATTCCTGCCTGGGCGGCAAACAACGAGGCGTAGATCTCGCGCTCCGGCACGACGATGCCGAGCAGCATGGCCTCACGCCGGACAGGGCCGGAAACCCAGAGGTTCGTCGGCTGCAGCTGTTTCAGGACGACCAGGTAGGGGACCTTCTCGCCGTTTTCATCAAGGAGAATGTGCCGCAGCAGTCCGTCCTCTCCCAGCGGCAATTGCGCGATTTCGGGCTGCAGGCTTCTTCTCAGAGAGCGGTTCAGGCCCGTCACGCCTTCGCCGCCCGTATCGCTTGATGCCTGCAGACCGATGATTTTCTCGCCGATGGGATTGATGGCGACGACATTGCCGTCCGACATGGTGAGGAAGCCGAAGCCATTGTCGGCGACTTTGACGTTCTCGACGATTTCCGCCAACTGGTCGAGAGTGATGTCCGTTCCGGCAGCGCCTGCAACTCTCGTGCGGTCAGGGGACCAGAGCGGCTGAAAGAAACTGACGATGAGCTTGCCGGTGATCGCATCCGTATAAGGCGCCGTTTGGGTGATGACGTCGCTGACCGGACGCTGCCCCGGATCCGTGGCCCATTGCTCCCAGGACTCGTAGAGCCCGGGAAAGAAGAAAGTCCAGAATTCCGCGCTGTTATGGCCCGGATAGAGCCTGTCGAACGTCTGGGCCTGCTCCGTGTAAGGTGCTGTCCTGAAGATCGGGCGTTCCTTCGGGCCGATGTAATACATCTGCAGCTTCGAAAGACCGTTTTCCAGGAGGCTCGGTGCGACCAGATCAAGGACGGCACTGTTTTCGATGTCCCTCTTAACTTCGGGCAACGGAACGTGATCGGGGCCTAAGAGATATCCCCAGACGCTGACGACGGATAACGGGCCGGGCAGGTTCTGGGCCCATCCTCCTTTCGCATCGTAAACGACGTCGACGGTTCCCGGAGCGCCGCGGGCCATTGCCTCCCCGATCTGGGTTTCCCTCAAGGGGCGATCGATCTGCGATTGAAGGACGCCTGCCAATGTGTTCACGTCGGAATGAACCTGGTTCAGGAGCAGATTGACGTGTTCGGCTGTCGTTTCCGCATAGGAGCGGATGTATCCCTGATTGGCCTGTTCCAGCCCCTGGCCGACCTCGGTGGTTGCATCGCGGGAGAGCCTTTGCACGTTCCAAAGCGCCAGGCCTCCGGTCACGAGCAGATCGAAAAGCACGGCGCTTCCGACAACGAGAACGAACTTCGCGCGGAACGAGCGCAAGCCAAAACGTGCGATCTGCTGACTGGGGGTGCTCATGGCGGTTTGCGTCCGGATGCCGCCCAGATTGGCCAGCCGGCATAGCCCTTGGGATGAAGGGCTGCAAAGATGTGGTCGCTGAAGCCCTGGCGGAAGCGTTCCATGAACTCGGGAGGATCGCCACGTTTCATGGCCATTTCTCCGGCGTAGACGTTTTCCCAGGCCGCGATGACATCGGCGAAGTCGTGCGGGTCTCCGTCGAGGTTGGTGACCATGAAGGATTCCATGAGGATATCGTCAAAGCCGGCGTCAACGAGATATCGGCGGCTCTTGGGCCCAAGCTCCACATCCATGTCAAAGTGGCTGAACAGCTTCGCAACCTCGTTATATGTCCATTGAATACTCTTCGATCGGGGTTCTCCCAGGCAGTGCGAATTCTTTTCGTTGGTTATATATACCCGCCCGCCCGGTTTGCAGATCCGGTAAAGCTCCTTCAAAAGCACGGTTGGCCGGTTGAATATCTGAAGCGAATGGCGGCAGGTCACGAAGTCGAACTGATTGTCCTCGAGCAACATTTCGGACGCGTCGCCATAGGTATATTCGATATCGGCAATGCCGAAGCTGGCTGCCATATCGCGTGCATAGGCGAGGCTCGCCTTCGAATGGTCGAGCGCCACGATGCGGGTCGGCTGGAACTCCCTTTTGACAAGCATGGCGAAATCGCCGATGCCGCAGCAGATATCGGCCATCACGATTCCCGGCCGCATGCCGTGACGGGGAAGGATCGTTCGCTCGTGGCGCCAGGTCATCTTGGTCTGCGTGCGCAATATCGGAATGAAACTCGTATCCTCGACGAAGGCCTGGCCGGGATAGAATTTTGAATCGTAGACCTCCACTGTTACCCGCGGCTCGATCCTGTTCAGGTGCTTGAACATGCGTTCGGTCCAGCCGACGACGCTTGAAGTCACTACCACGAAGCGAAGATCGGACCTCGCCCGACAAGCGTCCAGAACGACACGTGCAAAGGCCTGGAATGCTGTGTTGTTCATCTGGACGAGACGTTTCACATTGATGTAGAGAACCCCGCGCACGTCATCGATAGCCCCTTTGAGCACGGAAATGCTTGCGGCGATCTCATCGACCGAGCGCGGCCGGATCACGCCGGCCAGCGAGAACTCCTGGCTATTGGCGTCGAACTCCGCATTGAAGGGCGCTGAGAAAACAGTCGTACTCAATTTATGGCCCTTTCAAGTGGCAGGTCGACGACGAACGTTATGGATGCCGGAGCACGTTCCTCCAGATGCACGTCGGCGTCGAAGTTGATCGCCAGATCAAGAAGGATGACTTCCCTGTTTGGCGTCTGATCCGTTGAAATGGCACCGAGATAGCGCGAGAACGCATCTTCCTGATGGGTTCTCGCAACCGCCTCACGGTAGAATTCCTGCTGCCCTGAAGGGCACGTGAAGCTGAGCTTCACACGCTCCATCAAGTCGCGTCGATAAACGATGCAATCTATTCTGCCTTCGGGAGAACCGCCCCGGAATGATACCTCCAGCAGTTCATTGAGAGCAAACGAGAAGAAATTCGAATGCCGAATGGGATCCGTGCGGTTGTGGCTGATCATTCGCGCGATGAAGGTCGAGAGTTGATCGCAATGCTGCCATTCGGAAAGAAAGGTTCGCATGTCCATCTCGAACTGGAGCAGAGGCGAGAAGGCCATTTCCGCTGGCTTCTTGCTGGCTGTAAGCATGCCGGTCCCTCCTTCCATACCCGCTTCGAGGAAGTTCAAAAATTGGCTGTCACATTCGCTGAGGATCCAAAGGTCGCATTGGTTTAGGAATCTGGAAAGTCCCGAAGGGGACAGGCGGCGTAAACTTCCTGAGGAACGCGCCTATCCTTTCGGCGGGCATTGGCTTACTCAGAAAATATCCCTGCAGCCGATCACACGCTTTCTTCTTGAGCCAAGCGGCTTGTTCCATCGTTTCTACACCTTCGGCAGTGACGCTCATGCCGAGCCCGTGGGCGAGTGCGATAATGGACCGGACGATCGTCTGACTTTTGTTATCCACCTCGAGATCCTTGATGAAATACTGGTCGATCTTGATCGTGTCGAAGGGAAAATTTTTCAGATAGCTGAGCGACGAATAGTAGGTTCCAAAATCGTCAAGCGATATCTGCACTCCCAGCATTTTCAATGTGTTGAGCGTATCAAGATTGTTGATCGTTCGCTCTAGAAGCACAGATTCGGTGATTTCGAGCTCGAGCCGGTCGGCGCGAATTCCGACAAGATCCAAGGTTTGAGCAATGCGATCGGTAAGCCCTGCGTGCAGGAATTCCGCCGGAGAGAGATTGACGGCAACCGTGAAGTGGGGTGGCCACTTCATTGCCTCGCGACAGGATTGTTCAAGAGCCCATTGGCCGATATCGCTCATCAAACCATCCGTCTCAGCCATCGGAATAAAGAGACCGGGTGGAATGATGCCCATGACGGGATGACGCCATCGTAATAGCGCTTCGAAGCCTACGATTGAGAAAGGCGGCTGCACAAGCGGCTGATATTCAATGAAGAATTGCCCCTCTTTGAGCGCAGTTCGCAAACTGCGACGCAACGTCTCTCGTTGTTCCAGAACCATGAGCATGGAGCGATTAAACCTCCTAGCCCTGCGCCGGCCATCCTCCTTCGCAGCGTAGAGTGCAATGTCTGCCGCTTTCATGAGCTGCTCGAATTCGTCTCCATCTGCTGGGGCAACCGCAACTCCAACGCTTGCACCGACAAAGACGTTAAGGCCCTCGACCATGAATGGCTCCCTGAATGCATGGACGAGGGCTTCTGCCAGACGTTCCGCTTCCCCAGGTTGAGCGTTTCTCCGCTGAATGATTGCAAACTCGTCGCCGGCCAATCGATAAGCGAATTCCTGCTCTCCGAGCACGCTTCTTATCCGTTCGGCAGCCATCTTCAGAACCATGTCGCCTGCACTGTGGCCCAGTGTGTCGTTGACCGGTTTAAAATCGTCGAGGTCGATCTGCATGAGGGCGAACTTTACCCTCTTCGATGCGGTCAGAACGTCTCGCAGTTGATCGCTGAACTGCCGCCGATTTGGCAGCCCTGTTAAAACATCATGGGTAGCTTGGTAAAAGAGAAGCGCTCGGTCGTTCTCAGCCTGGCTATAGGTCCCGCGCAGGCTTGAGTCACCATTCGTTTCGACAACACCCAAGCCGTGAGGGCTGCGGAAAACGATGAGTGTGCGCTGATCTGCTGTCTTCGCGTTTGCAACCTCGATCTTTCGCGGGAATCCATTCGAAAGTACGAGTTCGACCGCAGATTTCGTTAAAGGAGCCAACAGCTCCGGATACATGTGCCACAAGGTCGTATCGACCAGAGACGCGAGGCCATATTTCTGTCGGCACCTCGCCGAATATTCCGTAAGATGAAAGCTCTCGTCATAAAGAGAGACCACGTCGTCGGTGTCGGCAAGGAGATCGGTCTCGACAGAAGCAGACTGTGTCGCATCCCGGTCCGGCATCCTTTCCTCCCCTTCCATAAGGTCCTCTCGGAAAACAATCCTGCTAATCCATTTACATTCGCTTGGCTTCGATGCGGCTCAATTGCATTTTCTAATTTAGTTATTTCTGAATAAATATCGCAAAACGTGTTGCATTCAATGCCACTCCGCCAGCGAAATAATAATTTTCTCAGTTACTTCTTGTCTCGGGGGAGGTTTCGAGATGCAATTCTCGGCGCTCGCGTGCGTCCAATTACCAATGCTGTCGTAGAACCTTGGCAATACCGCGGAAATTCTCGGCCTTGTCGGATATGGCCGCCAGCCTCAGTACACTCTCCGTGGAAACCAAGTTCCTTTGAGCCGCCGGTCAGATGCCGGGTCGGAGTGCCTGCTCCCAGCTCGATCCGACGGATCAGCTCGCCGAATGCCGAGAGGCGGTGAAAGGCGCACGACATGTCGGACGGAACGAGGCATCCGGCTCTCTCGTCTGCTTCCGGACTTCCGATCTCAACCGTCGCCTTGATCAGTAGTCGAGGGAAGCTTTCGATGTGCACTGTGATTTCATACCAAATCCGCTTGGGGTGCAAATCCAAGGACTGGGTCCGCCATAGGCCAGTACCGACTGCGAAGACTGGAACCTCGAGCGCTCAACCGTGGTTTTGTTGATTGCCGCAGTGACCGTCATATCCCTCTTTGCAGAACCGGTCGCCGACGACGTCATCGACGTCACAGCCTGGGAATGGTCGGGCATAACCGTGCAGGACGACAGGAATGCCATCATTAAAATCGTTGTACGAGTCACCAGCCAAATCTCCCATTCGTGCGCTCTTCACACCTGTAGAAGAAATTGCTGAAATAATGCTTATTGCCAGTTATCAAGCTCCATGGTCAGGATTCACGACAGCCGTCATATAAAGGTGTCTGCTGATCGTGGATTTGGGTATTTCCAGAAATTGCGAAGCCTTGTTGATTAACAGGGAGCCTGTTCATTGCCGCACCTGCCGCGCTCTCGCCTATTGCCTGGAAAATTTCGCTCTTACCAAATCAAAAATCCTGATACAAAGGACCGACAACAGCAGTTTTGAACATGAAACCCAATTTTCTCACCATATCCGCAAATACAGGCGGTTCGGTACTTAAAGGCCTTGCGTCTCCTATCCGGATCAACATTCTGCAGCTCCTGCACGATCGCGGCAAAATGAATGTCAACGAGATCAGTGCCGCACTGTCGCTGCCTCAATCGACTGTGGCCGTAAATATATTGACGCTGGAAGAGGCGGGGCTGATTGATGCTCATTCGGTGAAGGCGACCAAGGGGAATCAGAAAGTATGCAGCGCCCGATATGACGAGATCATAGTTCGTTTCGATACCCCCGAGAAAAGCCAGAACAGTAACCAGATCGAGGTTGTGATGCCGCTGGGCCTCTTCACGAGTTGTGAGGTGTCGGCGCCGTGCGGCCTCTGCTCACCCGAGGGTGTTATCGGATTGCTTGACGTGCCGGACTTTTTCCTGGATCCCGGTCGGGTCCAGGCGGCGCTCATTTGGTTCGGGCGCGGGAATGTGGAATACAAGTTCCCGAATAACGCCAGGCTTCTCAACTCGACCATCGAGGCGGTGGAGTTTTCCATGGAGCTGTCGTCTGAAGTTCCAGGGACGAATGTCAATTGGCCGTCCGATATCACGTTGTGGGTCAATGATCACAAGGTAGGGACGTGGACATCTCCTGGAGACTACGGTGACAAGCGCGGCGTCTATACTCCCAAGTGGTGGAAGCTCGAAGGTTCGCAATACGGCAAGCTGAAAACCTTCCGGATTACCAAACAGGGATCATTTGTTGATGGAGTTTCCATCTCGAATGTCACTATCGACGATGTCGGCATGGCCGACCATCATTCCATTCGAATGAAGATCGGGATTGAGGAAAATGCCCCCCATCCGGGAGGCATCAACATCTTTGGCCGCGGCTTCGGCAATTATGACCAGGACATCGTGATGCGTCTTTATATTGCCTGAAGCCGGAGCTTATGCAGCAGCGTTAAACCGGACGACGCTCCATGAAGCCGGCGGGACAGTCACGGTGGTCCGAGAACTCAGCGCCTCCACGCCCTGCAATGTGCGGGGGGCGATCTTGTCCGGATTGTTTTTCGTGTTGCTGGCCTTAAGCTCCTCGTGGTGAAGCGTATGGGCGCGCTGCAGCCCCAGGTTGCCGAAACCTGTCGCAGCAATGTCGATTTGCATGTCGTCGGAGAGATGCCGGTTCAAGATGAACAGCGTAACGGTTTTGTCCGCCTCCGAATGCACGGCTGAAAATTTGAGATAAGGCACCTGATCGATCTTGTCATAAAGATCTTCCGTGTGGGTTGGATCATAATAACGCGTTGAATACGTCGGCGTGTCAACGTTGGTTCTCAACACCCGACCTCTGCCGAGGTTGCTGAAATCCGAGAATGGCCAGAAGATCGTCTGGCGCCAGGCCGGGCCACCGGTCTCGGTCATGATCGGGGCGATCGCGTTGACCAGCTGGGCAAGGCAGCCCGCCTTGACCCGATCGGCGTGATTGAGAAGCGAAATGCAGGCGCCGCCGAAGGCAAGCGCGTCCTGCATGTTATACTCCTCCTCCAGAATGGGCGGGGCGACCGGCCAGCCCTCCTTGACGCGGTTATGCTCACCGCGCCTTGTGCGGTACCAGACGTTCCACTCGTCGAAGCTGAGCATAATGCGTTTGCGCGAGCGGCGCCGCGCGGCCACCGCATCTGCGATCGCAACCACCTCATCGATAAAGCTGTCCATCAAGTCAGGACTTGCCAGGAAGGAAGGCGTGTCATCGGCATAATTGTTGAGATACGTATGCAGAGATATGAACTCGACATGGTCGAAAGTGTGCTCAAGCACGATCCTTTCCCACTCGCCATAGGTCGCCATCTTTCGGCCGGAGGATCCGCATGCCGCCAGTTCAATTGTCGGGTCCGTCATCCGCATCATCTTGGCTGTCTCAGTGGCAATGCGACCGTATTCTTCGGCCGTTTTTGCCCCCATCTGCCAACCTCCATCCATCTCATTGCCCAGGCACCAGAATTTGATGTCGTGCGGCGTCTCCCAGCCATGCTTGCGGCGAAGGTCGGAAAGATGGGTGCCCGATGGATGGTTGCAGTATTCGAGCAGGTGACGCGCTTCGTCAGGACCACGCGTGCCGAGGTTGACTGCCAACATCGGTTCGATATCCGCAGCCCGGCACCAGTCCATGAACTCGTTGGTCCCGAAGTGGTTCGTATCGACCGACTTCCATGCAAGATCGAGCCGACGGGGGCGCTGCTCGATCGGCCCCACGCCATCTTCCCAATTGTAGCCGGAGACGAAGTTGCCGCCAGGGTAGCGCATGATGGTCGGATTGAGCTCCCGTACGAGCTCCAGAACATCTCGCCGGAACCCCTTGCCGTCGGCCGTCGGATGGCCGGGCTCGAAAATCCCGCCATATACGCAACGGCCGAGGTGCTCGATGAATGCACCGAAAAGACGCTTGTCGGTTTCACCAATAATGAAGTCCCGGTCGAACCGGACTTGGGCCTTGATCATCTTAAATCTCGCTCCGATGAAAGAAAAAAGGATATTTCAGCCGCTAGCGCACTTGCGGCTCTGAACTGCTGACATGCGGGTGCGGCGATGCCCGCGCTTGCTGCGAAGCGGCGCTGTCGCCGATCAACACGCCGTGACCATGCGGATCGGGGGACAGAACGGCGGACTTCAGGAGCTGGGAATAGGAATGCTGCGGGTTTTCCAGAACGGTGCGTGCCGGACCACTTTCGACAACCTCGCCCTTGCGCATGATGATGATCCTGTCGCTGACGTAATAGGCCGTCGCAAGGTCGTGCGTAATATAGATGATCGACACCTTCAGGTCGTCGCGAAGCGTCCGAAACAGATTGACTATGGACATTCTCAATGAGGCGTCGACCATCGAGACAGGCTCGTCGGCGACGATCATCGAAGGGCCGGGGATGAGCGCGCGGGCAATCGCAACCCGCTGCAACTGTCCTCCGGACAGCTCGTGAGGAAACCTGCCGCGAACCTCGCCGAGCGAAAGGCCAACCTTGTTCAAGGCTGCATCGGCCGCCGCTTCATGCTGTGCGGATGAGCTTGCGCCTGTGAAGTTCTTCGCGGTCATGAACAGATAACGATCGACGCGCTTCAGGGGATTGAATGCCTCGAAAGGGTTCTGGAAGATCGGCTGTACTTCCTTCATGAATCTTCGCCGCGCACCTCCGCCGTGGATCGATGCCAGATCCTGCCCTTTGAAAAAAATCGTCCCGGCGGTCGGCCGGACCATGTTGAGGATCATTCTGGCCAACGTGGTCTTGCCGCTTCCGGATTCGCCGATGATCGTGAAGACCTGCGGTTCTTTATCATCGAGATGGAACGAGACGTTATCGACAGCCCGAAATTCTTCACGGCCGAGAAGACCACCGCGTTTATAAAGTTTCGACACGCTATGGAGGTGCAAAAGAGGCGTGTTCATCAAACCGCCCCCAACGTTCCCGCCTCGACGGGCTTTTCGTGGTCGCTCGGCTGCACTTTTGTGCTCGCTGCGAAGCATGCCACCCGATGATCCTCGGCAAGCGTCGTCAGCGCCGGGTTTTCATGCCGACAAATCTCCATGGCGAGAGGGCAGCGGGGATGGAAGCGGCATCCCTTGGGTGGATCGGCCAGGTTGGGTGGAGATCCACTTAGTGCGCTACGTGGTTGCGCGTCGCCGATCTTTGGGAGGCTCGCAATCAGATGAGCGGTATAGGGATGCATCGGGTTGGAAAACACATCCGCCGTTCGACCTTCCTCAACAAGCCTTCCGGCATACATGATACCCAGCCGGTCCGTGACGTTGGCGTGAACCGTCAGGTCGTGGGTCACGAAGATCATCGATGATCCGAATTGACTTTGCGTCTCGCGGATCATGGCGAGGACGTCTTTCTGGACAACGACATCAAGAGCGGTTGTGGGCTCATCGGCAATGATGAATTCAGGCTTGCAGAGGGTGGCGAGCGCGATACAGACACGCTGCCGCATGCCGCCCGACAATTCGTGCGGGTAGGCACGAAGGATTTCGGCAGGAAGGCGCAGCCGCTCGAGATGACGCTTAACCTCGAGATCGAATTCGGCGCGCCCCAAATGCATGTGCCGGAACGCAAAATCTTCAAACGTCTTATGGATCCGCCGAACGGGATTGAGAACGTTCATGGAGCCCTGGAGAATATAGGATAGGTGGCGCCAGCGAATGGCGGTGCGTTCTGCCGCAGGCAGTTCATACAGACCGTCCTTGATGAAGCTGTATTTCACATGCCCTGCGACGATTTCCAAGGGCGGCCTGATCGCTGCGGCGATCGCCTTTATGAAAGTTGTTTTGCCGCAGCTGGATTCGCCGGCGATGCCGTAGATCTCGTTCTTGCGCACGTGCATCGAGATGCCATCGACCGCCCGCACTTCGCGGTCGATACCGAAATATTTCATACGATAATAGGCACGCAGATCATGCGTTTCTAACACGTGCGAACTATCCCGGACGGATGAGGCGGGGATCTGGGTCATCACGAATTCCCCATCCGGTCGAGCCGGCTTCGCGGATCGATGTACTCATTCATGGAAATGGATAGGAGGAAGAGGCCGATGAACGTCAGCGTCACGAACAGGGTGGGGAAGAAATACCACCACCAGATGCCTGACACCATTGCGCTGTGCTGGTTGGCCCAGAAGATCATGCCGCCGATTGTCGGCGTATCGACATCGGTAAAACCCAGCACCGCAAGCGTGACTTCCAGCCCGATCGACCAGTTCATGTTGTTCATGAAGGTCGAAAAGACAATCGGCAGCACGTAAGGCAGGTGCTCCTGGGTGACGATCCTCGGCATGGACATGCCGGAAAAAACGCTGGTGTTGGTGAACTCCCTGGTCCTCAGGCTGATCATGACTGATCGGATCAATCGGGCGTCATAAGCCCAACCAAGCCCTGCCATTACAAGTGCAAGTACGAACCAGGTCATGTCGTCCCGCAGGACGAAGTAGAGGAGTACCAGAAGGGGGAACAGTGGGATGACGATGAAGGTGTCGTTAATCGACATCAGGACGCGATCGACGGCTCCCCCGACATAGCCTGAGACCAGCCCGATCGCCAAAGAGAGAATGCGACTGATCAGCGCGACGATGAAGCCGAAGGCGAGCGTGTTGCGGATCGCGAACGTCAGCTGCCAGAAGATGTCCTGGCCGCGCGAATTGGTGCCGAACACATATTCGGCTGACGGTGGGGCGTCCATTGCGACCAGATAGGAATCGATCGGCTCATAGGGCGAGAAGAACGACGCGGCGGCGATGCCGAGGATGATCACCATGATCATGAAGCCGATGGCGAATTCGCCGTTGTAGCGGAACAGGTCCCTAAAGACGGCAATCATTGGGTCACCTGTACGCGTGGATCGATCAATGGGTAGATAATGTCGATGATGAAGACGGCGGCCGACACCGCGATGATGGCGATCGACGTGATACCGAGGACGAGCGAGTAATCGGCCGCATGAACCGCCTCGACCAGAAGGCGGCCAATCCCTGGATATCCGAAGACCTGTTCGGTGATGACTGCGCCATTGAAGATCGCACCAATCGACATCGCAAGGCCGGTGATCTGCGGCAGGAAGGCGTTGCGCATCACATAGGAGGTCACCAGCCGTCTCTCGGGCACGCCGGCAAGAGACGCGTAGGTAACATAGTCGTCGGTCACGATGTTTGAGACCAACGCGCGCATGCCCATGAACCAGCTTCCGACACCGACAAGGATAAGGGAAAACGAAGGCAGAATGGAATGAAGCAGAACACTGCCGATGAACTGAAGCGTCCATCCGGGCCTCATGTTCATCTCGTAGCCGCCGCTGCTTGGCAAGATCGGCAGCACGAAGGTAAAGGCGATCAACAGGACGAAGGCGACGATGTAATATGGGACCGGATGCAGGCCCATCATGATCATGCCAATTATCCGGAGGACCCGATTTCGGCTGTAATAGCCGGCCAGTCCGCCGATGATATTGCCGATGAACCAACTCAAAATGGTTGATACCGTAAGGAGTCCTATCGTCCAGGGGATGGCTCTTCCGATCAATTCACTCACGGGTGTGGGGAATGCCGACAACGATGGGCCGAAGTCGAGCTTGGCAAGTCGTTGCCAGAAGACGAGATACTCCTCCCATAGATTGTCACCCACTCCGTAAAGCTCCCGCAACGACTGCCGGAGAAGCTCGATCGATTCAGGGCTGGAAAAGCCAAATGTACTGACTTGTGCGACGGCATGCTCGACCGGATCGATCGGCGTCAGATGGGTGATCAGAAACGTGATGCTGATACCGACGAAAACGACAAGCGCGAATTGCAAAACGCGCTTGCCCACGTAGATGACGTAGGATCGCATTGATGCCTCATGTCTTGGAAAGAGGTTCCGCCCGGCGCTGGGAACGCCGGACGGGCACCGGTCACTTCGCCGGTTTGGCCGGCTTCAGATTGACCATCATGTATTTTGTGTTGCCCCAGTTGGAGACCGGGTTGGTATAGGGCTTCGTGGCAAGGCTCGGGAAGCCGGTCCAATAGGTTGTGTCCATCGTTGCGAACACGTTGTATGCCATCAGCGGAATGATCGGCATCTCAGCCGCCGCCAGCTTCAGATACTCGAGGCCGAGTTCGACGCCGCGCGGATCGTCGAAATCGATCGTGCGGATCTCTTCGATGATCTTGTCCAGCCGAGGTTCGGCCCAGCGCTGCCAGTTTCTCGGCGGCTGCACCTCGCCGACATCGACCACGAACTGCGAATGCCAGCTGTCAAGGAAGAAGGAGAGGTCTGGGTGACCGCCCCAGGTTTCGACGCTCCAGCCGATGAACGTATCGAAGTCGCCGACACCACGACGGTCGAGCATCGTTCCCTGAGCGACGTCGATATTCGCATCGATGCCGAAACGCCGCCATTGCTGTGCAATGATCGAGCCTGCACGCGTCATGACGGGTCGAAGGTCGCCTTCGACCATAACCTTCACGGTGAACGGCTCGCCATTCGGCTGGAACCAGCGCTCACCCTGTTTGGTGAAGCCTGCCCTCTGGAGGAGCTCGGTTGCCGCTTCCGGGTCGGGCTTCCACCAGCCTCTGCCGAAGGCGGTCGCAATATCCGCGGGGTCCGATGGTATCTGATCCTTGAGCGAAGGCCGAAGCATATCGGCGATCTGCTTGCCCACCGTCGGGTCGTAAGGTTTGATCTTCCGTTTGCCGGTATCGAGCTCGAAGCCAGTAAGCCATTGCTCCATTGGTTCGAAGTAATATTTCGGATATAGTCCCGTAGGCGGCACGCCGATGGCCGAGAATGTCGCCGCGCCACGATAGGAAGCCATGCTGACGGCCTTGATATCGATCAGCAACGCGAGTGCCCAGCGGACATCCTTGTTCTGGAACTTCTCCAGCCGATGATTGAAGATGACAGAAGGAAGCGTCGGGTCCGGGTGGGCATAAGGGAAACCCTTGAACCAACTCACCGAAGACGGAGAATCCTTCGCGAGCGTAAACATGCCTTCGGGCGAAAGATCGTGAATGACGTCGAGCCGGTGATTGAGCTGCTCGATGACGCGCTTTTCAGGTGGTCCCGGATCGATGTACGCGAGATAGCCAGGACCGGGCTCGCCATAGCGCGCGACTGTCGTCCGTTGCCAATCGTCCCGCTTCTTCCAGATGAACCATTTGCCACCACGGTCGAAATTGTGGAGCGTATATGCGCCCAGCGACACTGGCGGATTGAAGTCGAATTTCAGCACGTCGCCAACTTTCTCGAAGACGTGTTTCGGCATCATCCACATCGCGTTCCAGCGGACGGTAAACAGAGCGTGGAAGCGTGAGTTGGGTTTCTTGAGCTTGAAGAGTACCTCAGTCGGGCTCTTTTTCTCGATCGCGGCCACATTGACCTGAACCGGAGCGCTCCAACGCAGTCCACTGGTCTTCATGTGCGTCTCGATCGTGAACACCACGTCGTCAGCCGTGAATTCCACCCCGTCGCTCCAGAAGATACCCGACCTCAACTTCACGGTCATTTCCGTGAAGTTTTTATTATAGATCGGCTTTTCGGCTGCCAGAGAATTGTCCCAGACGCCGTTGATCCCGTGATCTGGGTCAATATACCAGAATGTATCCATCGCGTTCTGGTGCAGGCCGGTAGTCTGGCCACCTGCATTGATGGCCCAAATGTTGAACCAGCCGGCATTCTTAATTGTGCCTTCTGGATTTTCCAGGATCAGCAACTGATCTCGGGGCAAATCGCCGCCCGGCACCTGCCCAAGCGCCGGCCTGGTCGCGAGAAATGTACCCGCGAGCCACATGAATGTCCTTCTCGAAAGCATGCCGTTATCCTCCCAGTTTCCAGCGTGCTCATCGGCTATCCGAACGGGAGTGATAGTCTAACAGCCGGGGATAGAAGTCAACATATAATGTGATCTATATCACAATATCGGATATAAACTGAGCTGATGTCGATGATTGAGCTAACTCTGCCAGCAGTGAGCGAGCTAGGCTCAGGGTCTATCAATTGAGATGTGATTCATGCCTTAGCCGTCCGGGAGTTCGGGCGGCGTGATGCGCAGAGCGCGCAAGGCGTTCAGGATGACAGCAACGTCAATGATTTCCTGAAGCAGTGCGCCCTGAACCGGCGTGAGGTAGCCGAAGGCTGCAGCGACCATGCCAAGCACGGACAGACTGATCCCGGCGACGACGCTTTCAATCGCGATGCGGCGGGCGCGCCGGGCGATCACGATCCCAGGTCCGAGCCGGTCGACCTGGTCGACGAGCAGCACGACGTCGGCGGCCTCGGCGGAGGCGGCAGCGCCTCGAGCCCCCATAGCGACGCCCACATCCGCAGCGGCGAGCGCCGGTGCGTCGTTGACTCCGTCGCCGACCATCATGACAGGGCCGTTCTTGCGCTCGGTGAGGACAAGGAGAACTTTCTGATCCGGGGTCAGCCCGGCCCGAAGACCATCGAGACCAAGACCTTCCGCCACGCGTTCGGCCACCTCGGGACGATCGCCGGTCGCCAGAAGGATCCGCGCCACGCCCTCCTGCCGAAGCCGCTTGAACATGGTTTCCACCCCTTTGCGCAAGGGATCGGCCATTACCAGATGTCCCGCCATCTTACCGTCGACCGCCACGGCGACGAGAACGGATCCTGCCGCGAGAGATGAATGATTGTCCGATGTCTGCCCGATGCGCCTTGCCACGAAACTTGCGCCACCCACTACAATCTTGCGACCCTGGACACTTCCAACGACGCCCTCGCCGGGAATCTCGGCGACTTCCGAGGGTACCGGCAGAGTGAGGCCCTGTTCCTTCGCGATGGCGACAATAGCCTGTGCGACGGGATGCTGCGATGCCTGCTCAAGCGCCGCGGCGAAGCGGAGGATCTCCACTTCGGAGATGCCGATGTGACTGTCGATCGAGACGATCCGCGGACGCCCTTCCGTCAACGTACCTGTCTTGTCAACAATCAGGGTTCGTATTCGCGCCATCGCCTCGAGTGGCTTGGCACCCTTGATGAGAACTCCGAAATGCGCTGCGCGCGAAAGGCCCGCCACCAGCGCCACCGGCACTGCAAGGATCAGAGGGCAGGGCGTGGCCACCACCAACACGGCAACGGCCCGGATCGGATCGCTTGTGAACCACCAGGCGGTCGAAGCCAGCGCGACCGTCACCGCGAGGAAGCCGAGCGACCAGCGGTCTGCCAGCCGCGACATGGGTGCTTTCGACTTCTGCGCCTCCTCTACGAGGCGGACAATCCCGGCATAGGTGCTTTCCCTCGCGCGGCGTATTGCTTTGAGGTCGAATGCCTCGCCCGCATTGGTCGAACCGCTCATCGCCTCCCTGTCGCGAGCAAGCCGGACGGGCAGGGATTCTCCCGTCAGCGCGGAGGTGTCGAGGAAGGCCGTGTCGGACGCAATCGTGCCGTCCACGGGCACCGTATCGCCTTGCCGGATCAGCAACCGGTCGCCCGGTTCGATATCGTCGAGCGGTACATCCTCCAGCGCCCCGTCGCGATGCCGGGTCGCGACCCGTGGCACGCGCGAGAGGAGATCCTGCATTTCGCGCCTAGCGCGGCCTTCGGCGAAGCTCTCGAGGAAAGTGCCGCCGGAAAACATCACAGCGACGACGGCGGCCGCCAGCGTCTCGCCGAATGCCAGCGCCGACGACATGGACAAGGCGGCTACGATGTCGAGCCCGACCTCGCCCCTGAACAGACTGCGCAGAATCTCCACCAGAAGCGCGGCCAGGACGGGGACGACCCCTGCCGACCATACGATGCCGGCCGCATCGATCCTGCCTGCAGAGTAAAGGGCAAGTCCCGTCACGAGGCCGGCCAGCGCAATCAAAAGGAGGGCCTTCTTCAATCGATCGGCGCTTGCATATTCCACGCGGCTCAACTCCCTCGGCCGAGGCGATTGCCGCAGGCGCTCCGAAAAACAGCGGCCCAACTTTCAGATGACGGGCACCACCTTATTTTGTCCGTCAGAAAAGCGCGTTCAGCAGACACCGCCATCCTGACCATGGTGATGCCGGTCCAATTCGTGTCGGAGACTTCGGCCGGAATCATGCAGCATGTCATCATTGCCAATTCCGGCCCCGGCAGCATCCGCCCTCGGTGTTTCCACCCAACTTCTGCCTTTTCATCACGATCTCCGAAGGACCGGTTATATCGCCTGAACGACGACCGCCAGCATTCCCCTGACCTTTCCCGCCGTTTCCTTCAAGGCGTCATTATCGATCGCCTGCATGGAGGCTACAGGGTCGATGGCGCTGACCATGACGCCCTCTTCGCCGAGGGATCGAATGATGACGTTACAGGGCAGCATCGCTCCGACCTTTGGCTCCATCTTGATCGCCTCGAAAGCCATGCCCGGATTGCATGCGCCCAGGATGAGGTAATCATCAAGATCGGTATTCAGCTTCTTCTTCATCGTCGCCTTGACGTCAATTTCGGTGAGAACGCCGAAGCCATTGTTCGAAAGAGCCGCTTTGGTCCTTTCGACCACTTCGTTGAATGTCGACCCGTCGATCGTCTTGTCTAAGGTATAAGCCATTATCTCAACTCCCAACTCTCCGTCGCATTGGGTTATGTAGGGCTTTCATCGTGGCGGGCACTGATCTTGCGCAATGCAGCCCTGATTTCGGACATCAGTTCGGGGGGAACAGAATATCGGCGCGGAAACCGCCGTATCGCCGTGCGCGCCCATTTGGTGGCGTTTTCGAGCAGGCCGGCCGGCCAATCCTCAAATCGAGCTCAATCATCAGCCTCGATCTCCGCGAATATTTCCGATGCGACCTGCTTCGCCTTGCCGGGAAATTTTATTGCCTTGACAGCTTCGAGATTCACCGGTTGGCCTGCAACGATGGCGCCAATCATTCCCATGCCGAAATGCGGCGTGCATTGGAACATATACACGCCGGGAGCCTCGATCTTTACGGTAATTTCCTGATTGATCTCGCCTTTCCACTCAGCAGCGCCGTCGGGAACGCCCTTCTTTATGGCGCTGGAATTGTGACCCTTGTCGATCGCGACGAAGGTCACCGTGTCGCCGACCTCAGCCTTGACCAGGCGCGGTTCGAATATCATCGCGCTCCCATCAGAGCCCTTGTTCCTCATCTCGACCCTGTGATCGGCGGCTATCGCGAAGCCAGGGGTTACAGTCGCCAGAGCCAATACGGCTGCCAGGATAATCCTCTTCATGTAATTCTCCCTTGTATGAATGGGGATCTGATCTCGATCGCGGGTTGATCGTCTGCGGCCGTGTGGCAACGGCGTTGTCATCGATTTCAGAGCGGATCGGATCCGAACTGGCGATCCGTCTATTCTATTCCACCGTTCGCCGGCTGGTCATCCTCGCCGGCATCTTCCGGCGTCACGTCGAGGATCGCGGCATGCGCCTTTATGGTCGCCTTGTCGGGTTTGCAATTTTCCATGCAGGGCTCCGATTTGTCGGCATAGAACGGTTCCTTCGTACGGTCGTCGTCGGTGAAGTTGACCTCGTTCGGTAGCTTGATGTCGGCAAAATTCTCCTTGGAGAGTTCGAACTCGTCATCCGTCACGACGTCGTTGAGGTAGAGGAGATATGCGGTCAAAGCGTAGACGTCGTCATCCGATAGTGACCGGGCATTGCCGAATGGCATCGCACGGCGGACATAGTCGAAGACGGTGGAGAGATAGGGCCAATAGGAACCGATGGTCTTCTCCGGCCGATCTGCCTGAAGCGTCCCTTTCCCGCCCGCCAGGACAGGCCACCGGCCGACGGCTTCGCCGAAATCGCCATGGCAGGACGCGCAGTTCTCGTCAAAGATTTCCATCCCATGGGCCACTGTACCCCGTCCATCAGGCAATCCGAGACCGTCGGGACGAACGTCGATGTCCCAGGCAAGCAGCTCATCGGGAGTTGCGACGCGCCCGAGCTTGAAATGCTCTCCATCTCCCGCCAGAACAGTGCCAGCGCCAGCCAGAACGGATAGGCCGATGATGAGCAGCGGCTTACGAAATTTCGACATTCTCGATCCTCCCTTCCTCGGTGACGTGCCAGGTCTGGATGCCGTTGTTGTGATAGATGGAATTGGTGCCGCGCACGCTTCTCAACTGGTCCTTTGTCGGCTGCACGAAACCAGCCTCGTCGATTGCGCGGGATTGCAGGAACAGTTCGGAGCCGTCCCAGTCAAATTCGTAGTAGAAGCGGTGCAACGCCTTTGGCAGGCTCGGGCCGTCGATACGCGCCGTGTGCCAGTTGCGGCCGCCGTCGACGGAGACGTCGACGCGCTTGATCCGCCCATTGCCGGACCATGCAACCCCCGTCAGCACGAGTGGACCCTTGCCATGCCTGATCGGCGCCTGCGGGCTGGGATTGGTGATGACGGATTTCACGTCCATCAGGAAGGTGAAACGGCGCGCCTTGCCGTTGGCGAGAAGGTCCGTGTATTTCGACGTCTCTTCGCGTTGCTGCCAGGGCTGGTCCCCGATTTCGAGGCGCCTTAGCCATTTGATCCACATATTGCCTTCCCAGCCGGGAACCACGAGGCGGACGGGATAGCCCTGTTCGGGACGGAGCGCCTCTCCGTTCATTCCGAAAGCGACCATGCAGTCGTCCAATGCCTTCTCAAGCGGGATCGATCGCGTCATCGCCGAAGCGTCTGCTCCTTCCGCCAGAAGCCACTTGCCTTCCGGCTTCACGCCTGCCTCATTCAGGATAGTCTTGAGCGGGACGCCGGTGTACATGACGCAATGCACCATGCCATGCGTGTACTGGCAGCCATTCAATTGCGCTCCGCGCCATTCCATCCCCGAATTCGCCGCGCATTCCAGGAAGTAGACGCGGTTCTCCCTTGGGAAGCGCTTCAGGTCGGCCATCGTAAAGACAAGGGGTTTGTCCACCATGCCGTGAACCATGAGCCGATGCGCGTTCGGATCGATCTCGGCAATGCCGCCATGATGACGTTCGAAACACAGGCCGCTCGGGGTAATGATACCGTCGATCTCATGCAGGGGCGTGAAATTGACTGACGAGATGGGATCGGAGGTCAGCCAGGGCACGTTCTTGCGGATGACATGAGCCTCGAATGAAGAAGGCGAGCCATAAGGCGTTGCATCCACCCCCTTGCCCGGATAGCGGTTCCAATCCTGGATTTCGGTAATTGCCGGATCGTCGGCGGCCCGTGCACCGGCCGCCGTGCCGGTGGCAAGTGCCGCCGCGCCGCCTGCAAATCCGGCCCTGAGAAGGGCACGGCGCGTTGTCTTGGTTGTCTCGGTCTTCATCAGTTCCTCCCGAACAGATGACTCATAAAACATATTCAATTTTTTCTATATATCACGTCGCAAACCGTCTGCCAACGAGGCTTTGCCTCATGACTTCCGATTGATGATTTTTACGGATTGGTTCTCTTCCACGCTGACGACCGGATTTTGCGTCAGGTACTGCTCCACGACGTCCCAGATCGGCGGTCCTTGCGTGCTTTCATTGATCGAGGCCCAACCCGCAACGACGTATTCTTTCGAAGCCTCGATCGGCTCGCCCGATTTCAGCAAGACCATGCTGGAAATGCGGGATCCGATCGCCGCTTCGGGATCGATCGAATATCCCATGCCGCCCACCCGGACCATGTCGCCGCCCTGCTGATAGTAGGGGTCTTTGTTGAACAGGTTGTCGGCCACGTCCTCCAGGATGTCTTTCAGCATCTGACCGGTCATCATGTTGCGGTAGGCGTTCGGGTAGGTCATGGAGCAGGCATTGTGCAGGTCCTCGACGGTAATCTTCTGCCCGGGCAGGACTGACGTGCCCCAGCGGAAGCCCGGAGAGAGGGCTATATCCGCCTCGCGTACGTCGAGCAGAGCCTGACAGATCAGGTCGTCGAACGTTCCGTTGAAGTTTCCGCGCCGATATAGGAGACCGTCGCAGGTCGCGAGTTCTCGCGAGAGTTCAGCCTGATACGGCGCCCGAATGTCGGATATTGCCTTCGACATTTCGGGATCCGGCGTAATGATATCCGAGAACACCGGGATGAGCCGGTGCCGATAGCCCCTCAAGGCCCCATTCCGGATATCGAGATCGAGCCGTGTGATGAACTTTCCATGCGAGCCGGAGGCAATCAGCAAGGTCTTGCCGACAAGGACGGGCTCCGGAATCGCATCATGGGTATGTCCCGTCAGAATGATGTCGATTCCACCCACGCGTGATGCGAGGGCTTGGTCGACGTCGAAGCCGTTGTGGGAAAGCAGCACGACGATGTCCGCGCCATCGGCGCGTGCGGCCGCAACGTTCTTTGCGACCTGCTCCTCGCGAATACCGAAGGACCAGTTGGGAAACATCCAGCGCGGGTTGGCGATCGGCGTATAGGGAAACGCCTGTCCAACGACCGCGATCTTGGCGCCTCCCTTCTCGAACATCTTATAGGCATCGAAGGCGGGTTCGTCCCATTCGGCGTCAAAAATGTTCCCTCCGAGGAATGGAAAGGGAAGGGTCTCGATAATCTCCTGGACGCGTTCCGTACCATAGGTGAACTCCCAGTGCCCCGTCATGGCGTCGGGTGCAAGCGCGTTCATGGCGTCCACCATGTCCTGACCCTTGGTCTGGTAGGAGGTGTAACTACCCTGCCAGGTGTCGCCGCCGTCGAGCAGCAAGACATCTTCGCCGCGCTCGGCCCTGACCCGCTTGACGATCGTCGCGATCCGGTCCAGCCCACCCATCTTGCCGTACCCCTTGGCAAGCGCCACGAAATCCTCGGAGGTGAACGCGTAAGCCTCGGGGGTTCCGGGCTTTATGTCATAGAGGCGAAGGAAATCGGAACCGGTGACGTGCGGCGGCAGGCCCGCCACATCACCAACACCGAGATTGACCGACGGCTCCCTGAAATAAACCGGCATGAGCTGGGCGTGTATATCCGTGAGATGAAGGATCGTCACATTGCCGAGCGGTTCGAAGCGGAGGAGATCGTCCTCGCTCAGAGACTGCTGCGCGGCTACCCTCGACCACTTGCCGGCAAGCCCGGAGCCGACGATGGCCGACAGGGCTGCGCCGGCCATGAGCATTTCACGTCTCGATAACATCAAGGACTCCATAACCAAGGGAGGGGACTGCTTCGAACCCTCCGCGCATGAGAAACAATCTTGGTCGTCGGTCCCGTTATTGGCGAACCGCAGGCGTCTCGACCGAAAGACCGGTGCCGCGCCAGGTGACGTAGACCTCAAGCGCCATCAATTCGTCCGAAAAGGCCTTTGGCATTTCGGCGCGGGTATCCCGGATGCAACCGCGGAAGCGATTGTGGAGGGAGACCATGCCGGCGGTGTTGAAGCGGTAAGTCGGAAATCCGTTGACCTGCCCCTGGCTGAGGTGATCGGCGCGAATGAACTTGCCCATGCTTTTCTCGTGACAGGAGGCACAGGAGAAATCCAACTGGCCCGTACGGGTATAGTAGAGTTCCTTGCCCTTGTCCCACCACGACTGCATTTCGCCCTCAGACAGGTCGATCTGTACCGGAGTGCCCAAGGACTGGTGCTTGATATAGGTGGTCAGCGCCACCTGCTCCTCCGCGTCGAACTTGTAGGGTTCGGCACCCATACGCTCGGTACGACAGTCATTGATCTTCATCTCGATGTTGACGGGCTTCCTGGCCTTCGCATCCCACTTGGGAAAATGCGCGCCGGCATCCTTCATCGTCGCGGATGCATCATTGTGGCAAGAGGAACAGGATTTCCCCATCGATCCATCGACGGTGTTCCAGAGTTCCTCGCCGCGTTCCACCGCAAGCATTCCCGGATTGGCGAACGAATCGGCTTCCGTCGCACGGGTTTCCGACTCCCGGAAAAGCCAACCGGACAGCACTTCATCGAACGGATGCCCTTCCGGCGCCTTCGCCCTTATGATCATCTCGCGATCATCGATGGTCAGGGTATCATCGACAGGATCGGCGTAGGCCATCACTGCCAATCCCGAGATAGATGCCACCGATACCAGCAGCAAGACGGATAGTCTCTTCATCGTTATCCCTCCCAAGATAACCTCCCCAATAAGGCGATGACGACCGATGGGTGTGCACTCGCCGCCCGTTGCGGCGGGTGCAATGCTCAGTTTACGGTGATCTTCTGTTCATCCGTGTAGATAGCGCCATCGTCATCGATCCACGTGAATTTGAACGTGCCGCTTTCGATCAGTTTTGCGCTGAACTCGAAATAGGGATTGGCCGAGATCGCCGGATCGATATCGCAGGAGAAAACGGGAGCCCCGTTGAACTCGCATGCAAATTTGTTGATGATCTTGCGCGGGATGACCTTGCCGTCCTTGTCCTTGCGCTGGCCCGATTCCATCTCATGGCTGATGAGGGTCTTTATCGACACCACCTCGCCAGCTTTCGCTTCCTTCGGAACCTTGATACGCGGTTTTGGTTGCGCTGCCATTTGACTAGTCTCCTTCCACCTCTGTTGTCGTCAGCCGCCGCAACCGCCGATCGTCACCTTGACTTCCTTCTTGTCCATGAAAACCGAGCCGTCGGCCATCTTCGCGACGGCGATGACGTTCTGTGTCTTGGCAAGGCGCATGCGGGTCGTCGCGACAGCCGTGCCACTCAGTGCGGTGAAGTGAAAGGTGGCCACTTCCGGATTCGGATTGCCATCCGCGATGATGATGACGGAGTCGACCATGTCTCCGCCAGTCATCGCGCTTTCGACGTTTACCGAGATCGGGACCGTGTTGCCGTTCTCGGCGATCTCGGGTGCAGTCAAGGTGATCTTGCCGGATGCGGGCGTCTTGCCGCCTGCAAAGTCCATAATTCGCTTTTCGGCAGCCGGCACATCCGCCCATGTGGAGCGATGTCCCGCTATCGAGAAGAGTGCTGCGCCCGCCGAGAGGCTCAGCATCTGTCGCCTGTTGATCTTCATGCATTCATCTCCTCTTCCGGAAAATTACTTTGAGCCCTTCAGCGTCGTGAGATAGGCGACGACGTCCTCGACCTGCTGTGCCGTCAATATCGTCTTTCCAGCCAGGTCCTTGCGGACGTTGATGCCGACTTCGAGGCTGTAGAAGGCGGGCATGACGGTCTCTTCGGAGAAAACCCGCTTTGCGTCGACCACGATTGCCCGCAGCTCGGCTTCGGACCAGCGGTCGGCGACGCCATCCAGGGCAGGGGCTACGTTGCCGTGGAACTGTTCCTTGGCAAGCGGTGTGACGACATGACAGGCAAGACAATTTCCAAGGCCGCGATTCGCCAGAACTTTCGCGCCCTCTTCGGCATTCCCGGTCGCACCAGTCAGAGACTGAGAGACCTTCATTTCGTCGATCTTGACGGCGTCCGGCGCAATTTCTACCGCCGCAGCCTGACTGCACAAGAAAGCAGGCACCGCGACACAGGTCAGGAAACGCTTCATTGTCATGAGTCCTCCCAAACTCACCGAACCGGCATGACCGGTTCAAGCCTCCATTTTTACGATAGCGCTATGTTCAACGGCCATCAATAGAAAAATATAAATCTTTGAATATATCAGTTGCCGACACGCATCAGTCCTCGCCGATGAGCTTCCCCGAGTTGCGGAGTTCCTGGATAATGCGCGCGTGATAGGTCTGGAAATGCTCGTTTCCTTCATACCCCTTTTCGCGCACCCACCGGAACATGTTGAGGAAGGTCCATTTGCCGAAAGCTCCCGGCATCGTCGCGACGGCGGCTTTGCTGACGGAGACCCGGGGCCCGGCATCTTCGGGAAGGAAGACAACCGTCGGCGTGAAGATATAACCCCATTTGCGGGCAGCGCTTTTTTCCGTCAGCACCTCGCCGTCGAGGTCCGTCACTTCCTCATCGCCGAACATGTTGTACTGAACGACGAGGAAGTTGGCTTTGATGTAGTCGCGCACATCCGGATCGGAGAGAATCTTCTCGTGCATCTGGCGGCAATAGATACAACCTCGCTGCTCGAACACGATCGCCAGGCGCTTACCCTGGGCTTTGGCTTCGGCAATATCCTCCGCAATGTCGCGAAAGGTCGTCGAAAACCACTCTTCCTTGTGAAGGCCATCCTCGCCGATCGTTGCAGCCGCTCCGGCGGAAGCACTGACGAAGAGGGCGAAGAACGCCAGAAAAACGAATTGCGGCATTGCGACCTCCTACCCGATTGTCTGAAACGCCGGAAATGTCTCGAGGAGCCAAAGCGAAATCGTCGACATCTGTCCGGTCATGAAAAGCAGTCCCGTCACGATCAGGAAGAGGCCGAGCGCGACCTCCACCTTACGCATGTGTCGCCGGAAGCGCGCCGCCCAACCAAGGAACCGGCTGGCGAAAACGGCCGAAGCGATGAAGGGCAGTCCGATGCCAAGGGAATAGGCAGCCAGCAGAATACTTCCGCGCGTCGCCGTCCCTTCTCCCCCTGCGACGAACAGAATTGCGGCCAGAACCGGTCCCACGCACGGCGTCCAGCCGAAGGCGAAGGCCAGACCCATCAAAAAGGCGCCAGCCAAACCAGCAGGCTTCTCCGTAACCTGTACCCGCGCTTCCCGATAGAGCATCCCGATCTGAAGGATTTTGAGGAAGTGCAGGCCCATGACGATGATCACCACGCCTGCCGCCACCGAAAGCACATTGAAATATTGGGCGATCGTCTTGCCGATCAGGCTCGCTGTCGCACCCAGGGCAACGAAAACCGTCGAGAAGCCGGCAACGAAAGAGACTGCTGAAAATATGACCTGTCGCCGGTCGTCCGGGTTCGGCTGGGCATCCCGCAATCGATCGAAGCTCACCCCCGCAAGCCAGGCCAGGTAAGGTGGAACGATGGGCAGAACGCAAGGCGATACGAATGACAGCAACCCAGCCAGTAACGCGCCCCCCACGCTGACATCAAGCATTCGATCCCTCCCAAGACCACCCTGCATCACAGCATTGCCACATGTATTCAGAAAATGCTATATGTTGCAAATGATGATTTCGGACGCTTCTCCATCCTTGCGGACATCGACCCTTCTTGCGGTGCTCATCCTCACCGGTGCGACTTCGGGGAAGGCGGCCGAGCTGGTCATGCTGGAGCAGCCGGGTTGCGTCTGGTGCGCACGCTTCAATGCCGAGATTGCCCCCGCATGGCCGAAGACGGAAGAGGGTGCACGCGCGCCTCTTCGCCGCGTTGACATCACCGAGGCGTGGCCTGAGGATCTCGACCATATACAGCGGGAGCGGTTTACGCCGACTTTCATCCTGATGGATGAGGGTGAGGAGATCGGCCGCCTGCGCGGCTACACGGGAGATGAGTTTTTCTGGTTTTCAATCGATGAGTTGATCGCCAAGCTTCCGTAGGAAATGGACATTGCGTGGTCCTTTCTGCCAATATGGGCCCGGATGCGAATTAGGAGGTATGGGCGAATGAGCCTGCCACAGTTGAACACGCTGCAAACGCCGGAAGAGCGGGAGAAGCTCTTCGCGCAGGCGCGAAAGGCGAGTGAGCTGCTCAAGGCTTTGTCGCACGAGGACCGATTGCTGATCCTGTGCCTGCTCACCGAAGGCGAAAAATCCGTCTCGGAGCTGGAAAACACGATGGGAATGCCGCAGGCCGCCGTATCGCAGCAACTGGCGCGCCTCCGTTTTGATCGCCTTGTCACGACCCGCCGGGATGGGCGTGTGATCTACTATTCACTTGCCAACAAGGAGATCGCACCCGTGATAGGCTCTCTCTACGAGCTCTTCTGCGCACCGGTGCGACAGGGTGAGAAGCCATCGTAACACCAGTCAACGGAGGGACTGGCGTTACGACCTTTGCGAACCGGGGAGGGTTCGCGGGAGGATAAAATGGAGAATATCGTTGCATCGGCTTGGTTCTTGCCCGTTGCCGGGCTGCTTGCCGGTTGCGTGCTCGGATTTGTGGCCCGCAATCAGCGTTTCTGCACGATGTCCGCGTTGGAGCGCTATTGGTATGCCAATGACAGCACCGGCCTGAGAACCTGGATTCTCGCCGCTGCGACCGCTCTTGTCCTGACCCAGAGCCTTCAGGCCTTGGGGCTTGCCGCATCCGACGAGAGCTTCTACATCCGTTCGAGCTTCGCCTGGACCGGAGCGATCCTGGGTGGCGTGATGTTCGGCTTCGGCATGGCGCTCGTCGGCACCTGCGGCTTCGGCGCGCTCGTCAGGCTTGGCGGCGGAAGCCTGCGATCCCTTGTCGTTCTCATCATCCTCGGCGTCAGCGCGCTGTCCGCTCAGAAGGGGCTGATCGCCCAGGCGCGCGTGCCGATCGTGGACAACCTGGCGATTGACTTCGGTTTCGCCGGCGGGCAATCCGTCGGGCTTGTTGCGTCCTACTTCACCGGCGTCGATCTTCGTCTTGCCATTGCCGGCATCGTCGCGCTTGCCATGTTCGGCTGGGTATTCCGGGATTCCGATTACCGGCGTCGGTGGTGGTCCATTGGTGCGGGAATGACCATTGGAGCAGTCATTGCCTTCGGCTGGGTTGCCACCACTCTGGCCTCAAGGAATTCCTTCGAAATCGTCCAGCTCGAAGCCGGCTCCTTCGTCGTTCCGGTGGGCGATGCCCTGCTTCAACTCATGACATTTACCGGGAGTGTGCCCGATTATGGTGTCGGTTTGGTCATGGGCGTCATCATCGGCTCGGCCATCAATGCGCAGGTTCGCCGCACCGTGCGCTGGGAAGCCTGCGACGATGCACGGGAATTGAGCCGGCACCTGCTGGGCGCGCTCCTAATGGGGGTCGGCGGCGTATTCGCCATGGGTTGCACGATCGGACAAGGGATTACCGGCGTTTCCGCACTCGCCATCTCGGCACCGCTCGCTTTCGCTTCGATAGCGCTCGGCGCCAGAATCGGTCTCGCCTATCTCATCGAGGGCTCCGGATTGGCAATCTTTCGCGAGAGTTCCGTCAGCCTTGACCGATAGCTCGAGACGGTCGCCGCTCAGGCCCCCGGTACAAAAGCGTAGGCACCTTCTCGCTGCTCTACGCGGCCAATTCCTTCGTGGTCAAAGTGATAGCCGATGATCCGCGCCTTGTCGCCTGCGAGGCGAGCAAGCAACTGCCGGCGCATCGCGACGCCGCGCTCCGGATCATGATCGCTCTGCGTACGCCATTCCGGATGTCGGAAAGATATGGCTGTATTGCTGAGCGCGTCGCCTCCAATCAATGTCTGGTCGCCGCTACCATGGACCATGAAGGAGAGATGCCCCGGCGTATGACCGGCGGTATCGATGACCTCGATTCCTGACAGGATCTCCTGCCCGGGCTTGAGGAACGCGATCCGGTCCTTCAGTGCGGCAAACCTGTTCTGGGCGCCGACCACAAAGGTCTGCCGATCCGCAGAGACAGCTTGCAGGGCATTCGGCGAAGACCAGAAGTCCCATTCCGCTTGCCCGATGTGATAACGGGCATTGGCAAAGACCAGCTCGTCCAGATCATCGGTTACGCCCCAAAGGTGATCCGGATGCGCGTGGGTGAAGACAACATCGGTGACGCTGCCAGGGTCGATATCGGCGGCGGCGAGATTGTCGATAAGCATTCCGGCAGTCGGCATGAAATTGGCGCCTGAGCCGACGTCGAATATGACCAGTCTCCCCTTCTGCCTGAGCAGCGTTACATTGCAGTCTGGATGCAGAGCATCGGTCGGCATGTTTTGGGCGACCAGGAATGACTGCAATTCATCCTTTGGAACGTCCGGAAACAGGAACCCCATGGGTAACGTCAGTGTTCCGTCGCTGACCGTGATGAATTCGCTGTCGCCCATCGAAACTCGACCGACCGCATGAGCCGGCCGCGTCAGGACTGCGGATGCCGCAAGGGCGAGACTGCCCGCCAGAAACCCCCTGCGGCTTGATCGCCCCGATGCCTCATAGACACTCAACGACGCCATGATGCTCCTCCTATTTATACATTTATATTTTTGCATGTTTTTGAAGTCTCGGCTAGGCTGATCTTTTCTGCGATGAGGATATGGGAGGAGAAGATGATAAAGATCGTGATGGCATCGCTGGTCGCTCTGCCGGCGGCCCTGGGGTGCACCGGGGCAACGGCGTCGGACGTTTTGAAGATCTATGAAAGCAAGGCACCCTTTGCGGAGGTACTAGCCGATCTGGAGGACGCCATCGTCAATCGAGGCTATGTGGTGGACTATCACGGCCACGTTGCCGAGATGCTGGCGCGTACGGCAGGCGATGTCGGCGCCGGGAAAGTGCTCTACCGCGAGGCGGAGTTCATGCAGTTCTGTTCGGCGACCGTTTCCCGCAAGGCAATGGAGGCAGATCTCGCAAACATCGGCTTCTGTCCCTACGTGCTCTTCGCCTATGAGGCAGAGGCAGCGCCCGGAACCGTGAAGGTCGGGTTTCGCCGACTACCGGAAGGAGAGGCCCGGGATGACGTCAACAGTCTCCTTGACGACATCGTGCGCGAGGCATCCGGTAATTGACAGGATAAGCGCACCAATCAGATGCTCGATATCTCTGTCACCGTGCAACAGCGACGGGCGAAGCAGCGTGATTATCGGCCACGTCGAGGATGATCGCGGTTGAAGAGCTTGCCAGATTTGAGAGGAGCTTGCTGCAGATCGCTAGTTTATGCGACGCCCGCTTGCTCCAGCCATTGCCTGAGCGCGCCGGCACTGATCGCGCCGCTGCGCCGGGCGAGTTCCCTTCCTCCCTTGAACAATATCAAGGTGGGAATGGCCTGAATTCCGTATTTTTGAGCAAGGCCTTGTTCCGCTTCGGTGTCCACCTTAGCGAAGCGCACCCCGGGCTCGAAAGCGGCGGCAGCGGCCTCGAAGGCAGGAGCCATTGCACGACAGGGACCACACCACAATGCCCAAAAGTCGACGACTACCGGGAGATCGTCGGAGCCAGTCTGACGGTCGAAATTTCCCTTGTGCAGGGAAATCGGCCGGCCGGTGAACAGCGGCGACTTGCAGGCCGGGCAATGGGCCAATTTTCCATCCCGCTTGTCATCCAGCCGGTTAAGTTGCCCACAGTTGGGGCAGGGGATGATCTTCGCCATGATGCCTCCGTGCGATGGGTATCAATTACCACTTTGCATTATCGGTTTTGGAGTATCTAACCCCTGGTCGGTCACCAAATTCATTGATCTGAAACAACCGTCTGCACTCGCACTGTGTAACGTGTCCAGTGCGGCGCCGAGGATGTTGAGGCGGACTGCGTTCGGCCAAGACCCAACTTTCCTGCAATCATGAATCAGGCTGCCCGGGCCTCGGCGATCGCCACCTTCAGTCCCTTTTCATCCGGGACGCTGCCGAAGGTTGTCCCGTGGATGACGAACGAGGGTGTGCCTACGAAATTGAAGGCGAGGGCCTGGTTGCAATTGCGGTCTAGCAATCCGGATATGCGCGTATGTTCGGCTTAGTTAGATGCACCTATCTGAACTGACCGTTGGACGATGCGCAGAGAAAAATGTGGGAGTTTGTGTGGCTTTGTTGAACTGACAACATAAGTTCAAAAATGTGTCACGCCGCTGCAATGTTTGCGTCCTAGAACACCGCCATCAGAAGAGGCGATCGTCTATGTCGAAGATTCCGGCAGCCAGCCGACACCAAACCATCATCCGCCTGGTCAATGGCGGCAGCGGCATGTCGATCAGCGCGATTGCCGAAACCTTCGGGGTATCGACCGAGACGATCCGCCGCGATCTGGTTACCCTGGAGCGGGGCGGATCGCTGCAGCGGGTCTATGGGGGAGCCATCCCCTCCGGCCGCGAGGCGGCACTTGACGAGCGCGTCAACATGGAACGGGCGGAAAAGCAGGCGATCGGCACGCTGGTGGCGGCGATGATCCAGCCGGACCAGTGGATCTTCATGACGGGCGGGAGCTCGGTTCTTGCGGTCGCGCAGGCGATGCGCAACGGTCCGCCGGTCGCCGTCATGACCAACATGCCGGCGATCGGCGACGCGCTGCAGGCAGGCCAGCGCCATAAGGTGATCCTGACCGGCGGCGATTACGACTGGAACGCCAAGACGCTGTTCGGCGACGAAGTGTTCGGCGCGATCCGCAATTGCAGCTTCGACCTGTCGATCATCGGCGTCTATGGGCTCGACGCTGAGTTCGGGCTCGTGGAGCGGACCAAGCACAATATGGAGCTGAAGACCCGGCTTGCGACGCAGAGCCGCGCCAGCATCTATGTCGGCGATCACACCAAGATCGGCGCCGTCGGCCGCTATCGCAGCATTCCGTTCGCCGGCATAGAAACCTTCGTGACCGATATGCCGCTCGACGAGCCGTTTGCCGGGCTTCTGACCGAGGCGGGCGCCAGCGTTTTCTATCCCGAGCAATCCGCCTCACCCGAGGTGTCCGAATTTCCGCACCTGCAAGAAAAGGTCAATGACAATGGCTGATATCCGCCATGTAATCGTTGTAGGCATAGATGGCCTGCGCCCCGACATGATCAACGAAACCACTATGCCCAATCTCGCTGCCATGCGGGCGCGGGGTGTGTCGAGCAAGGATCATCGCACGGTGTTCCCGAGCGAGACGCGCGGGGCACTGACTGCACTTGCGAGCGGCGCCCGCCCCGAAACGACGGGTATTCTCGGCAATGAGTTCTATTCCCGCGACGGCTCGGGCCGCCTGACCGGTACGGATACGGTCCACGACTGGCGTGCCGGCGAGCGCCGCATCGTCGGCGGCATGGTGACGGCCACCAATCTTTCCGAAACGCTCGCCAAGAACGGCAAATCCTTCGCGGTGGTCAATTCGAGCGGGCAGGGTTCGTTCACTGCGCTCAACTGGAAAGGGGCGGACTGGGGACAAGCCGGCTTCAACGTCCGCCATCCGGCGATCGGCTTCCCGCCCGAGCTCGCCGTCGACATAGCCGAGCAGCACCGGGTTCCGGCCAACGGCTTCGACCGTGGCGCCGAACGCCAGGCCGTTGCCGCCTTCACCGATACCGTCTGGCCGCAGAGAAAGCCGGCGGCTGCAATCATCTGGATCACCGAAGTGGACAGCGCTTCACATCGTCATGGTCTCGGCGCCGAAGGTATGCTCGCCTCGATGCGCGATTGCGATGCGGCGATCGGCAATCTTCTCGAATGGCGCGACAGGCAGCCGGAAAAGGACGACATTGTCATCTTCGTCACCTCCGACCACGGCCACTCGACAATCAACGAATTCATTTCCGTCGGCGATGCCCTGAAGCAGGCCGGCATCGCCGCCGACACGCGCTTCGACAACGACATCGATGTGCTTTATCGGAAGGGGCGCGCACCGGGCTTCTGGCTCAAGCAATTTGACAAGGGCCTGTTGCAGGGCGTTTTCGATGCGCTCGCCGCGCAACCCTGGTATGGCGCCACCTTCACCCGGGCGGTCGAGCCGGGTGCGCAGGAGGGCATCATCGCCGGCACGCTGGCGCTGGAACTGACCGGTGCCGCGCATGGCCGTGCACCGGACCTCTACATCAACCTTCGAGGCACCGACGCTGAAAACGAATTCGGCGTTCCGGGCACGTCGATCTGCGACGCCGGCAGCTACAGCGGCATTCCGCTCGGCGGCGGGTCGCACGGAGGTCTGCATGCCGTGGAACTGGCGGCCGTGTTGATCGGTGAGGGCGCCGGCTTGAAGAGCGGCGGTGAGGTCGTCGCCTCGCGCACGGCGATTTACGATCTTGCGCCGACCATTCTCGCACTTCTTGGCCTCGAACCTGCAGCCAGCATGACCGGCCGGCCGATGTTCGAGCTCCTCGAAGACGGCGAAGCCGTGCCGGCCCCGGTCGTGAAGGAATTCACGGCGGCCATCGACGGCAAGGTGTCGCGCATCATTATCGGCCATGTCGGCGAACGTCCCTATGTCGACGAAGCTGATCTTGTGACCGAGAGGGCGGCTGGAATGGACGTTGCAAGGGTCGCAGAACTGCAGGATTGATCGTTCCATGACGATGCGCCCGGCCTGACCGGGCGCCCCGGTAAGACATCGAGACCTCGAGATACCGAGCGCCGGCGGGACAGCGCCAGTCGGCGAGCGGCGAAGCCATGCCGCCCGACAAGGCGGTCTCACTTTCCACTGCATGTCCCCTTGAAGGAGATTTCGCAATGATCCAGAACCTCAAAACCCTGTCGCTCGCGGGCGCCTTGCTCGCCGGCACTTTCCTTTCCCATGCCGCCTTTGCCGAGGACCGGCCAAACATCACAGTCGCCCTGCAGAGCATGGGCACGGCCGGTACGCTCGACACGAGCGACAACGGCGGGACCGCCGCCCGCAAATACCAGAACATGATCTTCGAGCAGCTCATCGAGCTTGATCTTTCCGACCCCAATCTTAGCGCCCGGCCCGGCCTCGCCACCGAATGGAAGTGGCTGAACGACACGACGCTGGAAGTGAAGCTCCGCCATGGCGTCAAGTTCCACAACGGCGACGAGATGAAGGCCGATGACGTTGTCTTCTCGTTCTCCGACGAACGTTACGGCCGCCTGCCGGAACAGGTCAAAGCCCGTGAGGCCGGCCAGACAACCTTCACCCACGCCGACGGCACGAAGGGCATCGTCCCGCCGGCCATCACAGCCGCCAACCGGAAGTCGGAATGGCCGCTGCTGAAGTCGGTCGAGAAGGTCGATGACTATACGGTCCGCTTCGTCATGGAAAAGGCGACGCTCGATACGGAAGCCCGTCTTGCCCGCGTCAACTATGCGGCGATCATTTCCAAGCGCGGCTTCCAGGAGGCCAAGTCCTGGGCAGACTACGCGCTTCATCCTGTTGCGACCGGCCCCTACAAGGTCGTCGGTGTCGACCAGGGTTCGGCAATCCATCTCGTTTCCCATGACGATTACTGGGGCGGCAAGCCGCCGATCGCCAAGCTCGACTTCATGGTCGTTCCGGAAGCGGCGAGCCGCGTGAACGGCCTGATGTCCGGCGAATACGATATCGTCAGCGACCTCGGCCCGGACCAGGTCCCACTCTTGAAGAATACCGAGGATTTTGACGTCGTCGGCGGCCCCGTCGCCAATATCCGCTTCATCGCGCTCGACACCAACAACGGTCCGCTGAAGAACAAGCTGATCCGCCAGGCGCTTTCGCATTCGATCGACCGCGACACGATCGTCAACTCGCTCTGGGGTGGCATGACCGCCGTGCCGCAGGGCTTCCAGCACAAGCTGTTCGGCGATCTTTTCGTCGAGGACTTCAAGTCGCCGGCCTATGATCCGGAGCTTGCCAAGAAACTTCTCGCGGAAGCCGGCTACAAGGGCGAGAAGATCACTTATCGCGTCCACAACGATTATTATCCGAACGAGCTGACGGTCGCGCAGTTCGATCTCGACAATCTCCGCAAAATTGGCTTCAACATCGACTTCTCGGTCATAGATAACCCGAACGATCCGGCTCCGGATCGCATGATGGCTGACCTGTCGAACACGGCCTATTTCGCCTATCCGGTTGCGCTGCTTGCCAATAACTGCCCCTACGGTTCGTATAATACAAAGACCAATCCGAAGAGCGGCATGTGGCAGAACGACGAGTTCGATAAGCTCTGCGACGTGTTGAACACCTCAACCGACAAGGCTGAAGTGAAGAAGTCCTTCGCCCGCGCACTGGAGATCATCGAGGCTGAAGACCCGGCGATGGTCGTCCTGCACCAGAATGCCATCCTCTACGGCAAGCGCGCCGACATCCAGTGGAAGCCGTCGGCGATGTTCGTGATGGATTTCCGTCCGGGCTCCTTCTCAATCAAGAAGTAATCGAAGGGCGGCGGGGTGCTTCAGCGCCCCCGCTTTTGTCATCCGGAACTCTCGTTGCCATGCGCCATCATCGCCGCCCGCTTGCCATTGAACGTCAGGGAGAGCCCTGGCCGGAATTCGAGGATGCCGTCAATCCTGCGATCTCTGGCGGACGCGTCTATGCGGTCGGTGATGTGCATGGTCAAGCAGACCTTCTCGCAGCCATGTGGACTGCGATCGCCGAGGATATGAAGCGCCATCCGGCGGATCGGGCCTTGATCATCGTCCTCGGCGACCTCATCGATCGCGGACCGGATTCGGCGGGCGTTGTCGAAGCGATCATCGAGGCTCGGGAGCGGCGGGGAGACGGTATCGAGATCATGTGCCTGCGCGGCAATCACGATCATTGGCTGGCGACCTTCCTGACCGATCCTTCTGTCCTCTCGGCCTGGGCGGTGAAGGGCGGGCTTGAAACGCTCGTCTCCTATGGGCTGAAGGAAGGCGACATTCTCGCGGGCATTGCCGATATCGGCCGCGCCGTCGCATTGCAGCAGATGTTTGCGGCCGTAATCCCCATTCGTCACAAGGAATTCGTGCTTTCGCTGCCATTGTGGCACGGCGATGGGGACTATTTCTTCGCCCATGCCGGCGTCGACCCGGATCGTCCGCTTACCGATCAGCGGCTCGATGACCTCACATGGATACGCGACAAATTTCTCCTCTCGCGGAAGAATTTCGGCAAGGTGGTGGTTCATGGCCATACGCCGCGCCAGGAGGTCGAGAGCCTCCCGAACCGCATCAATGTGGATACCGGCGCCTATATGCGGCAGGTGCTGAGCTGCGTCATCCTCGAAGGCGCCGAGCGATATTTGTTGCAGGTCGGGCCTGGCGTTCCAGTATCCCCCAATGATCCAGCTACGGAGGCAGGCGCATGACCGGATCCACCGATCTCATGGATATCCGTGGCCTCACCGTCGAGTTTGAAGGCCGCTATCGCTTCACCCGTGCGCTGCACGGTATCGATATCCCACTCAAGCGCGGCGAGGCGCTCGGCATCGTCGGCGAATCCGGCTGCGGCAAGTCAATCACCTGGATGGCGGTGCTGGGGCTTCTCGGCCGCAATGCCCGGGTCGGTGGCTCCGTAAGGCTTGAAGGGCGGGAAATCCTTGGCGCCGACGATGCCCGGCTCAGCGAAATCCGCGGCGGCCGCATCGCGATGATCTTCCAGGACCCCTCGAGCTCGCTCAACCCGCTTCACAAGATCGGCTGGCAGCTGGGCGAGGCGCTGCGCCTGCATCAGGGCTTGACCGGCGCGGCAGCCCGCAGGGAGGCCGAGCGCCTGATCGACCGCGTCGGCATCGCCAATGCGCGCCAGCGGCTCGGCGAATATCCGCACGAGTTCTCCGGCGGCATGAACCAGCGGGTGATGATCGCCATGGCGCTTGCCGGCAATCCGGACCTGCTTGTCGCCGACGAGCCGACGACGGCGCTCGATGCCACCATCCAGGCGCAGATCCTTGATCTCCTCGATGATCTGCGCCGCGAGCGCAACATGGCATTGGTTCTGATCTCCCACGATCTCGGGATGGTCGCCGAAATGACCGAGCGGGTGGTGGTGATGTATTGCGGCCGTATCGTGGAGGACAGCCCGACGGCTGATCTCTTCGATAATCCTGCCCATCCCTATACGCGTGGATTGATCGATGCCATTCCGTCGATCGACGGGCCGCGCCAGAGGCTTCTCGCCATTCCGGGCTCCGTGCCGCCGCCGGACCGGCTGCCGTCCGGCTGTACCTTCGCACCTCGTTGCGCCGTCGCCGGTCCCGAATGCCAGTGGGCCGTGCCGACGATGATCGATGCCGGGGCAGACGGACGCCACAGGGCCGCCTGCGTGAAGCTCGGCGACATACTACCGCCGGCCAATGCTCGCCTGCCTGCTCCTGTAGAGATCGCTGCGGAGTTGGTGTGATGAAAGGTCAGCTTACCGTCAAGAACCTCACGCGCCATTACAGGCTCCGCCAGCGGGGCAGTCTGTTTGCCCGCACAAAAACGCTGAAAGCGGTCGATGGACTGACTTTCGACGTGGTACCGGGTGAGATGCTCGGCATCGTCGGCGAAAGCGGCAGCGGCAAATCGACCACGGCGCGGCTGCTGCTCGGCCACATCCCGCCAACCTCGGGCGAGGTCGTGTTCGGCGGCGAGAAGGTCGGCGCGGTGCCCGATCTCGCCTGGCGACGGATGCGCCGGCGCATGCAGATGATCTACCAGGATCCACTCGGCGCGCTCGATCCGCGCATCACCATAGGTGAGCAGATCGGCGAGCCGCTCATCGTCCATTTCCCGGACCTTACTCGGGATGCACGTCGTGCCAAAGTACGGGCGGTGATGGGCAATGTCGGCCTTTCCTCGCACCACGGCGATCGGTTCCCGCACGAACTTTCCGGTGGCCAGCGGCAGCGCGTCATCATCGCCAGGGCGCTGGTCATGGAGCCGGAACTCCTGGTCTGCGACGAGCCGGTCTCGGCGCTTGACGTCTCGGTTCAGGCGCAGGTTCTGAACGTCTTCCAGGATATCCGCGCCCGCAACAGCTTTACCGGCGTCTTCATCAGCCACGATCTGAAAGTGGTGCGCCAGATCGCCGACCGGGTGGCGGTCATGTATCTCGGGCGCATTGTCGAGATCGGCCGGCCGGGCGAGGTCTTCCATCAGCCGCTGCATCCTTACAGCCGTGCGCTCGTCTCCGCCGTGCCGCGAAAGGGTCGGTCGGCGCGCGAGCGCATCATCCTGGCCGGCGATCCGCCGAACCCGGTCAATGTTCCGCCCGGCTGTCCCTTCCATACCCGCTGCCCGCAGGTGAAGCCCGTCTGTCGCATCGAGCGACCGGAACTCATGTCGGAAGGCGGGCGGGCGGTTGCCTGCCATCTTGTCAACAATCCGTCGACCGCCGGCGTAGCGGTTGCCAATGGGGAGGCTGCCTGATGTTGCAATTCGTCTCGACGCGTTTCCTGCGCGCCCTGGTGACGCTGTTCATCATCGTCACCTTCGCCTTTATCGTCCTCCGGCTTGCGGGCGACCCGGCCGAACGCTTCTTCGATCCGGCTACGCCGCAGGAAGTGGTCAATGCCTTCCGTCACGAATGGGGACTCGATCAGCCGATCTGGGTGCAGTTCTATCGCTATATCATCGCGGTCCTTCACGGCGACCTCGGCAATTCCATGCGCGAGAACCGGCCGGCAATGGAAACCGTACTGGCCCGGCTGCCGGCGACGCTGTGGATCATGGTGCCGACGCTGTTCCTCAAGACGATCATCGGCGTTGCTGCCGGCATGACCGCGGCGCTCTACCGCAACTCGACTTTCGACAGGCTGATCATGTCGGCCTCCGTTTTCGGCTTCACCGTGCCTGCCTTCGTCCTGGCCCTGGTTCTGGCGCTGATCTTCGCGGTGCAGCTCCGCTGGCTACCCTCCGGCGGCTATGCGACGCCCTACCATATGATCCTGCCGATCGCGACGCTGAGCATCGCGGGAGCGGCGACAGTCGCACGCTATACCCGCTCTTCCATGGTGGAAGTGCTCGGACGGCCTTTCGTGCGCACCGCCGCCGCCAAGGGCGTCCGCTCGAGACAGGTGGTGACGCGGCATGTTCTGCCGAATGCGGCGATACCGATCGTAACCGTCTTCGGTTTCATGCTGGGCAATGTTGTGGGCGGGGCAGTCGTCGTAGAGAGCGTTTTCTCCTGGCCCGGCATCGGCCGGCTGCTGGTCTCTTCGGTGCAGTCACGCGATCTGGCGGTGGTGCAGGTCATCCTGCTTCTGATCGGCGTGATGATGGTCTTCTCCAATCTCTTCATCGACCTTCTCTACGGTCTGATCGACCCGCGCATGCGCGGCGGCAAAACACAGGCGGCGTGACATGGCCATCGAACAGGACGGACTTTCGACCGATGGCAGTGTGTTCACCGAAAAAAGCGGATTGCAGGCCTTTCTGCAGGACTGGCCGCCCATGGTCATCCTGGCGATTGCCTGGCTGGCGCTGATGGTCTTCATCGCCATCTTCGCGCCGCTTCTGACGCCCTATGATTTCATGGCCGTGGACGTGCTGGCGCGGCTCAAACCTCCGGTCTTTTTTGGTGGCACCTTCAACCATGTTCTCGGCACCGATCAGCTCGGCCGCGATGTGTTGTCGAGGGCGATCGCCTCGATCCGTGTTTCGATCACGATCGCGCTGTGCGCCACGCTCATTTCAACAATCGTCGGCGTGACGCTCGGCTTCATCGCCGCCTATTTCCGCGGCTGGGTCGACCAGGTCATCCTGACGATCGTGGATGCACAGCTTGCCATGCCCTTCATGATCATCGCGATCGCCGTGCTCGCCTTCCTCGGCAATTCGCTGCCGATCTTTGTCATGCTGCTCGGTCTCTACGGCTGGGAACAGGTGACGCGCATCGCGCGCGGTCTCGCCATTTCCGCCAATACACAAGGCTATGCGGCGGCTGCGCGCGAGATTGGCGCATCACCCGGGCGCATCTATCTGCGCCATATCCTGCCCAACATTTCCGCGACGATCGTGATTGCCATGACGCTCAATGTTCCCGGCGTCATCCTCCTGGAATCGAGCCTGTCCTTCCTCGGCATCGGCCTGCAGCCCCCGCAGACCAGCCTTGGCAACATGGTGGGTTACGGCCGCGACTATGTCCAGTCGGCGCCGTGGATCATGCTGATGCCCTCAGCGGTGATCGTCGTCACAACGCTGTCAGTCTCGATCATGGGCGATTGGCTGCGCGACCGGATCGACCCGACTGTGAAATGAGGGAGGTCGGAAGGCATCCAAGTAGGATGAAAACGATATGGATACCCGTGGGCTATGGTCATACTCGAAAACGGCGAAGTGGACCCTCTTTTCCGTCAGACCGTCATGCAACGGTCATCTGCCTCCGCTAGTAGCTGCACACCAACGGGCACATGGCGCGCTTGCAGTAGAAGAGACCGCGGTGTCTTCCTGCGGTCGCCGATCGTCGAAAATTCCAAAACATGATCCGCGCGTGCCCGGGTATGCGCGGATGAGTCGATTTGTCTAGCTGACGAATGGTCTGTCTTTTTGCCGACGGACCCCTTCGCCGTCCCAAGCAGGAGCGACCAACATGCGCGGCAGCATCACGCTCGAAGAACTAACCGTTTCCTTCAACGGCGTCAGGGTTCTCCACGGAATCGATCTGGCGATTGGTCCGGGCGAGACCCTCGGCCTCGTGGGCGAATCCGGGTCGGGAAAATCGGTGACCTGGCTTGCAGCGCTAGGCCTCCTGCCTCCCAAGGCAAAAGTCTCCGGCCGGGTCATGCTGAATGACCGGAATCTTCTCGACATGCCCGACTCCAAGTTCACCGGTATCCGCGGTGGGCGCATCGCGATGATCTTCCAGGATCCCGTCAGCGCGCTCAATCCGATGCTGACGGTGAAACGCCAGATCGGCGAAACGCTCGCCTTGCATCGCGGCCTCTCCGGTGCCGCGATCAAGGCGGAAGCAAAGCGGCTGCTCGATCTCGTCGGCATCCCCGATGCCGAGCGGCGACTCAATGCCTATCCGCATGAATTTTCCGGCGGCCAGAACCAGAGGGTGATGATTGCCATGGCACTTGCCGGACAACCGGATCTGCTGGTCGCCGACGAGCCGACGACAGCGCTCGATGTGACTATCCAGGCGCAGATCCTCGATCTCCTGGCGCTGACCCAACGCGAAACCGGAATGGCGCTCGTCCTTATCAGCCACGATCTCGGAGTCGTATCGCAGGTATGTGATCGGGTGGCGGTGATGTATGCCGGCCGCATCGTCGAAGAGGCACCGGTGGAACGCCTTTTCGAGCACCCGGCGCATCCCTATAGCCAAGGCCTCATGGGATCCTTGCCCGCCATCGATGGGCCGCGACGACGGCTCACGGCGATCGGCGGAACCGTGCCGGACGCGAGCAGTCTGCCGGCCGGCTGTTCCTTTGCCCCGCGCTGTGCATTTGCAGAGACGCAATGCCATGAACAGATTCCGCTGCTTGCCGGCATCGGCCGTGACCATAGTGTCGCTTGCCTGGTAAGCGAGGCGCAACCGCCCGCAGCGATCCGTTATTCCAGGCAGAAAGAACAGCGGATCGAAGCATGAGTGCACCGCTTTTACACGCAAGGAATATCGCGCGCAGCTATGAGCTTAATCGGCATATCTGGGGCAACGCTTCCGTCGTCCATGCCGTTTCGGATGTGACGCTTTCGGTCGGCCGCAACGAGACGCTCGGCATCGTCGGGGAATCGGGCTCCGGCAAATCGACGACGGGACGGCTCCTCCTCGGGCTCGAGCCGCCGACGCGTGGCGCGATCTCTTTTGACGGCAGGCCGCTTCCCGTCATCGGCTCGCCCGAATGGCGGAAATCACGGATGCGCATGCAGATGATCTATCAGGATCCGCTGGCCGCGCTCGACCGTAGACTGCCGATTGCGAAGCAGATGCGGGAGCCGCTGGACATCCATCAAGCCGGCAGCCTGCGGGAGCGCGACGCCCGCGTCAGCGAACTGCTGCGCGCCGTCGGCCTGTCCGACGCGGTTGCCCGCCGCTATCCGCACGAACTCTCCGGCGGGCAGCGCCAACGCGTGGTACTGGCGCGGGCGCTGGTCACCCGTCCGGACCTGCTGGTCTGCGATGAACCGGTCTCCGCACTCGATGTCTCGATCCAGGCTCAGGTCGTCAATCTCTTGTCCGATCTGCAGGCCGAATTGGGACTGGCGATGATCTTCATCAGTCATGACCTTCGCGTTGTTCGTCAGGTCAGCCATCGGATAGCCGTCATGTATCTGGGACGCATTGTTGAGGAAGGAGAAGCGGACGATCTCTTCGCTCGCCCGGCTCATCCCTACACGCGTGCACTCGTTTCGGCGGCTCCGGTTCCCGGCACGAAGCTTGGCGGACGCATCATGCTGCGGGGGGAGCCACCCAATCCGGCAAACCAACCGAGTGGCTGTGCATTTCATCCGCGCTGCTCCGCCGCAGTCGCCCGATGCAAAAGCGAGATGCCGGCGCTTGCCGAGCTTGGCGGCGGTCGGAAGGTTTCCTGCCATCTGGCCGGTTCGCCCTCGGAAAACCAGGCGGACCCGTCGCCCGCCCGAACGCGCGCGCCTTTGAATCCTGTCAGAGCAGCCAGCGAGGACGTTGCGTAAGATGAAGATGTCGAGCCTGAAGGCGATAGGCTTTCGCGCCGTCCGCTCCCTGGTCACGCTGCTTTTCTGCGTCACTCTGGTCTTCGTGATCCTGCGCGCAGCCGGCGACCCCTCTGAAGAGCTGCTGCCCCCGGAAACACCGCCGGACATACGCCAGGATTACCGGGTGCAGTGGGGACTCGATCGGCCGATTGTCGTCCAGTATCTTAACTTCCTCGGCCGCGTTGCCCGCGGCGATCTCGGTGAATCTTTCGCCAGCGATCTACCGGCAACGGAATTGGTCATGCAAGCGATACCGAAGACCATTCTCCTCGGCGGCTCGGCCTTTTTGCTTGCTACACTGATCGGGATGTCGCTCGGCGTCACAGCCGCCCTTCGACACGGAACCGCCGTCGACCGATCGTTGATAGCGGCCGCCGTGCTCGGTTATTCCATGCCGGTCTTCTTCCTCGGCATCCTGCTGATCCTGGTATTCGCGTTGCAGCTTCGTGTCCTCCCATCCTCCGGTTCGTCGAGCCCAGTCCACCTGATCCTGCCTACCATCACTCTGGCGCTGCCGCTTGCCGGCCGGGTCGCCCGTTTTGCCAGAACCGCCACGCTGGAAGTGATGGGAAAACCGTTCATCCGCACGGCCCGCGCGAAAGGGCTGAGCCAGCTTGCGGTGATCCTCGGCCATGCATTGCCGAATGCCATGGTGCCGCTCCTGATGTTCTTCGGTATCGAGATCGGCCTTATTCTCTCGGGCGCGGTCGTCACCGAAACCATCTTTGCCTGGCCGGGGCTCGGGCGCCTGCTGGTCGATTCCGTCAACATGCGTGACCTACCCGTCGTCCAGGCAGTCATCCTGATGATCACGCTGATCATCGTCCTTTCCAATCTTTTCGTCGATATTCTGCATGCGCTTCTGGACCCGAAGGTCTCTCTCGCGCGGACATTGGGAGGTGCCGGATGAGCAGTGCATCGGAACAGGTCGACGTCCGCTCGACACTGCGGCTCTGGGGTGCGTCGCCCGTCATCGTGCTTTGCATCGGCTGGCTCCTGGCCATGATCCTCATCGCCATATTCGCGGATTTGCTGGCGCCAATCCATTATACGACGCAGGATCTGACCGCCCGCTTCCGGCCTCCGGCTTTCATGACCGGCGGCAGCGCGGATCACCTGCTCGGCACCGATCATCTCGGCCGCGACGTGCTGAGCCGGATGATCTATGCCCTGCGGACATCCATCCTGATCGCAACCCTCGGCACGCTGATCGGCGCAGTCATGGGAACGCTGATGGGACTTGCCGCAGCGCGATTCCGAGGGATCGTGGACATGGTCGCGATGATGCTCTGTGACGTGCAAACGGCGCTTCCCTCGCTTTTCATCGCCATCGCCTTTCTCGCCTTCTTCGGCAACAACATCGTGCTCTTCATCATCCTAGTGAGCTTCGAGGGATGGGAGCGCTATGCGCGCCTTGCGCGCGGGCTGGTGCTTTCGGAGCAAACTGCGGATTACATCCGTGCCGTGGAGGCATTCGGCGCCGGAACGGGGAGAGTCGTGTTCCAGCACCTACTGCCGAATATCGCCGCGTCGCTCGTCGTGCAGGCGACGCTCAACTTCCCGGGTACGATCCTGCTCGAAACCTCGCTGTCCTTCCTCGGTCTCGGCGTCCAGCCTCCCGATACGTCGCTCGGCCTCATGCTCGGCGAGGGCCGTCGCTATCTGCTCAACGCATGGTGGATCGCAGTTCTGCCCGGCATCATCATCTTCCTCACAACACTGGCCATGAGCCTATTCGGTGACTGGCTGCGGGATCGCCTCGATCCGACCATCGACAAAGAGGGCTAATTGAAAGGTATGGCGTTGCGCACGACAATCTGGAACGGATACCCCGCTCGTTCGCCTCTTGTTGGCGCCCATCGCGGGGCGAGCGCCGTCGCGCCGGAAAACACCCTCGAGGCTTTCGAGGCGGCGATTGCGGCAGGGGCGGATTTCATCGAAACCGATTTACGTCTCAGCCGGGATGGTATTCCGGTCGCTTTTCATGATGCGGACCTGAAACGTCTTTGCAGCGATCCGCGAAAGGTTGCCGAGCTCGACATGGACGAGCTGCGCAGCCTTCGTCCCGGCCTCGTCGCAATGACGGACGCTATCGATATGATCGGCGGACGCGCTTCCATCCTGCTGGATACGAAACTTCATGAACAGGCAGCGCTGGAACGATGCATCGCAGCTCTGGAATCGAGGACAGCTGACGGGCGGATTGCTTTCGGTGTGCGATCGCTCGACGCATTCGACGTCGTCCACAGCCATCTTCCACAATGTCCGACTCTCGGGCTTTTTTCCAACATCGGGGACTATCCGGCGCTCGCACTTCGTGGGGGGATCTGGGCCCGCCTCTGGGAGGCGGATGCTTCCGCAGACAATCTCGCGAACTTGCGGCGGCTCGGCTTGAAAACGGTGATCATGACCGGCGATCCGATGGATGGCACCGTCGGACTCATCAAGGCGGATGCCTTGGCGGAGCTCTGCTTCAACGGTCCTGACGCAGTGATGGTCAATGATCCTTCACTTGCGGTTGAGGTCATTGGACAGGCGACGCAACCTGTCTGAAAACGGTCATTTAAAGTTCATTTTGGGGTCACCGCCCTGTTATGAAGCCCGCCTAGCAGGGGGCCACCATCCGGATTTCGCCAATATATTCCAGGAACGTTGGAGCACTCCATGTATTCGATCAAGCGTCGTCATTTCATGCAAGGGGCGGTAGTCACCCCATTCATCCTCAATGCTCCACTTGCCTTTGCCGCGGACGGGGAGCGCCCCGACTTCACGGTGGCCGTTGCGGCTTTGCCCGCAACGCTGGAACCGGCGCGGGAACTCTCAAATGTCGGCACGCGTGTAACCTATTCGATCTTCGACACACTGATCCGCCGAGACTTCCTGGGTTCTCCAGATGGCGGCGGTTCCGAACTGAAGCCACATCTGGCCGCCTCATGGGAGCGCAAGAGCCCGTCCGAGCTCATCGTTACGCTGCGCCAGGGCGTAAAGTTCCATAATGGCGACGAGCTGACGGCCGATGACGTGGCCTATACATTCCGCGATGGTCGCCTGCGTGGCGAAAAGGCTCAGATTCCCGGCGGTAAAGCCTATTTCAGCATCCTTTCCGATGTGAAAGCTGTCGATAAATACACTGTTCGCTTCACGACGCGTGTCCCGGATGTCCTGCTTGAGCAGCGCCTCGCCTCCTGGTGTGCCTGGATCGTCAACAAGCGTGCCTATGAAGAAATGGGCTTCGAAGGCTATTCACGTGCGCCGGTTGCCACAGGTCCCTACAAGGTCGTCTCGCACAACCAGAGTGATGCCACGGTTCTCGAGGCTTTCGACGACTACTTCCTCGGCAAACCGACTGCGAAGCGGGTTACCTTCCGGGCGGTTCCGGAGCTTGCCGCCCGCGTCGCCGGCCTCGTCTCCGGTGAATTCGACCTCATCACCAACATTCCCCCGGATCAAGAAGCTGTCGTCGGCGCCTATCAAGATATTGACGTGCGTTCGGTCGTTCTGGCCAATTCGCATGTCCTGGTCTTCGATACCCGCGATCCCGTTCTCGCCGACAAGCGTGTGCGCCAGGCGCTAGCCAGCGCCATCGATCGCCAGAAGCTGGTCGACACGCTCTGGCTCGGCAATGCGAAGGTTCCAGCCAGCCACAACTATCCGGAATATGGCCAGATGTATGTCGAAGGCCGCAAGCTGCCTTACGATCCGGAGAGGTCGAAGGCCCTTCTCAAGGAAGCCGGTTATAACGGCCAGAAGATCACCTACCGCACCCAGGCCGGCTACTATACCAACGCTTTGGAGGCGGCCCAGATTCTCATCGAGATGTGGAAGGCCGTAGGCATCAACGCAGAGCTTCAGGTGGTCGAGGGTGCGGCGCTGCGCGGCCCGGGATCGCAGGTTTTCAACTGGTCGAATTCCACCCGTCTGCCCGATCCGCTTGGTGCTCTCTGGGTAGCCTGGGGGCCGGCAGGCGAGATCCAGACCGCTGGCAACTGGGAGGCGGCGTCGGCCAAGGCATTTGATGATGCCGGCCGCGCGCTGGAGGCCGAGACCGATCCGGCCAAGCGCAAGGAACTCTTCGTGAAGATGCTCGATCAGTGGGAAGAGGAAACTCCGGGCACCATCCTCTATCAACCTTCCGAAGCTTACGCCATCAAGCGCTCGATCAGCTGGCGCCCGACCACGTTCTATTTCATGGACCTGCGGCCGGACAATCTCCGGTTTACGCAGTCCTGAGGTGAGCGGCATCTGACGTCAGATAGGCTTCCATGAGCAAACGCCGCACACCATCGCAGTCAACGGAGGTGGCGATCGACTGATCAGGTGCATCGTCCCAATTGCCCGGCGGATGGAAAGTCGATCGGTCCTTCATAATGGTCTGGCCGATTGCTATCCCGTCGGTAGCGACCCTGATCGGTCCCTTTCGAGTCTCGAATAGCGAGCGATCAAGGACAAAGGCCACCGCCGTTGAATCGTGGACGTAGAAGCCGTCGAGCCCGAATCGCCGATGATAGGTCATATAGTGTCGCGATATCTCGGCGATGAACCGGCCGGCATCGCCGCCGTCGCGGGCCAATATCTCGATATCTGCAGGTAGCATGATCACCTGCCGGGTCACATCAAGTCCGACGGCCGTCACCGGCCAGGACGCAGCGAACACCAAGTCGGCGGCATGCGGATCGCCTATGATGTTGGCCTCCGCCACAGGGGTGACGTTGCCGTTGGGACCGGCAAGGCCGAACGCCCCTCCCATGATCACCACTTCCTTCACTCGCTTCGCAATCGTCGGGTCTTCCGAAAGTGCCAAGGCGAGGTTGGTCAGTCGACCCACGGCGAGCAACGTGACCTCATGCGGAAAGGCATGCACCTGGTCGATGATGAAGCGATGGGCCGGACGCGGATCAAGCGGGGGAAGGTCGTTTTCGTCGATCGGCACATCGCCCAGACCGTTGATCCCATGCACATGGATCGGCGGCGGAGAGGCGCTGAGTCCCAGGGCACGATCCGCTCCACGGGCAATTGGTACGGCAATGGAAAAACGACGCTTCAGGTAGCGCGCATTGCGGGTGACCGTATCGATGTTGCCATTGCCGAACACTGTGGTGATGCCGAGCAGCTCAATGTTACGGCACGCGTTCAGAAACAGCAGTGCCGTCGCGTCATCGATGCCGGGGTCAGTGTCAAAGATGATCTTGGGCGACATGTCGTCGTCCTAAGCCAGATCGGCAATCAACGATGGAAAGAAATGAGGCTTGCCGGCCGCTTGTTTCCTCGCATCCCAGCCAGCCAGGATCACGACAGCGCGGCTCGCGACGGCGCAACAGCGCTTGATAGAGTCCGCCGAATCCGCGCGCTTGCGCGTGATGCGGTTTGCTCCCACTGAGCAGATCATCCCTCCCCGGAAGCCGAAGAGCTGAGCCAGCGTAAAGATCGTTGCTGCTTCCATCTCGAAATTGGCAACCTTGGACCGCTGCAGGTCCTCCAGAACGTGGTCCATCTTCGACTGCCAGAAACCTCCGGGCATCGGATTGACTTCGCCGGCGTAGAAACTGTCCACGCTGGCTGCCAGACCCAGATGGTATTTTTCGCCCATCTCTTCCGCTGCCTGGATCAGCGCCATAAGGACTTCGTGATTGGCGACAGCCGGGTAGGACCTGTCGACATAGGCATCCACCGTGCCCGTCAGACGCAATGCGCCGGTCGAGATTACGAGGTCGCCGGGCTCGATTTCCGGCTGCAAAGCCGCGCAGGAGCCGACGCGAATGAAGGTGTCGGCGCCGCAGTTCGACAGTTCCACGACCGCAATGTCCGTCGAAGGGCCGCCAACGCCGTGGGAACATGCGGTGATATCCACGCCGTCGAGCGTGCCGCGAGCGGTCCGATACTCGCGAAAATGCGCAACCTCCTCATAGGTATCCCAACTGCTTCCCACGACAGGGACTCGTCCCGGATCTCCCGGTGTCAGCACGTAACGCGAGACGTCGCCCGGTTTGATCTTTAGGTGCATCTGAACCCCGTCCGGATGGATGGGCGTGTGCTGGACGTTCATGGCCGTGTTTCCTCTTGAAACGCTTATTTGTGGGGAACGAAGTCGGTGGAATAGAGCGTCTCCACATCGACATCTGTCGTGAGGCCGCCGAACTCCATGAGTGTTGCCTTCGTCTCGCGAATGACATCACCATCGAAGGCGCACGCGCCGGTGGTTTTGGTAAAGTCCGTGTAGACGTAGTCCTGCTGAAGTTTGAGCTGCTCGGCCTGCTGTTTTGGATCGAGCTGATTGTTGAGCTCCAGGACGGCTGTCACCGTCTCCTCCTTATGGGCGAAGGCGTAGTCGTATCCCTTCTGCGTCGCCGCCACGAACCGCTTCACGAGATCGGGATTTTCATCGACGATCTTTCGGGTCGTGAAGATGACTTCGGCATAGGTCTGCACGCCGTAGTCGGAGGGCAAGAGCACTGAGGTTTTCTGACCCTGTAGATCGAGTGCGACGGCCTCGTTGATGGCAAAGCCGGTTTTTGCATCCACTGAACCGTTGAGCAGCAGTTCGGTGCTGGGCGAGACCACAAGCTGAACCTGGTCGAGGGCAACACCTGCCTTTGCCAGCATTGCCCGTGTGAGGACCCATGGCCCTCCCTCGTTATACGCGAGCTTTTTGCCGACGAGATCCTTCGGCTTCTCGATGGTTTCCGATGCCAGCGAGATCACGCCGCCCGGATGACGTTGGAAACAGGCGCCCACCATGACAAGGTCCATGCCGTTCGCTGCGCCCAGGATGATCTGGCTGACGTCGTTGGTCCCGAAGGTATTGGCACCAGAGGCCACCAGTGCCGTCGAATTGAGATTCGGCCCCCCAGCCATGATCTCGACGTTTAGTCCTGCCTGTTCATAAAAGCCCTGCTTCTTTGCCATCACGTAGCCTGCCGACTGGACGTTGAGGAGCCACGGAAGGCGCAGCGAGATCTCATCGGCGGAAGAGGCAGGTACTGCCGTCGACAGGCAGGCCGCCGATAGGAATACGAGGGCAAGCAGGGTCTTGAAGCCAGCTGTCATGACGGGTTTCTCCGGAAAGGGTTGATCAAACATCGGCGGTGGCCTCCGGCCAGAAGAGGCAGAGTTTTTCGACGGCGACGACGAGATAGAACATGAGGATGGTGGCAACCGAAGAGACGACGATTGCGGAAAAGAGCATCGCGGAATCCTGCTGATAGCCGGCGGTGACGATAACCGTGCCGATCCCGAGATTGGCTCCCGTGAATTCGGCGACGATCGCTCCAATGACAGCCATGCTGGAGCTGATCTTGGCGGCTGCGAAGATGTAGGGCAGGGCGGCGTAAAGCCTGGCGTGACGGAACGTCTGGCTGCGCGAGGCCCCGATGATCGTCATGAATTCGAGCGACTGGCGATCGATGGTGCGAAAACCCTTCGTGGCATTCACGAGTGTCGGAAAGAAGCAGACGATCGCAGCGATGGCGACCTTCGGCGCCAGGCCGAAACCCAGCCAGATGGTGAGCAGCGGCGCAATCGCAAGGATGGGGATTGTCTTGAGCGTGATTGCCCAAGGGAAAAGCGCGCGTTCTGCAATACGCGAGTAGAGGAAAAGAACAGCCAGAAGAACGGCAAAGGCCGTGCCGATCGCAAAGCCGAGAAAGGCGGCCGTCATTGTCGATATCAGATTATCGAGCAGCATTCCGTGCACGGCGTACATCTTGCCGACAATCGCGCTCGGTGCGGGCAAAAGGTATCCGGGAATCTGGAACAGGCGCACTGCTGCTTCCCAGAGGCAGGCAACGGCCAGAAACAATGCAAGAGAGGGGCCGAGTTCCGCAGCACGCCGAAACGCGCCGGAACGGCTGCGAGAGCCGGGTGTCGTCTTGTCATTGCTCATGAAGCAGCGTCTCCAGTTGCTGGATCTGGCGAGCATAATTGGCGCTCGCCCGGATCGCGGGATCGGCTACACGCGGTTCGATCACGGGCACGACCGCCCTTATGCGGCCCGGACGTGGTGCCATCACGACGATCTGGTCGGAGAGGTACAGCGCTTCGGAAAGGGAATGCGTGACGAACAGCACCGTCAGGCTGCGCGATTTCCAGATGTTGATGAGCTCGTCATGCATCTCGCGACGTGTGAAATCGTCGAGCGCACCGAAGGGCTCGTCCATAAGCAGGAACTCCGGCTCGTAGGATAGAGCTCGGGCGATCGCGACCCTCTGGCGCATTCCACCGGAAAGCTGGGCCGGATAGTGATCCTCAAATCCATCGAGACGGACCAGACCGAGAAGCTCGCGGGCTCTTTCGCGCCGCTTGGACGTCGACTTCATCCCCATGATCTCAAGCGGCAATTCCACGTTCTGGAGCGCGGTTTTCCAGGGGAAGAGACACGCCTCCTGGAACACGAAGCCAAATTTGCGCCGACGCTGGTAATCTTCGCTGCTCATCCCGTTGATGCGGACGTTACCCCTCGATGGCGCGATGAGATTGCTGATGATGCGCAGGAGCGTGGATTTTCCGCATCCGCTACGGCCAACGACCGAAACGAACTGGTCGCGGGGGATGGTCAGGCTGATATCTTCCAGCACATCAACCTGGCGGCCATTGCCGGGAAAGGACATGGATACGTTGCTGATTTCTATGGCCGCGGGCATCGTTTTCGCAACCTCAGCGGCGCTTGGCGATAAAGCGAAGTCGCCGCCTCCTACTGCCAAAGGTGATGCTATCATCCTGTTCCCCATGTGGAAGCCGGCAAGGATAAGAACGGCAAGGCGGCATTCCGGCATCGCCTGACGGTGCTCTAGCGGCACTTTCGTTCAAGCATCGGAATAGAAGCATCATCAAAAGCGTTGCACCAGCAGTAAATTTCGCGCTTACTGCACGAATTATTGGATCGCTTCGGGGTGTAAGCGATGGCCCTTTTACGCACGGCATTACTTCATTTCGACACTGCCATTCGGCATGGCTCAATCAGAAAGGCTGCCGAAAGCCTGCATGTGGCGTCCTCGGCGATCAATCGCCAACTCCTCCTGCTCGAGGAAGAACTCGGTATCGAATTGTTCGAGCGGTTGCCGCGTGGCATACGACCGACGGCGGCGGGAGAAGTGCTGCTCGGACATATCAGACGCTGGAACCGCGAAAGTGCACTGCTGAAGCAGGAGATCGGCAGCCTGCGCGGCGGGGTTCGAGGTACGATCAGAATTGCGGCCGCGGAGACTTTCACCGAACATGTGCTTCCAGGCGCAATGACGAAACTGCATCAGCGCTTTCCGCACGTCGACTACACGATCATCTCCGGTGACAATCAGCGCATCACCAATGAGCTGTTGGCGAAGGATGCCGATGTGGTGCTGGCCTACGACGTCAGCGACAATGTCAGGGCCGAGACTGTTTACACGGTGAGCGAGCCGATCGGTGTCATCATGACGCAAGACCATCCGCTCGCACGGCGATCGGTCGTCTCCTTATCCGATTGCGCCGATTATCCGCTGATCGCTCCGGGGCGGGATTGGCTTTCCCACAGCGGGCTCAACGTCCTGTTCCAGGGCAATTATCCCCTTGGCCAAGTGATCGCTCACGCCGAGCGTCCCGGCATATTGAAGGCGCTCGTGCGCGCTGGCCTCGGCATTGCATTTCTTACCTCGCTTGGCGTCGAGAAGGAAGTCAGCGAAGGGGCGTTGGCCTGGGTTCCGCTTTTCGAGGGAACGATCGAGCCTGCCCGGATCTCCATGCTCATACCGGGGGGACGCGTCCATCCCAGCTATCTGGCGGCATTTATCGAAGTCCTTAAGAACGAGTTCATGGATTATGTAGCCGTCAACAGGCGCTCGGCCGCGCCGACCGTCGCGTCCGATACACGCTGATTGAAGTCTCCGAAGCCGGCCGTCCCTGGAAGGTCTGCCCTAACTAGGCAGGTCGACGGCACATGCGCAACGCACCTCCTGAACCGTGGCAGGTGCTCTCAAGTTGAATAGGCCGGAGAGCCCGCGTTCTACTCTCGACGCCCGGATTGCATCCTTGATGGCAAAGAAAACCGAATTCGCAAGCACCAGGGGCGGCTCGCCGACTTCCTTGGCGGAGAAGATCCCCTGATCGTCCGGTGGGATGTTGACGACCGATGGATCGTTTCGCGGAAACAGCGACACATTGAATTCGAGCGGAATCGTGACCTGAGCAGGGATCTTATATCGCCATGTGTTGGTCGTATTGAGTTGCCCCTTCTCGTTTCCTGCATTGGTTTCAGGCTGATAGACGAGATCTTCGGTCATGAGGAAGCCTATGCCCTGGACAAAGGCGCCCTCGACTTGCCCGACATCGAGCGCAGGATTCAGGCTCCAGCCAACATCGTAAACGACATCGGAACTCAATATCTTGGTCTCACCGGTGAGGATGTCGACCTCGACAACCGAACAGGCTGCCGAGTAGGTGAACCCCACGAACTGGTTCTGCACATCTGTGACCGTTGGGACGTTCGCCCGGGTGATGCCTGGGATATTCGGCTGATCTCCGGCCTGCTTGAAGGTCAGGACCGGCATATCGAAGTCGCCGTGCTCGATATTGGCGTTGAACGTCGCGGTCAGCGGCAGTCGCTGTACATAGGCGTAATTAACCAGGTTTTGCCAGATCAAGGCTGTGTTGTTGTTGATGGTGACTTCCGTGTTCCAGCCGGCCTCGCCATAGTTCCAGAAGTCAAACCCGTGCGCTTGACACCAGTCATTTCCATTGTCTTTGAGCAGCCTATAGCCGAATTCGGTCAGCTCTTGCCGAAGCTGCTCGCAGGTGCGTTTGACCGCCTCCGCACTATAGGGCGTTCCCGTCGAGGCGCCGGTGCTGCTGGTGTTGGGAGTCGTATCCGTTTGCGGACTTTCCACATGGATGAGCGACTGTGGAATATTGAGCACATACGCAGCCACCTGCCTGGCCTGGGTCAACAAGCCCTGGCCCATGTCGACGCCGCCCTGATGAATGACCAGCGAGCCGTCCGACTGGTTGACGACGACGATCGCGGAGGATTGCTTCAATTGCTCGAAATTGTATCCCGACCCGTATTTGACGGGAATGAGCGCAATGCCTCGCTTCCTCCATTTGTTCTGCGCATTGTAGGCTTGGACGTCCATAAGCTTATATTCGAACTGACATTTTGCCTTCAGGTAGTTCCAGACCTCCAGCATGTAACAGGCAGTCAGGGTTTGGCCGTAAGGAGTGACTTCACCCCGCTGGTAAAAATTCTTCTCCCGTAAATCCTCTGGGCGAAGGCCAAGCGCGGTCGCGGCATCGTCTATCAGGTTCTCAAGGATATTGGTCGCCTGAACGTCCCCGAATGCTCTCATCGCCGTATTTGGCGGCGTATTGGTCCTGCAAGCATCGATCTGGCTCTCGAAGTTGTCGATCATATAAGCGTTATCGATGCGGGTCTGGATGCAGTTCGTGACCACGAAGGAACAGTCATAATATGCGCCACCGTCTGCCCAGAGAGTCAGATGCGTGCCCTTAATCCTCCCCCTGTCTTCCGGACGCGCCGAGCCGTCATCGACGGCTATCTGTCCCACTCCATAAAGGGCGTGCCGTTTGCCGATCATCGTCATATCGCTGTCGCGAGCCATCGCCAGCCGAACGGGCGCATCCATCACTGCCGCGGCCACGGCCGTCGGCCCCGTCGTGAAACGCGCCTGCTCGGTTTTTCCGCCAAAGGCGCCACCCAGCAATCGCGTCTGGATCTTGACCTTGTTGTATTGTCGTCCCAGTGCCGAGGCGACTGTCTGATGCATCTCCATCGGACTCTGGGTCGATGAGTTGACGATGATCCTTCCGTCGTCCGCCGGAATTGCCAGGCAGGCTTGCGTTTCCATGTAGAAGTGCGCTTGACCGCCGGTTTTCTGGTTATTCACCACCCGAATGCAATTCGCTCCGTCGACAGGCACGTTGTCTGTCGTCACTGGTTCTGCGTCGAAGTCGCTCGGGATGGCTGGCTGGGAGGCCATCCAATCAAATCGGCTGCGCAGGCGGGTCACCTTCCAAATGTGGCAGAGATACGCTGCTGTGGATGGAGTGTCCGGGAAGATACTCTCCTTTGTGATGGCGTCCTCAATCGTCAAGATCGGTTCTTGCCAGTTCGCATCCCAATTGATCGGCTGATAGCCGAGGCAATGTTCGGAAACATAGTCGGCAATCAGGTTGGCATCCTCCTCGGTATCGGCAAGCACCATTGCGATCGCCTGCCCGAAATAAAGAACGGAGCCTTCGGCAAACATGGGTTGATCGCCGCCCATGCCTTGGAAATTGGCAGGCCGGACCGGTACGTCCTCGCATGTCAGCAGTCGGCGGAAGTGCGGGAACATGTCCGCCAGCTTGTCGTTGAGATCACCGGGTTGAATCCCGTAGCCTTCCCACTGGAATGAAAACCGGGCCAGGGCATTGCGGCTCTGCACAAAAGCGGCATGCAAGGTTCCTTGGGGATAGGCGAGTTCGTGGGTATAGTTTGTGCGGCCCGAGCACTGCTCCAGAGCCGTCGTTTTGACATATGGCTGACCGACTGGCGCCTTGAAATTCTGCGCCGTGTAATCCTGGCGGCCATCGCTGACCGGCCAGGTTCCCCAGGTCATTTCTCCGGCGGAATTGGCGTTGACCGGCATGGCGAAGCCCAGTTTTACAAAGACCGCAACTCCCGCCTTGTAAAGCATCGCGACGGCAAGGTTCGCCTTGTACTCGTCGGTGAAACCTTCCCATGGAGCCTCGCTCCTTCGAGCTGCGGAATCCGCCAGAGCTTGCGTTACGTCTGCCTTGAGTTGCGCGCAGGCGGACAGCAGGTTTTCATACGAGAAGATACTGCCAGTCGAAAACGAGTTCTCAATGGCCGATGCCCTCCAATACGAGGCATTGATCCCTCCGAATATAATCTTGGAAGGGCTATCCAAAGTCCCCGATTGGGTATCGACATCGAATGAAATGAACGAATTCACGATCGAATGCGAATTCACCTCCCGCAGCGCCGCCTTCTGGGCAAAGGAGTGATAGCGCTCATAAAGATCCGTGATGGAAGTACGGGCGGGAGTGATCTGAAAGCTGACGACTACAATTCTGCTCGGGAACGTGGGATCAGTCTGGATCTTGGCAAGCAGCGTATCGACCTGCTCGGTCGACTGCTGTCCAGGTACTCTATTGACGAGATCCAGTTCGTAATAGGTGATCGTCATGTTTGTGCCGATCAGGGCAAGCGTCAGGTCAGACGGGAACGGTTCGCCGCTGCCGTTCGCGATGTGGTGGAGCCAAAGCATGAAGTTTCCGCCGATCGAAGCGGCATTCCGCACGATCCGTCCAGCCGTTCGTTTCGCCATGTACAGGATGGCGGCAAAATCGGGAGAGTCATCGTCGAGGTTGGTGATAAATTCGATGAGCTCACTGTAGGTGGTGGCGGCGGGAAGCGTGTAATCAAGCTGGTCGTGAAATGCCGGGCTGGGTTTGCCTTGCAGTTCCTGCACGTATCGCAGGTCGATAAAGGCATCGACGGTTTCGAATTCGGTCTTGTAGACCCCGTAGGACGTTCCGCCGTGAATGAAACGGAATGTCTTGCCGCTATTCGTAAGGTCGGCCGCGTCCGCTGCCAGTTCATCCATGTTCGATGGTGTAAACCATTGCACCGACCCCGGGACATCTAGAGGTTCCACCGGAAATGGCGAGGCCGGTGCGTCGATTTTGACCGGTGTACCTTTCGGAATATCGATTTCCGGGTCCTCCAGGCACTTCATCCGACTGTCCTCATCTTCCGAGTTCCAGTCGCTGGCCATCGTTTTCATGCCGGTGAGGATTGGGCGATATCCCGTGCAACGGCAGAGATTGCCGTCGAAAATGTCCTCGATATCTTGCTTGGTGGCCTGGGGGTTGTTCGTGATGAACTCCGACATGTTCATCACGAATCCAGCACTGCAATAGCCGCATTGGCTGCCATTATTGCTTGAGAGTGCATGGGCAACGGGATTGATTTGAGAGATATCGGGCCCGGCGGCAAGTGCGAGATCACCCTTGTTGCTTGCTTTCACCTGCCTGACCGCTTCGATCAGGCTGGAGGGTAAGGAATCGTGGAAATCCGGGCCACCGCGTGAGGCCGTCGGATGATGGGCGGGATAAGCGGCCAACGAGGCGGCCAGGCTGCCTGTCCCCTCGATCGTTGTAATCGCCATTCCATTCAGCGAGCAGAGCCGGCGCAGGCAGGAATTGATGGCGCGGTGCCTGATGAGACCCCCATCCGGCCAATCAGAAAGAATGACGGTGCAGCCACCACACCCGCCTTGCCCGCACGGCTTTTTTGTACCCGTTAGCCGCACCTCGGGTGATCGCAGATAGTCAACGAGCAACATCGAGGGGGAGGGACTTTCGATAGTCACCGATTTCCCATTGAGATAGAACTGCAAGGTGGATGTGGTGGCTGTCATTTACCGCTCCTGGCTGGCTACGATGAAAATTCGCCTTCACAATGGAGGGATTGCTCCGCTGGTTGTGAATCGGTGCGCCTATCTAAGGTTGCCTAATCTGCCGGAGGAACCGGATTTTACCAGCACTAATTCATGCGCGGCGTGTCCGAATTATTAGGGCGCTACTGCGTGAATTGAGGCGCAAAATCGGCAATTCGGAGCGATGCAACCTGATCATCGGGGCGGGCAATGGCCGTTGGGTGGTTGTATTGATGGTGCTGGTTTTGAAGGAAGAGAGTGAACTAATTTCCTTTCGGTCCGCATTCCGGGAGCTCAGATGGCCCCCGTCCTGCAGCCAAGCGCAAAGGTGTGAAGCTCATCTGCGTTCGATATCGAGCGCTCTTTAAACACCAGGCAACCGCGGATCATTGGCGAACGACAGGTAGTCTCACGCGGACCTCAACACCCTGGTTCATAACCGGGCGGGGGGATATCACGTCGATGGTGGCTCCGACCCGGTCGGTGATCACCTTGACGATCGCGAGTCCCAGGCCCGCACCGCCGATCTTGCCAGTGCCGCGCTCGAACCGGCGCGTCAGCCGGTCCATCGCCCCGGCCGGAAGCGGCGGCCCATCGTTTGCAATGCAAAGCATGCCGTCCGCCTCAAGCGTCGCTTCGACCGGACGATCCTGCGCACCATGTTTCAATGCGTTTTCTATGAGATTGCGGGCGAGAATGCCAACTGCGTCGGGATCGAGCAGCGACAGCACAGGCGCCGCCGGCAGGGTGAGTGCGAGCCGCCTCTCGCCGGCCTGCTCGAAATCCTGGGCGATCATGCGGACCACGATCCGAAGGTCGGAGGGCTCGTCGGCACGAAGCCTACCACCTTCTGCACGCGCGAGCTGCATCAGCTTCTCCGACATGCGCATCAGCCGCTTGAGCGTCGTCTCGATCTCGTTCGCACGCTGCGCCGTCAGCGCTTCCTTCGTCTCGGTGCGGATGCGCTGCGCCTGCGCGATCGCACCGGCAACAGGGGTCCGAAGTTCATGCGCCGCGTTTGCCGCGAAGGTGCGCTCGGCATCGAAAGCGGCCTTCAGCCGGGTGAGAAGCTGATTGATGCCGGCGGAAATAGGCCGGAGTTCACTTGGCAAGCGATTGCCCGGCAAGGGTGACAGATCCTGTGCTCCGCGCAGGGACAGTTCCTGTCGGAGAGCGCGGACCGGACGCAGCGAAACCCGGACCGCGAACAGGATCGCCACCAGACTGAGCGGAATGACGACCAAAAGCGGCAACAGCAGACCGAGCAGCATTTTCTGCGACAGCTCCCGGCGGTGATCCAGCGGTTCGGCCACGGCGATGGTCAAGTTGCCGTCTGCGCTTGCCATATAGTAGAGCTGATGTGTCCGGGTACGGAAAAATCCCTGCCTCTCAAAAGGAGGAAAGATCGAGGCGTCCGCTCCCCGCGAACTCAGCAATACACGGCCTTGCTTGTCGCGCAGGAGGAAGGTGACGTCCTCGCCGTAGCGAGCTTCTCGTTCAGGTCGCGCGTCACGACTGATGTCGTCTTCGTCATCATCGTCGATGCTTTCACGTCCCGGATGTCTCTCTCGCAGGTCATGCCGCGCGATCGGCAGGACGCGTTCCGCAGTCGCTTTCAGACCGTCGTCAAAAACCTCTTCCATTTCCTGTCCGAGTCGATGCGCGGTGGCGATGGCGGCCGCGAGCCAAAGGACGGTCACGGAAACGCCGACCGCGATCGCCAGCCGGGCCTGAAGCGAGGACATCATCTTCATGGCCGCCCCAATCGATAGCCCAGTCCGCGCTCGGTCTCGATCACGTGCGCGCCGAGCTTCTTGCGCAAGCGGCTGACATGGACCTCGATAGCGTTGCTGTCGATTTCCTGGTCGAAGGAATAGAGCCGTTCCTCAAGCTGCGATTTCGACAGCAACTGGCCGGGACGCTGGACGAAGGCCTGGAACAGCACCCATTCGCGCGCTGTCAGAACCACCGGCTTGCCGTTAAGCCTGACGCTGCGGGCGGCAAGGTCGATTTCCAGCGGTCCAAGCGTAACGATCGGGTTTGGGTTCCCCGTATAGCGACGCGCGACAGAGCCGATACGGGCGGAGAGTTCGGCAAGGTCGAAGGGCTTGACCAAGTAGTCGTCCGCGCCGGCGTTCAGCCCGGCGATCCGGTCGGAAACCTGATCCAGCGCCGTCAATATGATAACGGGCGTGACGTCGCCGCGGGCCCTCAAGGCCTTGAGGAAGGGAATGCCGAGGCCGTCGGGCAACATCAAGTCAAGCAGCACGAGATCGTAGGCGGCCGTGGCGAGTGCATCGCGCGCCTCGTCGAGGCGACCCATCCAGTCGACGGAATGACCATCCGCGGCGATCTGATCCCGGATAGCCGCCCCCAATGCCGTATCGTCCTCGATCAGCAGAACTCTCATGCCGGATTTCTCCCTTTACCCTCCTCTCTAGTCCACCCGGCAGCTTACGGGAAGCTGAAGCAAAGTTCCGGCGTCTGTCAGGTGGCGGTCAGTTTGCGGGCTGAATGATCGTTCCGACAAAGAGAGGAAATGACGATGAAGACCGGCATCCTGCCAGCCGTGGCCCTTGCAATCATGGCGGCAACATCAGCCCAGGCAAGGGAATATTGCGACGCTCCGCTCCGCGACTGGAAAGGACGCGAGGCGGTCCGCGCACTTGCCGAGGAACGCGGCTGGACGCTGAGACGCATCAAGATCGATGACGGCTGCTACGAGGTCTATGGCACGGACCAGACCGGTCGTCGCTTCGAAGCGAAAATCGATCCAGTGACGCTCGATGTCATCGAAATCGAGGAACACCACGGCCACCGGTGATCCCGATGGTCGCCAACCCCAAAGGAGATCCACCCATGATCAACCGCAGACTTCTTCTTGCCGCTGTCGCCGGCACCGCCATTCTCGCCGCCTTCGCCAGCCAGGCCCTGCCACTCGATGAACTGAGATTCAACGGCACAAGGAATGACATCGTAAAGGCGGACTACCGCGAGCACGAGAGCAAAGGCCATCGTGAGGGACATCGCCGCCACGGCGACGAGGACGGCCGCTACGCTGCCCACGACGATGACGATGATGATGACGAAGGCCGTGCTGCCTACGGCGATCGTGGCGCTCCCGTGCAGCAAAATACCAATCCTCCGGGCAACGGCCTCTTCATGCCCGGCAGCAAGCCGCGTGCCCAGATGAACTGACAAGTCCCGAACCGGAGAATAACAATGAGGATCAAATCCTTTCTGGCCATGCTGGCTGTCACAACCGCACTGACGGCGCCCGGTCTTGCGCTTGCAGGCGAGGTGACCTTCACCACCAATATGCGCAGCTACGGAGGAGACGGAGCCTATCTCGCCTATTACGTGACGGATGCGCAGGGCAAATATGTCGGCAGCCTGTGGTTGGCCGGCGGCAAGGCCCGCTACTACGAGCACCTGAGCGGCTGGTATCGCGCCACAGGCGGCGACACGGGCGAAATCAACGGCATTACCGGCGCCAGCGTCGGTTCCGGCCGCTCGCTCAAGATCACACTCGATCTTGCCGATACCCTCTTTGATGCCGGCTATCAGTTGCACATCGATTCCGCCGTCGAAGACATGCGCGACAGCCCCAACGAGGTTGTCGTGCCGTTGACCTCGGCCGGATCTGGCCAGGCGGCCACGGGCAGCCGCTACGTCGCCGACTTCACCTATACGCGTTAATCACGAAGGAAAATTGCCATGATCCGGTCGCTCCACCGCTGGTTCGGGCTGGTCGCCGCTGCGCTCCTCACAGTCATTGCCTTGAGCGGTACGGCACTTTCGGTCTTCCCGACCTCCGAGGCGCTCACTACCCCTGCCGCTCAGCAGATCAGCGTGGCCAAACTCGCCGCGCGGATCCAGGCCGTAGAACCCACGGTGGAGCAGATCAGGCGCGCACCGTCCGGCCGGATCACGGCATACTATTTCGATGGCGACCAACCGGTTTCCTCCGTCATCGATCCGGCAACGGGCACGCCCGTCGGCAGCGCCGACACATCCGGCCTCGAGCGGTGGCTTACCGATCTGCATCGCTCGCTGTTTCTCGGCGATACCGGCCGCCTCGTAGTCGCCGGTGGAGCAGCGGCGATGCTGACGCTGGCCCTCTCCGGTCTTTTGCTGCTGGCACGCCGCGCGGGCGGCTGGCGCTATATCCTGAAACCCGCCAAGGGTACGGGCGATAGACGCCTTCATGCGGTCATATCGCGGCTTGCGCTACCCGGCCTCCTGCTGTCGTCGCTGACGGCTCTCTGGATGACCGCCGCAACGTTCGGCTATCTGCCCGAGGGCGCCGGCGCTCCGCCCTTTCCATCGGAAGTCAGCGGCGCTACGGGCATTCAGGTCGCTTCCATAACCGTTCTGCGGGAGACCCCGGTCGGCACACTTCGCTCCCTCAGCTTTCCTGCTGCCGGCGATGCAACCGACGCGTTTACCATCAAGACGGATGCAGGCGAAGGCTATATCGACCAGGGCAATGGTGAACTGCTGGCCTGGAACGATGCGAACTGGTTCGATCGCGTGACGAATTTCCTCGCCATGCTGCACACAGGTCAGGGCATGGCCTGGCTCGGCCTGCTTCTCGGTCTCTCCGCACTTTCTGTTCCCATCCTCTGCTGGACAGGCCTGGCCGTCTGGCTCAGGGGGCGTGGCGAGCGGAGGGGGGCTTCGGCTCCAGCAAATCACGCCGACACGATCATTCTTGTCGGCAGTGAGGGCGGCACGACCTGGGGCTTTGCCGAAACGCTTCGGAAATCCCTCTCCGAGCAGGGCATGCAGGTGCATGTTGGACCCATGTCGTCATTCGATCCGGCGCGATGGACCAGCGCCCGGCAGTTGATCTTGCTTGCCGCGACCTATGGCGACGGAGAAGCTCCGGCATCGGCGCGCGGCTTTATCGAGTGCTTCCGACGTACACCCGTCAGGCAGGGTCTTTCGCTTGCCGTTCTCGGCTTCGGCGACCGCAGCTTCCCCGCTTATTGCGGTTTCGCAGCCGACGTCGCCCGGGCCGCGGAAGAAAAGGGCTGGGACACGCTGCTGCCCTACGACACCGTGGATCGCCAGTCGCCACAGGATTTCGCACGTTGGGGCCGCGATCTTGCCCGGACACTCGGTCTCGGCTTCGAGCTCAACCATCTGCCGACCAGACCGAAGGCCTGGGAACTGTCGCTGATCGCGCGCCGCGACTACGGCGCAAACGTTCAGGCGACCACCGTCATCCTGCGCTTTTCCCTGCCGAAGACATCCTTCCGGCAGCGCCTGACCGGCAAGGCGTTTCCTCGGTTCGAGGCGGGCGACCTGGTCGGCGTCCTGCCCGAAGGTTCGGACGTGCCGCGCTTCTATTCGCTCGCTTCGGGCACAAAGGACGGGTTCCTCGAGATCTGTGTCCGCAAGCGGCCGGGCGGCCTCTGTTCCCGGCAACTCACGGCACTTGAGCCGGGCCAGTCGGTGACCGCCTTCGTTCGCTCCAACCCGGGCTTCCGTCCGGCACGCGGTCGCAAGCCGGTCATCCTCATCGGTGCCGGTACCGGCCTCGGACCGCTTGCGGGTTTTGCCCGTGCAAACAAGGCGAGCCGACCCATGTATCTCTATTTCGGAACCCGCCATCCGGCGAGCGACGCCCTTTATGCGGAGGAATTGTCGAACTGGAAGACGGAAGGCCGTCTGGCGGACGTTGCCACCGCTTTCTCGCGAACCGCGAACCCGGCCTATGTTCAAGACATCCTGCGCAAAGACGGCGCAAGGATCGGCAAGCTGATTGCGGCGGGCGGCCAGATCCTGGTCTGCGGCGGTCGTGAGATGGCAGCGGGGGTGGCCACTGCTCTTTCCGATATCCTGGCGCCCCAAGGCGTCAGTCTCGCGACACTCAAGGCGGAGGGCCGTTATGCCGAAGACGTTTACTGATCTCACCCGTCATGCCCTGAACGGGCCTTCCATGGGGACCCGCTGGTCGGCGCTCTTCCACATGCCGGGCGACTTCAAGACCGTAGAAGTCCACGCTGCCATGGCGGACGCTGTTGCAGAGGTCGACCGGCAGATGTCCATATGGAAGCTCGAAAGCGATCTCAATCGCCTGAACGCTGCCGCATCCGGCGAATGGGTAGCCCTCCCCGAACACCTGATGAAGGTGCTCGGGATCGGTTTGGCCATCGGCGAAGCTTCGGGCGGAGCCTTCGACATCGGCATGGGCGACGCCGTCGCCGCCTGGGGTTTTGGAGTTGCAGAGGCTGACGAAACGGCAATAAAGGTTGCCCGCCTCGCACGCCGCAATCCGGCCTATGACATGCTGGAGCTAGATCCGGCCAATCAGCGAGCGCGCAAACATGCCGACATGCGCCTTGACCTCAACGGCATCGCCAAGGGCTATGGTGTCGATCGGCTGGCGGAAACCGCAAGCCAGCACGGCATAGAAGCGGGCCTTTTCGCGATCGACGGAGAGCTGCGCGCGCTCGGCAAGCAGCCGGATGGCAGAGGCTGGGCGATTGCGGTCGAGAAACCTGATCTTCACGAACGCGCCGCGCATTCCATAATTGAGCTTACGGATTCAGCTGTCGCTACATCCGGTGACTATCGCCATTGGGTGGACGTCGGCGGACGCCGCCTCTCCCACACAATGGATCCACGGCTCGGGATGCCGCTCAAAGAGCCACCCGCCTCGGCGACGGTGATCGCAGGAGATTGCACGAGCGCCGATGCCTGGGCGACCGCGATGATGGTTCTCGGTAAGCGGCAAGGGCTGGAATTAGCTGGGAAGCTTGGCTTGTCCGTGCTTTTCCTCTGTTACGACCGCCAAGGAGAAGAACCGACACCAGGTCCTCCTGGATGGTGACCTCGCAGGATTGGTCAACCTTCCGCTTTCGGCCGCCTTCCGGGCGTTGAAGGCATATTCCGGCAGTTCGTGCTGGATGCGGAGCGCAAATAGCTCACGGGGTGCGGTCCTTATGATCGTGTCCTCCATGCCGGCCGTGGCCGTGGAAGAGGTGCATGAGCGGGCAGGCCAGCAGGAGGAGGTATGGTGCGAGACCCAATGCATGGGCCCAGTGTTCGCGGAGGATGAAGAAAACGACGATGACGGCGAAGGAGGCCGCCATCAACAGCCATACGCGGGATGAAGTCATAGGCGAGCACTCCTGAGTCTGAGGGAGTTGCCGATCACGCTGACGGAGGACAACGCCATAGCGGCAGCAGCGATGATGGGAGACAGCAGGACGCCGAAGGCGGGATAGAGGATGCCCGCCGCGACAGGGACGCCCGCTGCATTGTAGATGAATGCGAAGAAAAGGTTCTGGCGGATGTTCCGCATCGTCGTCCGGCTTAACTGTCGGGCGCGTGCAATACCCTGGAGATCGCCCTTCAGGAGGGTGACCCCCGCGCTTTCGATGGCCACGTCGGTTCCTGTACCCATGGCGATGCCGACATCGGCGGCGGCAAGCGCCGGGGCATCGTTTACGCCGTCCCCGGCCATCCCAACGATCCGGCCTTGGCTGCGAAGCCGAGCGACAATCTTGCTCTTATCTTCTGGAAGAACTTCCGCCTCGACTTCCGAAATTCCGAGCTTGCGGGCAACGGCCTGAGCGGTCGTCTTGTTGTCGCCGGTCAGCATCACCACCCGGACGCCCTCGTCGACGAGCTGTCGTACGGCTTCCGGCGTGGTCGCCTTGATGGGATCGGCGATAGCGAAGAGCCCAGCCAGGACGCCATCGGCGGCCATGAAGATCACGGTCGCGCCTTCGTTGCGCAATTCCTCGGCTTTCGATGCCATGCCGGACACATCGATATGGGCCTCGCCCATGATCCTGTGGCTGCCGAGGACGAGCTTCCTGCCCTCGACAGTGCCCGTCACGCCTTTGCCCACCGGACTGTCGAAATCCTGGGCATCGCCAAGGGGAACGTTACGTTCATGTGCGGCATTGACGATGGCAAGCGCCAACGGATGCTCGCTCGACCGTTCCAGAGTGGCCGCAAGCCGGAGCAGATCTGTTTCGGAAATACCTTCGTGCGGCGCGATTGCCGTAACCTTCGGTCGCCCTTCGGTTAAGGTTCCAGTCTTGTCCACAACCAGCGTATCGACCTTCTCGAAGCGTTCCAATGCCTCGGCATTCTTGATCAACACGCCGAGCCTTGCGCCGCGTCCGACACCAACCATGATCGACATCGGGGTCGCCAGGCCGAGCGCGCAGGGACAGGCGATGATCAGGACGGCGACGGCCGCGACCAGGCCATGGGCGAACTTGGGCTCCGGACCGATCAGCATCCAGGTAATGAAGGATGCGATGGCGATTGCGATCACTACCGGAACGAACCAGCCGGACACTTCGTCCGCCAGGCGCTGGATGGGAGCCCGGGACCTCTGTGCCTCGGCGACCATCCGGACGATCTGCGACAGCATCGTATCGCGCCCGACCTTTCCGGCTTCCATGACGAAGCCCCCGGTCTGGTTCATCGTCCCGCCGATGAGTTTTGAACCGACCTCCTTGGTCACCGGCATGGATTCCCCGGTGATCATGGACTCGTCGATGGAGCTTCGTCCTTCCAGAAGGGTACCGTCGACTGGTATTTTTTCGCCGGGGCGAACGCGGAGCCTGTCTCCGACGGCCACCGCGTCAAGACCGATGTCCTCGTCGGCACCGTCAGCCCTCACGCGCCGCGCCATCTTGGGGGCGAGATCGAGAAGGGCACGGATCGCGCCGCCTGTCTGTTCGCGGGCTCGCAACTCCAGAACCTGACCGAGCAGCACCAGGACCGTGATTACGGCCGCTGCCTCGAAATAGACGGCGACCGCGCCTTCGGCGGAACGGAACGTGTCCGGAAAGATGCGCGGCAGGATTGTCGCCACGACGCTGTAAATCCACGCGACCCCAGTGCCCATGGCGATGAGGGTGAACATGTTGAGGTGGCGCGTCACAATGGACTTCCAACCCCGCTCGAAGAACGGCCAGCCTGCCCAGAGGACGACGGGGGTGGCTAGAGCCATCTGGATCCAGTTCGACGTTTGCGCACCGAGGAGCATGTGGAGGTTCGTCAGGTGACCGCCCATTTCCAGCGCAAGCACCGGAAAGGTCAGCATCAGCCCGATCCAGAAGCGACGCTGCATGTCGACCAATTCCGGGCTTGGCCCCGTCTCGACCGCAGGCATTTCCGGTTCAAGCGTCATGCCGCAGATGGGGCAGTTACCCGGTCCGATCTGCCTGACCTGCGGATGCATCGGGCAGGTGTAGACCACGCCTTCTCCGATAGAGGGTTGTGACGGAGCCTTTGCAGGCCCCGTCTTGTTCGTTTCATGCTGATGATCATGATCGTGGTGGGCATGTCCATGATGGTCGTGTGCCATGTCGGTCTCCTGATCAGATCGCGCCGTCATAGGTGATGAACGTCATCATACCCGTGGCCATATGATAGAGGTGATGGCAATGGAGCGGCCACCGTCCGGGATTGCGGGTATCAAAGTCGACGACGATCTCTGCCATCGGCGTCAGCATCACGGTGTCCCGGACGGCTCCGCTCAGGACTTGGCCGTTGATACCGACGACCTGGAAATGATGTCCATGCAGATGCATGGGATGGGCCATCATCGACATATTGCGCATGATGAGCCTTACCCGCCGGTCTTTGGCTACATTCAGCGGTTCGCTGGTTTCGAGGCTCCAAGTGTAGGTAGCCATGTCGCCGGTTAGTTCCATCACAAATTGATGGTCGGGCGACCGGGCGGCAAGAGGTGTCGCAGCCCGGAGTTCTTGCTCCAGGCCGAGGTCGAGAGCGGGACCGGTTCCCGAAGCTGTGGAGTCGATCTTTTCAACGGTCGCATCCCTGGTCGCGAGAATGATGCCGGTCTGCTCCCTTGCACCTTCGCGCAGTGCCAGGACCGGGTACGAACCGGAGCCTGGAGGAAGCTCCAGCCGGATGTCGAGGCGTTGACCCATCGAGATCGGGAAGTGGCTGGCCGAGATGGGCGCGATATCGATGCCGTCCACAGCTATAAGGCTGCCGACAACGCGTCCGGTATCGATGGTGAAGGCGGTGGCGGTTGCACCGTTGATGATCCGCAGGCGAACTCGGCCGCCGTTCTCGATCCTGACGACCTCCGGGTCGTCAAGGGTGCGGTCGTTTGCGAGATAGGCGTCGTATTCGATGTCGTTGAGGTCCATAGTCGACATGCCCATCCCCGGCGTGCCCATCCCCGGCGTGCCGTTCCTCGGCATCTGATGCTGACCGTGCATGTTCGTCATCATCGACATCATGGCTTGATGATCCATCGGCATTCCGCCGTGACCCGAACCGCTACCCTTCAGTCCCTCCAACAGTTCTTCGGGTGACTTGAAGGAGAAATCGTGAAGCAGGATGACGACCTCCTGTTCATCGCGGGCGCGATCCTCGGCAGTCCGCACGATCAGAGGTGCGGCGAGCAGGCTCTGTTCCTGCAGGGTGTGGGCGTGCATCCAATGGGTGCCGCCGGGACCGACAGGGAACTCGTAGTCCCGTATCTCCTTGCCGGGAAGCAGAGCGGCCGGATTGTCCGGAACACCATCCATCTGCCACGGCGGCGTCAGGCCATGCCAGTGGATGAGGGTGCCTTCGGATGTCTCGTTGATGAGGCGGACGTTGAAATCGGCGCCCGCGTCCAGAGTGAGGCCAGGGTTCCCATTGCGGTCAGCCAGTCCGAAGACGGACGCGGCCTTGCCATTGACCTCCAGGATTCTCCTTCCGATGACCAGATCAGTGGGAGCGGGATTTGCATAGGCGGGGGTGAAATTGAGGATAGGCGAGACGGCTGCCGCACTGGCCAGCGTCTTCAGGAATTGACGGCGATACATGATATGCCTCTCGATCTGTGTCGGCGTGCCGACAATGCTGATGAAGGAAGTTGGCTCACCGGTCAGGCGAGCATGTCATCAGGCAGCAGGTCGAGGAGGCTCCAGCCCGGGGGAAGGCACCTGTCCCAGGAGATGGTCGTGCAGTTCACCGAACCGGGCGATCATAGGTGTTTGCCGCACCGCGACGGTATTCCGCACCGGGATGATGAGGACACACGCGCCGCAGACATCAGCGCAGCAGGCTTTGTCCGCCGGAGCCGGCTCTCCTTTCGTGGAACGGTACTCCTCCACGTTGTTATGGCTGATGGAGGCGTGCTCGCTGGAGCAGGGCCGAAGCAACGCATGGGATGCCCCGGCACCGAAAAGAACGGCGACTGCGATGAGCGCCGCGACCGCACTCCAGATCAGCCTTTTCTGCATGCACAGATCCATTCTCAGCTCATTCCCGCCGCTGTCACATGCTAATAAAAACGGTTGCTGCCGGCTTTGACCTTCGTCAAACAGGCTGGCTGCCTACTAGATCCAGGATGGAGATGTTGAGCCTTCCAACAGGGGAAGGTCAAGAAGACCTTTGCGCCTGATTGACGCCCTCGGGACCGAATGGATATGGCGCAGGCAGGACGTCATTCTTGTCGAGGATTGCTATCTCGGCTGGCGGGAGTCGTTGCGAAATCTGGCAAGGCTTGTCGAGCCGGTGATTAACGAATAGCGCGCCGAGTCGCTTTCGTCCCCTCCACAAACAGGCAGGCTATCCTTGTTCCATCTTCTCGCGTCAATTCGCAGGCATATCGGAGGCTCTCCGATTTCTGAAGATATCTGAGACGGGCCGTCACCATTTCTCCAGGTACGATATTGCCCGTGAAGAAGGCATCTCGGCGGGTCAAGGAGCCGATTTCGTCGGGAAACCATGTTTCAACGGCGCGGTCTGCAATTGCCTGGAATTCCGCGAAATAGAACAGGCCGGCGCCGTTGAACTCCTGATGGGGGCTTGGCCTGAAGCTATGGCTGAGCAGAGCCGCATCGAACGGGATCGACATGCCGAGATGGCTCTCGGCAGTTCCGCGGCGGAAGGAGGCCGCCGTGGCTGCGAGCTCGCTCCTGGTAAACGGTTCGGCCAGTGCTCCCCAATGGCCCACTCTCGCCAATGTGCGGTTATCGCCCTCAACCGTGCGATGGACGAAAGCGGAAACGAGCTCCACTTCACCGATGCAGAAGCCGCGGATTTCCAGCCAGTGACGGCTGGACCATTGCGTCCGGGACACTTGTGCCACGGACGAGCGGATGGTCAGGACGTCATTTGCCGTGGCGAGTTCAAGGCGCGCCTTCCGCAGCGACGTCGCGCATAGGGAGGCATAAACCTCCCGACCATCGGGCGTTCGGAAGTCCGCGTTCTCCATGCCAAGCCGCATGGCCAGCAGCACCCAATGCCGGTGCCCCAGTTCCTTCATCAGCCAGGTCTCGGAAAGACCGTAAGGATTGAGGTGCGGCATTCCGAGAAGGACATGAGGTTCGAGCGCACGTTCCATCAGCTCGCGGGGAGAAGGCGCGTGTGGCGAGATATCGATGGCGAGGTGCAGCGTCAACGACTTGCCGCCTGCCTGAGCGCCGGCTGACCGGCTTCCAGATAATCGGCGAGATGGTCGACGACATGCTCGGCATCCTTGCCGACGGCGAGAAACCGACCGGACCCCCAGGTCCAGAGCCAGGGCAGGCCCAGCACATAGACGCCGTCGATGCCGGTCACCCCCCGCCGCTGGACGGGGTAGCCGGTGCCATCGAAGATCGGCAGGCCGACATAGGACCAGTCCGGACTGAAACCGGTCGCCCAGATGACTGAGGTTACGTTTTCGACCTTGAGATCCAGTTCGACGGGTTCGCTCGACGGCTCCCAGAGGGGCATGTAGACGCTTGCCGGCGGCGCATCGATACCTTTCTCGGCGATATGGCGGTCGATCAGTGCGTTGATGCCATTATAGACCCGGTCGGCCGCGTCCAGATTATCCTTCAGATTCGGTGAGAACAGCATTTTTCCTGCCGCCACGCCAGACATGCGGCCATAGAGCGACATGCCTTCCAGTGCAAACTTCCTGAGGTCGATGTCGCGTCCGCCATCGCGGCCGGTGAGGTAATGATTGGTGTCGTGCTTCTTTTTCGTCATGCCGTCATGTTCGACGGTGATGTCGTACTGGCCGACGTCGGAGAGCCAGTCGACGACGTCGCGGCCGCGGTAGAAGCGGGCGCAGCGCGGTGCGTTCCCGGTGACCATATGTACTTTGCGGCCGGCAAGATGCAGGTCCTCGGCGATCTGGCAGCCGGACTGGCCGGAGCCGACGACGACGACAGCGCCTTCCGGCAATTGGTTCGGATTGCGGTAATCGATCGTGTGGAGCTGAACGATCTCTTCCGGCAGGCGCTCGGCGGCGCGCGGGATCGCAGGCCGGCTATAAAGGCTGGTGGCGAGGATAACGCTGTCGGCGGTGACCATACCCGCCGAAGTCTCGACCTTGAAGAGATCGCCGATTTTTTCGACCGAGGTGACTGCCGTGCCTTCCAGAACCGGCGCATTCACCTTCTTCACGAAGCGGTCGACATAGGCAAGGATCTCGTCCTTGACCATGAAGCCGTGCGGATCGTCGCCGTCGTATGGATGATCGGGAAGCTGGCACTGCCAGTTCGGTGTCACGAGGCAGAAGGCATCCCAGCGTTCGTCCTTCCACTTGTGGGCAACAGTCTTTTTTTCGAAGACGACGTGATCGATATCGTGCTTCTTGAGATAATGGCTGGCTGAAAGCCCGGCCTGCCCGCCGCCGATGACGACGGCACTATAATGCGGCTTGAGGGACAAGGTCATTGGGAGAGATCCTTTCAGAGGATGAAGCTTTGGCAGCGGACACGCGCTTCGGCGTCGTTGAGGAAAAGTGCGCCGGCCGTCTCGATGCGGGCAAGCTGGCCGCGTGCGAGTGAGCAGGGATAGCCATATTTCGCTTCGACGCGATCGCTGGCGATGGTCAGCGCCTTGCGGCTCAAGTCGAGGAATTCGCGGATCGGGTAGGTCCGGCCCTCTTCAAAAAAGTCCTTGATGACCAGCGAAGGGGAATAGCAGGTTTCCTCCCGGCCATCCGGCCAGGCGATGACGAACCGCATTTCAGGCATTGGCAGCCTCCTTCAATGTCGCATAGGCGGAGAGATGGGCCTCGGCGACGCGGCGCCACGAGAACCGGCCAGCGACCTCCAGGCCACACGGGATGACGCGCTCGCGGATCCGCGGCACGAGGGAAAGCGCCATGGCTTCAGCGATCGATGCCGGATGATGGGGATCGCACCAGATCGCATCGTCGGCGGTGAGGTATTCGGTGAATGGCGCGATCGAAGAGACGATGACCGGCACGCCGCTCGCCATTGCTTCCAGTACCACCAGACCGAAACCTTCCTTCAGGGAGGGGAAAACCAAGGCATCGGCAAGCCGGTAGAGATTGGGCATATCATCGTCCGCGACGGGGCCGATCAGATGCACGGCGGCAGCATTATCATGCAGCAGGGCGAGCTCGGACCGGAACTCTTCCTGGTAACCGCTGTGATCGAGCAGCGAAGCTCCGCCCGCGACGACAAGCAGGGCATCGGGTCGAACGGCGCGGAGCTGGCGGAATGCCTCGAGAATGCCGATCGTGTTCTTGCGCGCCTCCACGCCGCCGATGCTGAGGAAGATCGGGCCCGGGGGCAGCTTCAGGCGGTCGCGGAGCGCCGTCTGCTCGCCGCTCCAGACAGGCGCGAAGCGTTCGACATCGACGCCGTTGCCGACAACGGTGGCGTTAAGCCCGCGGTCCCACAGCACCCGCTGCCATGCTGCACTGACGGTGAAGAAAATGTCCGCCGGATCGATGGAGCGGTCCTGCAGCTCCATCAGCCGGGGATCGGCAAACTGATCGATATGGTGGACGGTCCGGGCAAAGAAGGGGATGAGGCTATGTTGCTTGAGCGTCGCAAGCGCATTGCCGGAAATCCCGTCATGGGCGTGAAAGATATCAAAGTGGCGGGCTGCGGGGCTTTCGAAATGTCGTACATAGTCGGAGATCCGCCGTTCTACCATCGCCGTCATGTCCGCAGGTGCCGGCTCGACCGGAATGCACATGGTCCCACATGCGGGTGTGCGGAAGAAGCCCGTTCCCTTGGCATCCGGCGCATGCAGCACGACCTCGTGACCGAGAATGGTCAATGCCTCGGAAAGCTGCATGGCGTGTACCACGCCGCCGCGCGGATTGGTGGAATGGGCCAGCATGGCGATGCGGAGTGGGCGAATCATGCGGCATCCTCCCGTCGCCCAAGCCGCAGGAGCGGCGTTTCGGCATGGTCGCGGATAACCGCGCGGTTGCCATCGGCATTGATGGCGACCTCGCTGCCGGCAGTGACGGTGCCGATGACGGCGGCCACGATGCCGCGCGCGGTGAACTTCTGAAGAACGGCTTCGGCATTTTCCGCCGAGGTGGAGATCAGGTAGCCGAAGCTCGGGAAGGTGGCGAGCCAGCGGTCGAGCACAACACCATCCGGAACGGGAATGGCGGAAACATCGATCTCGATGCCGACGCCGGAACATTCCGCCAGCATGATCGCAGTGCCGGGAATGCCGCCCTGACTGATGTCCTTGGCGGCAAAAGCCAGCCCGGCCTCGGCGATTTCGGGCAGGATTTCGAGATCCCCGCGCAGTCGGGCAGGCGGGGCGTCTGTCGCCGCCTCCCAGTTGTTGAAAGGTTCGCGGTAACGACCACGATGGTCGATCGCGGCGATCAGCAGATTGCCGGGCTTTGCGTCGAAGCTGGTCAGCAGCTTTTTTGCCCGGCCGAGGATAGCGACGGACAACTGTCCGCGATCAGTGCGGATATTCGTGTGTCCGCCGACGATCGGCACGCCATAGGCCCTTGCCGCCGCCCGCAGCCCTTCCAGAACAGGAGTGGCACCCGCCTCGCCGTTCGCCCAGACAGCATCGACGACCGCGACCGGTCGTCCGCCCATGGCAGCGACGTCGGAGATGTTGACCATCACCCCGCACCAGCCGGCGAACCAGGGATCGGCGGCGACGAATTCGTTGATGAAGCCCTCGATGGCGAAGAGGAAGAAGCCGTCACCATCCGGCAGCGCGGCGCAATCGTCGCCGACAGCAACCGGCTGGCCGGCAAGGCTAAGGCCGGCGGCGACCGTGCCGATATCCGCCTTGGCGGCTATGCTCGAAGAGGCGGCAAGTTTGACGGCAAGCGCCGGGATATCGATCGCCGCCATGGTCATGCCGCCTTTTTCGGGAGGGCGACGAAGCCTGCTTCCGGCGTGGGGCAGGGCGGATACCAGGCGAGATCCGCCCTCATCCTGAGATGCGGCTTGCCGTAGATCTCGAATTCCTCGACCACGTCCCAGTGCAGGCGGCGGAAGAGCAGACCGTTCTGCACCTGCACATTGGCGAGGAAGGTATGGCAGCCCATGGCGTTGGCCGACGACACGGCGAGCTTGATAAGCGTTGCGCCGAGCGCACCGATCTTGCGGAAATCTGCATGTACCGCGAGCCGTGAGCCCCACCAGAGGCCAGGCTCGGCCTGATGGATGCGCACCGTGCCGACCAGCCTGTCGGCTGTGACGCCCATCATCGAGAGCGCAACGATCGGGATTGCATGGTCGTCGATCGCATCACGATCGTCGCCGTTGAAGATCCTTTGCTCTTCGCAGAATACGGCGCGGCGGAGCGCATGCGCCTCCTGCCGCTCCCAAGCGGATCTCGCGAACTTCACCTGGAATTCGCCGGCCTGATAGGGTGCGAAGGGCTCGAAGATCATCTGGCCAGCATCCTTTCATAGGTGGAAAGGGCCGAGCAGGCGCCGCATTTGCCGCAGCCCGCCTTGATGTCGACAGCCTTCAGGCCGCCGTCGGCCAGCATTTTCGAAAGGGGGGCGAGGATCGAATGCATGAAATCCGGCTTCGGCGCCGGGTGGCTTTCGAGCGGCGTTCCCGAGATGGGAACAAAAGGCACGACGAAGGGGTAGACGCCGATCGCCACCAGTTTCTCGCAGATGTCGAGGATCGCTTCGCGTGTGTCGCCGAGACCGGCGAGAATATAGGTCGAAACCTGGCCTCGGCCGAAGACTTCCACGGCCGCTTTGAAGGATGCCATATATTTGCCGATCGAGACCTGCGCCTTGCCGGGCATGATGCGGGCGCGGACCTCCGGCGTGACCACTTCGAGATGCATGCCGAGCGCATCGACGCCTGCACCCTTCATGATCGAAAACCAGATGTCGTCTTCCGGCGGTTCGCATTGCGCCTGGATCGGCAAGTCGACGGCCGCCTTGATGGCGCGGGCGCTTTCAGCAAGCACGGCTGCGCCGCGATCCGGTCCTTTCGGCGTGCCGGTCGTCATGACCATGTGCTTGACATCGTCCAACTCGACGGCGGCTTTCGCAACTTCCGCCAGTTGTTCCGGTGTCTTGCGGGCGATGGTGCGGCCGGCAGCCAGCGACTGACCGATGGCGCAGAACTGACAGGTTTTCGTGCGGCTCTGGTAGCGGATGCAGGTCTGGAGCACGGTCGTCGCCAGTACATCGCGGCCGTGCAGAACAGCGATCTGCGAATAGGGAATGCCGTCTGCCGTTGAGCGTTCGTAGAAGCGCGGGCGGAGCGGGAACGAGACCTCACCGAGGATACGCCCGTCGCGGCTGATGCGGCTCTTGCCCGTCTCGTCCGGTTTTTCGACGAGATAGGGGCTTTCGAAAGCCGGCGCTGTGTGGACCGGCACCATGACCGTCACGCCGTCTATGGTCATCGGTTTGTGGTCGGAAGGGCCGGCACCGCCCCGGCGGCTCTCGTGCCCTGCCTTCGGATCAACCAGCCTGGCTCCGAAGGACTGCAACTCGTTGATCAGGATCTCGGTCGGAAGACGCGTCGTCGTGGTGTCCATCGGTGCTGCTCCTAACGGGTGCGGTTTCGAAAGAATTCTGGGATGCGACCATCGGTGCCGCGGCGCGGCCGTCGATGACGAGATGCAGGAGTTCGGGGCGGGCATAGTGGCCGACCGAATCCATCATCCGCTTGCGCTTGACGATGAGGCTCATGTCGAGGTCGGCGATGAGGATGCCCTCGCCCTCGGTGATCGGCGGGGCGAGGTGTCTGCCTTCCGGCGAGACGATCGCCGTCATGCAGCCGCCGCGCAGCGCCTTCTGCAGGTCTTGGTCCGGTGTGATCGAAGCGATCTGTTCGTCGGTGAGCCAGCCGGTGGCGTTAACGACGAAACAGCCGCTCTCAAGCGCGTGGTGGCGGATCGTCACTTCCATCTGCTCGGCGAAGATCGGCCCCACCATAGAGCCCGGGAACTGGGCGATATGGATCTCCTCGTGCTGTGCCATCAGCGCGTAGCGGGCGAGCGGATTGTAATGCTCCCAGCAGGCGAGTGCGCCGAGCCGGCCAATGCTGCTTTCGACCACCGTCAGGCCGGAGCCGTCGCCCTGGCCCCAGATCATCCGCTCGTGGAAGGTGGGCGTGATCTTGCGGCGCTTCAGGATGAGCTTGCCGTCGGCATCGAAGAGAAGTTGGGTGTTGTAGAGCGAGCCGTGGTCGCGCTCGTTGACGCCAAGCGCCACGACGATGCCATGTTCGCGGGCGGCGGCTGCGACCGCATCGGTCGCGGTGCTGGGAACGCTGACGGCTTCCTCATAGAGGCGCAGATGCTCGCGGCCGGAAAGGACCGGAGGCAGCACGAAGGAGAAATAAGGATACCAGGGGACGAATGTCTCGGGAAAGACGATGAGTTCCGCCCCTTTAAACGCCGCTTCGCGGATCGTTTCCAACACACGGGCAAGGGTTTTTTCGCGGGAGGTGAGGTCCGGCGCGATCTGCGCGGCTGCGGCCCTTACCATCGATTTCCTGGCGATCGTTTTGTTCTCCATGACGGAATCCTTCGGTTTCAGATGAAGGAGGCGGAGGAGACTCCGCCCCCTGCCGCTCAGAGCGTCCAGGTGTCGAGGATGAAGGCCCCGTCGCGGCGGTGGATGAGGATGAGGTCCAACACGTCGAGCGGGCTGATCGGCGTAATGCCGGGGATCAGTGACGGTTCGCCATGGCCGTAAAGCGCCTGCAGCGCAAAACGGCAGGCATAGACCTTGCCGCCTTCCTCCATGAAACCCTTGAGTTGGTTGTTGAAATTGAGGTGGCCGGGGAAGGCTTCCGAACCGAGTTTGGGGAAGCCGCGCTGCACGCCGAGCGTAACGCCAGGGCCGTAAAGCAGGACCGAGGTCTCGAAACCCTTCCGCTTGAGGCGCTTTGCCTGCAGCAGGTTTACGAGGCCGATCGAACCTTCGAAGGCAACGGTGTGGAAGGTGATGAGGGCTTTTTCGCCCTCCTTGGCCTGAACGTCTTCGAAGACCTTTTCCTCGTAGTCGACGAAAAAGTCCCCATCAGCATGGGCCGGTGCGGTAACTGCGGGCATGAATGGCTCCTGTGTTTGAAGTCAGGCCCCGTTGCGGGGTACTGCCATCCAATTGCAAGCACCGTGCCAATATTGAGTTTGCCTAAAATGCAGTCAAAATACCAATTTTTACATTCAATTATGCGATCAATGGCGGGCGGCGGTTTTTGTATGGGCGAAATAACGAGCAGTTCCCCGCAAAAAACGAGATCAGTAATGAATGAAATGAATGCATTCAATATGCGATCATTGCGGTAGAGGTTTGCCGCTGTAGAGAAAGTTTCGCGCGTGCAGGGCGTGCGGTGCGGCGCAATGTCCGTTTTTTGAACGTGACATCGGTATAGGGCAACAATATACGGTCAATTGTACCTGATTTACCGGATGCCGCATGCCATGAAGACCTGGACACCCGATCTGACCCGCAGCAATGGCCCTCGCTATATGGCGATCGCCGATGTCATCGAGATGGATCTGAGAAGCGGGCACCTGGTTGTCGGGGACAGGCTGCCGCCGCAGAGGGATCTCGCCAGACAGCTCGAGATCGACTTCACCACCGTGGCACGCGGTTATCTGGAAGCACAGAAGCGCGGCCTCGTCAGTTCGCATGTCGGACGTGGAACTTTCGTCACCGGCGGTGCCGACAGGGAGCGTCGCGGCTTTGTTTCCGATGCGACTCCCGATCCCCGACGCACGTCCGTCGTCCACTTTTCCATGAACATGCCGCCGGAGCCTGATGATCCGGATCTCATTGCCCGCATGCGGGAAGGGCTTTCCGCCGTTGCCACAAACCTTGTCCCGCTTCTGCGCTATCAGGGTTTTGGTGGCGCGGGTATGGATAAGGAGGCGGCTGCCGCCTGGCTCAGCCGGCGTGGTCTGGTGCCCTCGCAAGAGCGTATCTTCGTGACCCCCGGCGCACATCCCGCGCTGCTTTCCATCTTCGGCATGCTGGCCAAGCCCGGCGAGACGGTGCTCTCGGAAAATATCACTTATCCGGGCATGCGCTCGATCGCTGCCCAACTCCGATTGAACCTCTCAGGCCTGCCGATGGATGAGGAGGGGATCATCCCTGCCGCTTTTGCCGAGGCCTGCGAGATGAGAAAGCCTAAGGCGCTATATCTCAACCCCACGCTTCAGAATCCGATGACGCTGACGATTCCGGAAAAGCGCCGGGAAGAGATCTGCGCGGTTGCGAGGAAATACCATGTTCCGATTGTCGAGGACGACGCCTACGGTTTCATTCCGCAGCATGCGCCGCCGCCGCTTGCAACGATGGCGCCGGATCTCACCTGGCACATCGGGGGGCTTGCCAAATGCATTGGCGCCGGTCTTCGGCTCGCTTATGTCGTGGCGCCGGATACCAAGGCTGCTTGGCCTTTCGTGAGCGCCATGCGCGCGAACAGTGTCATGGCTTCGCCGCTCTCGGTGGCGCTTGCCACCCGCTGGATCGAGGACGGTACGGCTGACAGTATCCTACGGTTCATTCGCGCGGAGGCGGCTGCCCGCCAGGAGCTTGTGGCTGATATTCTGCCAAAGGGAAGCTATCGCGGCGATCCGATCAGCTTCAACATCTGGCTGCCGCTGACCGGAGGATGGACCCGCTCCACCTTCGGCAGTCACATGCGCTCTTCCGGTATCGGCGTCGTAGCGAGCGATGCCTTCACCGTGGATGGCCCTGCGCCGGAAGCGGTCCGGGTGTGCCTCGGCGGCCCGATTCGGAGGGATACCCTCAAGGGCGCCCTCGAATTCATGGGGCATGCGCTCGAGAATTCGCCCGAAATGGCAGGCTCCTTTTTCTGATTCGATCCTTCATCATTGCGAGGCGTGATGCCCCAGGATGGCTGCGGCGTTCTGGCCAATCGACATATTGAATGCAGTCATGTATGAAAATGATTGCATTCAATGTGCTTGTTGAGTGGCTTTACAAGGAATGACGTCATGGACAACGAATGGCCTCCTCTCCCTCCGATGCAGACCGGTGTTCGCGGCCGTTGCCCGCGTTGTGGCCAAGGGCACCTCTTCAAGGGTTTCCTGACGCTCAATCAAAAGTGTGAAGCGTGCGGACTGGATTACTCATTCGCCGATCCGGCGGACGGTCCGGCTTTCTTCGTCATCTGCTTCGCCTGCGTGCCGAGCGTCCTTCTCGGTGTCTGGCTGGAGGTACAGTTCCAGGCGGCCTGGTGGGTCCACCTTCTGATCACCATCCCTTTCATGCTGCTGACCTGCATCCCGCCGCTTCGGCTGCTCAAGGGGTGGCTGGTGGCGAGCCAGTATTTCTACAAGGCGGAAGAGGGAAAGCCTGTTAGGATCTCGCCTTGAGGGTCAGCCGGGTGAAACCGTCAGAAGTAACCATGTTGGCGGCGAGTGTTCGGCACCTTGGCCTCGTCATTGCAGTCGAAGACGAGGCGTTTACATCACAACTCTCCTCGTAGCTCAATTGGTGCTGATCGAGCACCGATCCTAAAGCAGCATTCAGCCTGAAGCCCGCTTGCCAAGATGAGTAAGCACGATAACGCAGTCTATGCCGAGAGTTTCGTAGACAGCATCGTGGCGGGCCTTCTCGATATACCAGAGCACGACGGCAAAACAGCCAATGGCAGGCTGACGCAGGCGCAGACCGACAACCTGGTTTCGTGCTTGTAACAGGTGAACCGAGATCTTATGCCGCCAGAACTCAGCATGTCGAAACCGCCGTGCCCGATGTTGCCGAGCCTGGCGAGGAGCAGCCGTTGACGCGTGCTCCAGATCGGAACAGCCCATGTGCCGATAATGAGGGGATGGTAAGCATGAGGGGAGGCTATGCCCGAGAATCAGCCACCCGGACGTTTTAGGCGTGCCATGATGGTGCTGCAATGTTAGCGTCGACATGGGAGGCAACCAAAGGAGCTGACCATGTCGCAGTCGATACAGAATGCCGTAGGTGAAACACTCTACTACAGCGGTGCATCACGCGCCTGGTTCTCGGCGACCGGCTCAGGCCCCGTGCTTTATGGCACCGCCGGCAACGATTCGATATGGGGCGACAGTTCGGTCAATGTCACGATGCGGGGCGGTACCGGCGACGATATCTACTATCTCTATTCCAGCATCAATCGTGCAGTGGAAGCCTCGGACGCGGGTATCGACACCATCAATACCTGGATGAGCTATACGTTACCCGAGAACTTCGAGAACCTGACTGTCACGGGCAACGGCCGTTACGCCTTCGGCAACAATGCCGACAATATCATCTCCGGTGCTTCAGGCAGCCAGACGATCGATGGCGGTGATGGAAACGATGTCCTCATCGGCGGCGGCGGTTCCGACACGTTCATCCTCACCAGCGGCAACGGCAGCGACCTCATTGTCGATTTCAGCAGTGACGATACGATCCGATTGAACAGCTACGGGCTGTCGACGTTCGATCAGGTCCTCAGCCACGCCACGCAGGAGGGCGCCGACCTGCGGCTGGATCTTGGTGGCGGCGAGAGCCTTGTCCTTGCAGACACGACCGCCGACGATCTCAGTGCGGATCAGTTCCAGCTCACGCTCGATCGGTCGGCTCTCACGCTGACTTTCGCCGACGAATTCAACACCTTGTCGTTGCGCGACGGCGATGAAGGCACCTGGGATTCGAAGTTCTGGTGGGCACCCGAAAAAGGCAGTACGCTGCCCGGAAACGATGAACTGCAATGGTATATCAATCCCTCCTATGCGGGGACTGCCGCCGTCAATCCATTCTCGGTCGATAACGGCGTTCTAACCATCACGGCTGCTCCAACGCCGGATGCTCTCAAGTCGCAGATCGATGGCTACGACTACACATCCGGCATCCTCACCACGCATTCCTCTTTCACCCAGACCTATGGTTATTTCGAGATCCGCGCCGACATGCCAACGGAGCAGGGCGCCTGGCCGGCATTCTGGCTATTGCCCGAAGACGGTTCCTGGCCTCCTGAACTCGACGTCGTTGAGATGCGGGGGCAGGACCCAAATACCGTGCATGTCACTGTCCACTCAAACGAGACGGGCTCGCAGACCAAGGATTCCACGGCGGTCAAGGTTCCGAGCACGGATGGCTTCCACACCTACGGTGTTCTTTGGGGCGAGGACCAGATTGTCTGGTATTTCGACGACGTGGCCGTTGCGCACGCCGACACCCCCTCCGACATGCATGATCCAATGTATATGCTCGTCAATCTCGCGGTTGGGGGACTGGCTGGGACTCCGTCCGAGGATTTCAATGACGGAGCGGAATTCCAGATAGATTACATTCACGCCTATTCCCTGAATGATCAAACGGCGAATGACTTGCTCGTTTGAAATGCGCTCCCGTCACTCGTCGCCAGCGATGACGGTAACGGCTGGCGGGCCAGCCGTTTTCCCATCCGTTGGCGCCTTGTCGCTCGGGGGACCATCTTACCAAGTTTAGACTCAGGAACAGCATGTCAAGGCCCGGATATTCGCAACTCGTGCTGTTTCTTTCGTCGCCTCACTTGATCGCCTGACGTTAAGGCGATGCCGCAGCCGCAAACTTGGGGCATATCATCCGTGTGTCATTTCTTCGTCACATGCGTATGATGCAGGAAAGGGATCATCGCCGGCGACGACCGATGGCGCTCGGCAAATCGGAGAAGATATTGCGAGGAGACCATCTACGAATGCGGGGCGGAGAGCGACTTGCCGCCACTTTTCGCCGGGGTCTTGCGGGGCTCTTCGGTTTTGGATTCGTCGTAAATCTGCTGCTGCTTATTCAGCCGATTTACATGCTTCAAGTCTATGATCGAGTGCTGCCATCGGCCTCCATCGAGACGCTGATTTATATTTCCATCATTGCTCTCGGCACTCTTTTTCTGCTTGGTATCGTCGATAGCGTGCGTGCGATCATGGCCAGCCGGCTCGCCAGCCGTCTCGAAGTCGCGGTTGGCGCGGACGCACTTCAGGCTTCGATGGCCGGTCCCCGCGCAAGCCTTGGCGATGTCCAGCCGCTTCGCGACCTTCAGACCGTCCGAGGCTTTATTTCCGGGCGCGGGCTCTTCGCCTTTCTCGATCTGCCCTTCGCTCCTTTTTTCATCGCGCTTCTCTATCTTATCCATCCAAATCTCTTCTGGCTGACAGTGATGGGGGTGGTCGTCCTCGTCGCGATCGCGATAGCCAACCAGTGGGCGAGCGACAAGGCAGCAGGCGATGCCGGCACTCGCCAGATGAATGCGACGCTTGCCGCCCAGGCTTTCGTCCGGAATGCGGAAAGCCTGAAGGCGATGGGAATGAGACCCAACATCGTCCATCGCTGGGGTTCGGAGGAGGCGCTGTCTCTTGCCGCACAGGATCGGGTGAATTCAACCAATGCCCTCTTTGCCGGCCTTTCGCGCGTCCTGCGCCTGAGCCTCCAGATCGCCACCCTCGGTTATGGCGGCTATCTCGTGCTTGCCGGCGAGATGACAGCGGGGATGATCTTCGCCGCCTCACTGATCTCGGGGCGCGGTCTCCAGCCTATCGATCAGGTAATCGGTGGCTGGAAGGGGTTTATCGAAGCGCGCAAGGCGTGGAAGCGCCTGACCGAGGCTCTTGCCGTCGTGAGACCGGCCGAGACGCGCACGGAACTTCCTGCCCCGCAGGGCGAGGTGAGCTTCGAAGCGGTCATTGTCTTTCCTCCGGCAAGTGAGGCAGCGGGCCGCGCGAGTGCGCAGGCCGGCGAGCCATTGTTGAAGCGCATCAGCGCGACGATTCCCGCAGGCGCATGTGTGGCCATCATCGGGCCTTCCGGGGCGGGAAAAACCACCCTCATGCGCACGCTGATCGGAGCCATCGAGCCGAGATCGGGTGCTGTGCGGATCGACGGCGCCGACATTCGCAATTGGAACCCCGATCGTCTTGGCCAATATATCGGCTATCTCGCGCAGGACGTCGAGCTTCTGCCGGGAACCATCGCGCAGAATATCGCCCGCTTTGATCCGAATGCCTCCAGCGAGGCCATCGTCCGCGCAGCCCAGGAAGCGCAGGTGGACGATCTCGTTCTGAAACTGCCGAAAGCCTACGACACGATGATCGGACCCGGCGGCTTCCAGCTTTCCGGCGGGCAGCGCCAACGTGTTGGCCTCGCCCGGGCCTTCTTCGGCAAGCCGAAGATCCTGGTCCTCGACGAGCCGAACGCAAATCTCGATATTGAGGGCGAGAAGGCTCTAGAGCGAGCGCTTGCGATGGCGAAAGCGGAGGCGATCACCGTCCTCATCGCAACGCAAAGACGCTCGGTCGTCGAAACAGCGGACCGCATCATGGTCATGCGTGATGGAAGCCTGGAAGAATACGGCCCTCGCGAGGAGGTACTTCGGCGTCAGGCCGAAAAGGCGCAGGCTCTGCGGGAGAGCCAAAGGCGGGGTGCCGGCAATGCCTCGCAGCCTGTTGTGCTTGGACAGTTTGCCAGTGTCACCGATGTCAGGCGTTGAGGCAGCTGCCGGAGAATGACGGAGATGAACGACAAAGCAGATTGGGCCAGAGGTGTTCCGACCAGTACGCGGCGGGTCGCGGCTGTCGGGCTTGGCGCGACCTTTCTTTTCATCTTTGGTTTTGGCGCCTGGGCATCGCTTGCTCCGCTGGCCGGCGCCGCCGTTGCGCCGGGTGTCGTTGCTGCTGCCGGGCAAAACCAGCGTGTTCAGCATCTGGAAGGTGGTATCGTCGACAAGATTCTCGTTCAGGAAGGCGCCCGCGTCAAAGCCGGGCAACCGCTCTTCGAACTCGATGGAACCAGTGCTCTCGTCCAGTACAATCGAATCCAGAAGCAACTCGTTGCCCTTTCGGCACGCGCCACGCGGCTTACGGCCGAGCGGGATGGCGTCGATCAGCTTGTCTTTCCGGAAAGTCTCGAAAGAACGACCGGGCCGGGAGGCGAAAGCGACGTCCTTGCCGAGCAGTCGGCCGAATTCACGGCACGCCTGGCACGCCACCGTCAGGAAGCTGCCATCCTGCAGCAACGTATCAATGCGCTGAATGATCAGATCGAAGGAATGGCAGCTCAGCAGATCGCAGTGGAACGGCAGATCGAGGTCGTCCAGGAGGAAGCAGAACGGAAGAAGGGGCTGCTGGACAAAGGCCTGACGGATCGGTCCGAGTATACGGCTCTGCTGCGAAGCGAGGCCGACCTTCTGGGCGAGCTTGGCCAGACGAAGGCGTCCATTCTGACATCGCGCACACAAATCGCCGAAGCCGAGGAACAAATAGCCAGGCTGAAGACGCAGCGCGTCGAGACGGCAATCTCCGAGCTCAACGAGGTGCGCGTCCAAATTGCTGACGCCGATGAGCAGCGACGTGCGGCCAAGGCCATTCTAGACCGGATCGTGATCCGGTCGCCGAGCGACGGGATCATCGTTGAAATGGCATTTAACAGCCGCGGGAGTGTTGTCCGTCCGGGCGACACCCTGCTCGAACTTCTTCCAACCGCATCCAGCCTGATGATTGAAGCACGCGTTTCCCCGCAGGATGTGGACGTCATCAAGGTGGGGCAAGAGGCGCGGTTGCGCTTCAGCGCGCTCAATACCCGCACGACGCCGACCGTTGATGCGACCGTGTTCTACCTCTCGGCTGACCGGCTGGTCGATCAGAACAACAATGACCAGCCCTACTACACCGCGCGGTTGCGCATGACCGATGCGCTGCCGCCGGAAATCAAGATGGAGCAGATCTATCCCGGCATGCCGGTGGAAACCTACATCAAGACGAGCGAGCGCACCTTTTTCGAGTATCTGACGAGACCGATCGTTGACAGCTTCAATCGGGCGTTTCGGGAGGACTAAGCCGAAGACGTCGCTAAGCATAGACGATCGGCACGTAGGACCTGCCCGTCCTTGCTAATTAGCATATGTCAAGCGACTGTCGTAGTCGGCTGCTATGTCAAGCCATCCATCGTCCTCCAACAAGGGGTTGCATAGATGTCCTTCTTCTTTTCCCTCCCACGGCTCTATTTTGGGACCCGCCTGGCCGATCATATCGAGGGTAGCCCAGGTAACGACATCATCACCGGTCTTGGCGGTGATGACCGCATCGAGGCAGGCGCGGGGAATGACTTAGTCATTGCGGGGGACGGAAATGATCAGATCGAGGGCGGCGACGGCAGCGATCTGATCTCCGGCGGGCGGGGTTTCGACACTGCGATCTATTCGGGAAGCATATCCGATTATCGCCTGCCGCAGATCACACGCCTGTCCGACATCTTCTTTACGATGACCGACGCCGATGGTGATCAGGATATCCTCAACGATATCGAAGCCATCCGCTTTACCGCGAGCAGCTATACGCTCTATCTCGATGGCCGCAACAATGCCGTGCTTGCCGGCGACGATGCAGTGTCGACGGATGAGGACGGCGCACTTGCGATCAGTGCGCGCGACCTGACTGCGAACGACCGGGACTTCGATGGAGACCAGATCTCGGTCACTGCCGTTTCGGGGACAAGCACGGCCGGCGCATCCGTCTCGCTTGCGAGCGGTGTCGTCTCCTACGATCCAGGCAGTATTTTCCAGCACCTGAACGAAGGCGAAACCGCCGTCGACAGCTTCACCTATACGGTTGACGACGGCAGGGGCGGCACCGGCACTGCAACCGTGGAAGTGACGATCACCGGTGCGAATGATGCCGCTGTCATTACCGGAGATGCTAGCGGGTTGGTAACCGAGGCTGGTGGTGCCGGATCGGGAACGCCGGCCGCGACCGGCCGGCTCGTCGCCGACGACGTCGATAATGACGATCGCTTCCGAGCTGCGGGCGACCAGTCGAGCGTTATGGGCTACGGTACCTACAGCATCGACGAAGAAGGCAACTGGACCTATACGCTCGACAACGACAATGCTGCTGTCGATGCGCTCGGCGATGGTGAGAGCCTCACCGACAGTTTCACAGTCGTGAGCACGGACGGGACCGAACAGGACGTTACGATTGCTATCAACGGGGCGGATGAAGCCGCTCCCGTCGCACCGCGCATCAACGAAATCCACTACGACAATGCCGGCACCGATACGGGCGAATTCATCGAGATCCGCGTCGCTGTCGGCGCCGATGTCTCCGGACTCCTGGTCGAACTCTATAACGGAAATGGCGGCTCCACCTATGGTTCGGCGGACGTTTCCAGCCTTTCGATGACCTCGGACGGCGAATACGACTATTACGTATGGGAGTTGCCGGCCAACGGCGTCCAGAACGGCGCGCCGGACGGCGTGGCGCTCTCCGATAACGGAACGCTGATCGAATTCCTGTCTTATGAAGGCAGCTTTACGGCGTCGAACGGAGCGGCTGCGGGCACGACCTCGACCGATATCGGTGTGGCGGAGGCGGGCAACGAGACTGCAGGCCTGTCGCTGCAGCGGACCGGTGACGGTCCGGCCGATTGGGTCGGTCCCCAGGACCAGACCCCAGGTGCCGCCAATGAAAGTGATCCCGGCGGTGGCGGTGAGCCGACCGCCTATCTCATTTCCGAGGTTCAGGGCAGCGGTACTGCCAGCTTCCTCGTCGGCGAATATGTGCTCGTTTCTGCAATCGTGACTTACACGGTTGCAGACGGCTTCTACCTTCAGGAGGAAGACGGCGATGCCGATGGGGACAGCACTACTTCGGAAGGCATCTTCGTCTTTACCGGGGGAACTCCGAGCGTGACCGTCGGCGACTATGTGGAAGTCGCCGGAACGGTGGCCGAATATTTCGATTTTACCGAAATCACCGATGTCACCGACATCATCTCCATTTCGAGCGGCAACGCTCAGCCGAGCTCGGCGGCGATCACTCTTTCACCGGACTTTGCCGCCAATCTCGAACATTACGAGGGAATGGCGATTACGCTGGCAAGCGGCACGGATGACCCGCTGACCGTGATCGAGAATTTCGATCTCGACCGTTATGGCGAAATCACGGTGTCTGCCGGCTCCCAATATCAGCCCACTCAGATTTATGACCCCACCACGCAGCAGGAAGAGATCCAGGCGCTGATGGAGGCCAATGCCAACAATCGGCTGACCCTGGACGACGGTTCGTCCGCCCAGAATCCGGACGAGTTCCGTTATGTCCCTGCCTCTGTCGGGGACAACGGCAACGGTTATCTGGATGCCGGCGATACATTCACCGAGGACGGGCCGACGCTGAGGCTCGGGGCGGAGCTCGTCGGATCGGTCGACGGTGTCCTCAGCTATAGTTTCGGTGAATACAAGATGCTGGTCGACGGCGTCCTGCCGGTCGACGAGACGACCAACGGGCTTGCCCGTCCGGATGCGCCGGACGATCTCGGTGGCCGGCTGACGGTGTCCAGCTTCAATCTTCTCAACTTCTTCACCACCCTGGATGATGGCTCCGGTGCGGGGTCGGGTCCCAACAATCTAGAGCCTCGCGGTGCGACCACTGCGGAGGATCTGGCGCGTCAGACCGACAAGATCGTGGAAGCAATGTTGCAGATCGACGCCAGCGTCTTCGGCCTGCAGGAGCTGGAGAACAATGGTTTCGACGATGCTTCGGCAATCGCAACCCTCGTCGACGCCTTGAACGCGGCCGCCGAACCAGGCGTAACCTATGCCTTCGTAGACCCGACCGAACCCGGTTCCGACGGCTTTATCGGGACGGATGCCATTACCACCGGCCTCATCTACAAGACCAACGAGGTCAGCCTCGTCGCATCTGATTTCCTTGTCTTCGACGACGGTGACCAGCAGCAGAGCCGGCCGGCCGTGACGGCGACATTTGCGGAGATCAGCACCGGCGAGCAATTCACCGTCTCGGTTAATCATCTGAAGTCGAAGGGCGGTACCGGTACGGGCGCCGATGCCGATCAGGGGGACGGGCAGGGCGCTTTCAACGCCACGCGGACGGCAGCCGCACAGCAACTCGCCGAATGGCTGTCGGCTGACAATCCTGACGGCTATCTTGTGCAAAACGGCGTCAGCGATAATGATGTCCTGATTATCGGCGACCTCAATTCCTATGCCCAGGAAGATCCGGTGGATGCCCTTCGGGATGCAGGCTATGCTGATCTGATCGATAGCTTCATCGGCCAGGAGAACGCGTTCAGTTACATCTTCGACGGACAGCAGGGAACGCTCGATCAGGGGCTATCTTCGCAGTCTCTTGCCAGCCAGGTCAGCGGTGTGGCGGAATGGCACATCAATGCGCAGGAACCCGATCTGCTCAGCTATTCCACCGAGTTCAAGAACCCGGACTTCTATAATGACGATGTCTATGGAACGTCGGACCACGACCCATTACTGATCGGCCTCAATCTGGGAGACAACGTGCTCGTGGCTTGATCTCCGGTGCGGCACGACGGCAGCGGAAGCTCTGCTGCAGTGAACTCGCCACAGTGATAAGGCCCGGACCGCAAGATGGCCCCTGCAATAACATTTCCACGCATCGGAGTGCCAAAGGGTGCTCCGATGCGTGGAAATCGTGGAACGATCAAGATAAAGGGCGCCGCATTCCCAGGTTCGGCTTCGGCGCCTTCCGGACGTTGACGACCGAAGCGTTTCAGGGGTCGGGAACGACGACCAGTTTGCCGACGAAGTTCTTGGCCATGAAATCCGTTTGCGCCCGGTGGAATTCCGACAGCGGATAGACGCCGCCGACCAGCGGCCGGATTTTTCCGCTTTCGATATAGCCGACGAGGCGACGGAAATCGGCGCGGCTGCCCTGGCTGGAGCCGTGCAGTTCCAGTTGCTTCAGATACATCGTGCGTAGATCGAGTTGCACGACCGGGCCGGCAATCGCGCCTGCGGTCGTGTAGCGGCCCTCGGGACGTAGGATTTTCAGGAGATCATTGAACATAGGGCCGGCCACGAGATCGGCGACGACATCGATCGGTTCGCCGCCTGTCGCCTCGGCCACGGCATCGATGAGATCGCCCTTGCCGCGCGTCACCACCGCTTCGGCACCGATATCGAGCATGGCGCTTTCCTTGCCGGGGCCTGCGACGGCGATGGGAATGGCGCCGCGCGCCCGCGCAAGCTGGATGATCGCCGAGCCGACGCCGCCCGAAGCACCGGTGACAAGCACCCGTTCACCGGCTGAGAGCCTCGCCCGCTCCAGCATTCGCTCGCCGGTCAGATAGGCACAGCAGAACGTGGCAAGCTCGATGTCGCTCATGTCTGTGTCAACCACATGAGCGTTCTCGGCCGGCAGCGTCATGTATTCGGCATAACCGCCGTCGCGGCCGTGCCCCATGTAATCGATGTCCGCGAGGCTGTCGTCCTCACGGTTATAGATGGAGAAATCGACCATCACCCGTTCGCCGATCCGCGCCGGATCGACGCCCTCGCCGACAGCGACGACGTGGCCGACGGTATCGGCGCCCTGGATGCGTGGGAAAGTGAGCGTGTTGCCCTGCCGCCGCCAGGTGGAGACGGCGCCGGGGTCATCCTCGGTGCCATAGGCACCCTGGCGCACCCAGACATCGGTATTGTTCATACCGCAGCCTGTCACGCGGATGAGAACCTCACCCGCGAAAGGTTTCGGCACCAGAACGTCCTGCTGGTAGACGAGCTTGTCGAGCCCACCGTGGCCGGTCAGCAGGACCGCCGCCATCGTTTCGGGGATTGAAACCATAATGTCTTTTCTCCCGTCAGCGGTTGGCGAAGACATTTTCGATCGCTTCAGCCGTCGCCTTTACGACGATATCCGCTTCCTCACGCGTGAGGCAAAGGGGCGGCGCAAAGCCGAGGATATCCCCCTGGGGCATCGCGCGGCCGATGACGCCGCGCTCCAGAAGTGCAGTTGCAATCTGCGGTCCGATCTTCTGAGAGGGATCGAAGAATCTCCGATCGTCCTTGTCCTCCACGAATTCGACCGCTGCCATGAGGCCGTCACCGCGCACCTCGCCGACATGCTTGTGGTCGGCAACGGCTTCGGCAAGCCTGGAGCGGAAATAGCCCCCGGTTTCGGCGGCATTCCGCACCAGTCCCATCTCGTCGATCAGTTCGAGATTGGCGATACCGGCTGCCGCGCAGATCGGATGGGCTGAATAGGTCCAGCCATGACCGATCGCACCGAGCTGATCGGAACCCTGTACGAGGACCTGCCAGAAACGGTTGGAGACGATTGTGCCGGACAACGGTGCATAGGCGGAAGTCAGACCCTTGGCGATGGTGATGAGGTCCGGCTTCATGCCGTAATGGTCGGAGCCGAACATCGTGCCGAGGCGGCCGAAGCCGGTCACGACCTCGTCGGCGACGAGCAGGATTTCATATTTCTGAAGCACGGCCTGGATCTTTTCCCAGTAACCTTTCGGCGGCGGAACGATGCCGCCGGTGCCGAGGATCGGCTCACCGATGAAGGCGGCGATCGTCTCTGGACCTTCCGAGAGGATCAGTTCCTCCAGCTTGTCGGCGCAATTTTGCGAGAACTGTTCCTCGCTCATCGACCGGTCCGGCCGGCGGAAATAATAAGGCGCTTCTGTATGTACGATCGGCACGCGCGGCAGATCGAAGGCCTTGTGGAAGAGTTCGAGGCCGGTGAGGCTGCCGGTCATGACGCCGGAGCCGTGATAGCCACGCCAGCGCGAGACGATCTTCTTCTTTTCGGGCCGGCCGAGGATGTTGTTGTAGTACCAGATCAGCTTGATGTTGGTCTCGTTGGCATCGGAGCCGGAAAGGCCGAAATAGACCCTGGACATGCCCTCCGGCGCCCGGTCGACAATCATCTTGGCAAGCGTGATCGAGGCTTCCGTGCCATGCCCGACATAGGCGTGGTAATAGGCGAGATTCCTTGCCTGTTCGGCGATGGCATCGGCGATCTTCTGGCGGCCGTAGCCGACATTGACGCAGTAGAGACCGGCAAACGCATCGAGGCTGGTGCGGCCGTTCTTGTCGGTGATGTAGACACCTTCGCCGCTGCCGATCACCCGGGTTGGCGTTTCTCCGCGCGCATGCATACCCATATGGGTCGACGGATGGAAGAAATGGTCCCGGTCCCAAGCGGTGAGTTCGTTGTTTCTTTCGAGCATGGTTCTATCCTTCAAGGTTATGGGACCACTCAGGCGGTGGTGTCGATGCAGAGGTATTTGAGTTCGGTGAAGGCCTCGATGCCGTGGCGGGAGCCCTCGCGTCCGACGCCGGACTGTTTCCAGCCGCCGAAGGGGATCGGCCCGCCGGTGATCTTCACGCGATTGATCGCGACCATTCCATATTCGAGCGCGCGCCCAAGGCGCATCTGTCGCGCGCCGTTTTCGGTGACCACATAAGCGACGAGCCCGTATTCGGTGTCGTTGGCGCGGGCGACGACTTCTTCTTCCGTGTCAAAGGCCGTGACGGCCGCGACCGGTCCGAAGGTTTCCTCGCGCATGATGGCCGCATCTGCCGGCACATCGGTGATAAGCGTCGGTTCGAAGAAAAGCGGACCGGCCTTGTGCCGCTCGCCGCCAGCCAGCAGTCTTGCGCCCTTGTCGAGCGCATCCTTCACCTGCGCCTCGACCTTCATCACGGCCCGCTCATGCATCAGCGGGCCGATATCCACGCCTTCGGCAAGCCCGTCGCCGACCCTCAGAGCGGCGATCCGCCTGGCGAAAGCCGCATTGAACGCATCGAGGATGGGTCGCTGGACGAATATCCGGTTGGCGGCGAGGCAGTCCTGGCCAGAGGTCGCGAACTTGGCGGCAATAGCGATATCGGCGGCGCGATCGATATCGGCGTCGTCGAAGATGATCAGGGGCGCATGGCCGCCGAGTTCCATCACCAGCCGCTTCATCGTGGGTGCGCATTGAGTGGCGATCAGCCGGCCGACCTCGGTGGAACCGGTGAAGCTCATCGCCCGCACCTGTGTATCTTTGCAAAGTCGACCGACGATGGTGGCGGCATCGCCCGTCACGACGTTGAACACGCCCGCCGGTATTCCGGCGCGTTCGGCGAGTTCGGCAAGCGCGAGTGCTGAAAGCGGCGTTTCGGAGGAGGGATGGGCAACGACCGTGCAGCCGGCGGCAAGCGCTGCCCCCACCTTGCGTGTCACCATGGCGGAGGGGAAGTTCCACGGGGTGACGACGCCAACGACGCCAAGCGCTTCCCGCCGGACGATCATTTCCGCGCCCAGGAGATGGCTGGTGACGCTCTCCGCATTCACGCGCTTGCCGTCCTCGGCATACCACTCGATGAAGGAGGCCGCATAGTCGATCTCTCCGTGGGATTCGGCGAGCGGCTTGCCCTGTTCCAGCGTCATGAGTAGGGCTAGATCCTCCTTGGCTGCCAGCATCAGGCGGCACCATTCCCTGAGGATTGCTGCCCGTTCCTGCGGCAACTTTGCCCGCCAAGCAGGAAAGGCGGCCGTGGCGGCATCGATTGCCGCGCTGGTCTCTTCCGCGCCGAGGCTCGCGACCCAGGCAAGCGTCGCAGAAGAGGTGGGATCGGTGACCTGAAAGCTGCTGCCCCCGGCGCCGGCAACCCAGCGCCCATCCACATAGGCTAGATCGCGCAGCAGGTGACGGTCGGTGAGACGCGTCAGGGCCTCGTGATAGGCGGGGCGAGCAAAAATTGCGGTCATGGCCAGATCCTCGTTCAGGGTCGTGGCTCAAGTATCGCCTCGCTGAAGCGAGAGATTGTCCATTCCTGAGCGGGAAAAGAGAGAGATGGTCTAAACTGACCCGGCCTTGCAGAGAGATTGTCTAGGGCTGCTGACTATCGTCTCTCCCGAAGAGAGCAGCAAGGGGCACGCCCGTTTCCTCCTTCACGGTCTTAGTGACGATGTAGGTGAAATAGCGCTCGATGCCGAGTTCGCGGTTGAGCAGGTTGTCGATCAGGCGCTGGTAGGCGTCGATATCGGAAGCAACGATCTTCGCGATATAGTCGACGCCGCCGCCGACGGACCAGCAGGCGGTGATCTCCGGAATCGCCGCCACGACCCGCTCGAAACGGTCGAAATCGATCTGGCGATGGTTGGCGAGCGTGATCTCCACCATGACGCTGGCGATCGGCGCGATCTTTCGCGGCGCAAGCCGGGCATGATATCCGGCGACGATGCCCGCCTTTTCAAGCTTGCGCAGGCGCATCCAGCAGGGGGTCGGAGAGAGGCCGACCTTTTCCGCCAGCGCCAGCTTCGTGATGCGGCCATCATTCTGGACTGCTTCCAGAATGCGTAAGTCTATGGCGTCAAGCTTCATGGAGGTTCCTGTCTGCATCACTGTTGAGAAAGACAATGAAAATTCGTTTTGCCATTGTCAATTGAACTGATTTTAAGCACAGTCGAATTCATGACAAATTGGCGTCCCGATCCATCCCAGCTCCGCCGACCGGCCTATCTTTCGCTCGCCGAGCAGATCGCGCGCGCTATTCAGGAGGGAAAGCTTGTCAACGGGACCAAGCTGCCGACCCATCGCCGTATGGCCGACGATCTTGGCCTGTCGGTCCAGACGGTCAGCCGGGCCTATGACGATCTCATCCGCCGCGGGCTGATTTCCGGCGAGATCGGGCGTGGCAGTTTCGTGCAGACGCAGCCACGCGAGCCGGAACCACCCTACCTGCCGGAGAGGCTTGGCGAGGTTATCGACCTTTCGATCCTGAAACCGGTCTGCGAGCAGATCCATGTCGAGAAGATGCGGCAGGCTTTTGCCTGGCTCTCTGAAAACCTGCCGGCGAGTTCCGCCTTGTCGTTCCGGCCCAACATGGTCTTCCCGCGTCATCGCGCCGTCGCGACTGAATGGCTGGCGCGTTGCGGTTTGGACGTTTCGCCGCTCAATGTCAGCTTGACCAACGGGGCGACGTCGGGGATGACAACGGCGTTGATGAGCGTCGCACCGCCCGGTTCGACGGTCGCCACAGAAGTAGTCAGCCACCATACGCTCGTTCCGCTCTCGACCTATCTCGGCCTGCATCTCGAAGGGCTGGCGATCGACGAGGAGGGCATGATCCCCGAAGCGCTGGACGAGGCCTGCCGCAAAGGTCCGATCCGGGCGATCTTTCTGCAGCCTTCGGTCATCAACCCGATGGCCGCTCTGATGAGCGCGGGTCGTCGGGAGGCGCTTGCAGCGGTTGCCGCCAGGCATGATATTGCCATCATCGAAAACGACGTTCTCGGCCCGATGGTCGAGGGCCGCGCACCGCCGATGGCCGCGTTTGCGCCGGAGCGGACGCTCTACGTGACGACATTTACCAAGACGACTGTTCCGGGATTGCGGATCGGATATCTTGTCGCGCCGGACCGCTATGTTGCCGCCGTCGCGAACCGACATCTGGTCTCCAACTGGATGGCAACGCCGGCGATGGCGGAGATCGCGACGCGCTGGGTCGCCGATGGCACGGCCATGGAACTGGTTGCCTGGCAGCGCCGCGCGCTTGCCAGCCGTCATGCCATCGCTGCCGAAATGCTGGCGGGTTTGCCGTATCGGGCGCATCCCCAGAGTCTGCATGTGTGGCTGCCGCTTTCCTGCGGTCATACCGAAGATGCCTTCGTGGCGCAGGCGCGGTTGCGCGGCGTCGGGATCGCGCCCGGCAAATCGTTCCATACGACCGATCACGGGTGGACGCCGGCCGTCCGCATCTCGCTCGGCTCGACGACGGAGAGCGAACTGCGTACCGGGCTCGGGATCGTTGCTTCGCTGGCGCAGGGAAACCCTCAAGAGCTGCTGCTTGCGATTTGATGCTGGCGCCTGCCGATTGTGCAGGTCAACAAATATTGTCATGATATTATTTTCCGAATTGACATGATTTCGAGAGGCCGTCATCGTTGATGCATTGCTTGTCTCAACAGGGAGAGACATGAATGCCGTCACCCATCATCCGTATCGACAACATCGTGAAGAGGTTCGGTCCGCTGACCGTTCTCGACGGGTTATCAATGGATGTGATGCCGGGGGAGAAGCTGGCGCTGATCGGCCCTTCCGGCTCGGGCAAGACGACGATCCTGCGCATCCTGATGACGCTGGAGTCGATCAGCGGCGGACATATCGAGGTCGACGGCGAGCAGCTTTATCACATGAAGAAGGGCGCCGATCTGGTTCCCGCCGACGAGCGCCATCTTCATCGCATGCGCAAGAAGATCGGCATGGTCTTCCAGCACTTCAATCTGTTTCCGCACAAATGCGTTCTCGACAACATCACCCTGGCGCCGATGCTGACCCAGGGCGTGGCGCGTTCAGACGCCGAAAAGCGGGCGATGGAATTGCTGGACATGGTCGGCATGGCGGACAAGGCCAAGAGCGTACCGGCGCAGCTTTCCGGCGGCCAGAAGCAGCGTGTGGCGATCGCCCGCGCGCTCGCGCTTTCTCCGAAGATCATGCTGTTCGACGAGGTGACGTCGGCGCTCGATCCCGAACTCGTCGAAGAAGTGCTGAGTGTCATGAAGCGGCTCGCGGCCGAGACCGACATGACCATGCTTCTTGTGACGCACGAGATGGGCTTTGCCCACGATTTTGCGGATCGCGTGCTGTTCTTCGATCGCGGCAAGATCGTTGAGGAAGGTAGGCCGGAGGAGATTTTCAGCAATCCCAGGCAGGAGCGCACGCAGACGTTCCTTCGCAAGATCATCGCGGCGGGGCACCGCGTCTGACCGCCGGCGGCGGCGACATAGCCCGAAGACATAATCAGGAAACCAGAGGAGTAGGGAACAATGAAGACAAGAATTCTCGCAACCGCTGCAAGCATCGCGGCCTTTATCGCCGTTGCCGGCGGCATGTCTGCATCCGCAGCGGATTTGGAGGAGCTTAAGGAGCAGGGGTTTGCCCGTATCGCCATCGCCAACGAGCCGCCCTATACGGCAGTCGGTGCCGACGGTAAGGTGTCGGGTGCGGCGCCTGATGTCGCCCGCGTCATTTTCGAGCGTCTCGGCGTCAAGGAGGTCGTTGCCTCGATCTCCGAATATGGCGCGATGATCCCCGGCCTTCAGGCCGGCCGTCACGATGCCATTACCGCCGGTCTGTTCATGAAGCCGGAGCGTTGCAACGCGGTTGCCTATTCCGAGCCGATCCTTTGCGATGCGGAAGCTTTTGCCGTCAAGAAGGGCAATCCGCTGAAGCTGACGAGCTACAAGGACATCGCCGACAACACCAATGCGAAAATCGGGGCACCCGGCGGCGGCACCGAGGAGAAGCTCGCGCTTCAGGCCGGCGTGCCTCGCGATCGTGTCATCGTCGTGCCGGACGGGCAGAGCGGTCTCAAGATGCTTCAGGACGGTCGCATCGATGTCTATTCGCTTCCGGTTCTTTCGATCCACGATCTGCTCGACAAGGCGAAGGATCCAAACCTTGAGGTCGTCGCACCGGTCGTCGGTGCGCCGGTCTATTGCGATGGCGCGGCCTTCCGCAAGCAGGATGTAGCGCTGCGCGATGCCTTTGATGTGGAGCTCAAGAAGCTGAAGGATTCTGGCGAGTTCGCCAAGCTCATCGAACCCTACGGATTCTCCGCCAAGGCTGCGATGTCGACCACCCGCGACAAGCAGTGTGCTGCCGCGCAGTAAAGAATTTGCCCCTTACGCCGGGTGCACCGGTGGTGCCGTGTCGGCCTTCTCCCTCGCTCACGGGGAGAAGGTGCCGGCAGGCGGATGAGGGCAAACTCGTCGGAAGAGACTGGGAAACAAAGCCTGATGATCGACTGGTCCGGCTATCTGTCGCTGATTCTGGAGGGCGCACTGGTAACGCTGCAGCTGACCATTATGGGGTCGGCTCTCGCGCTGGTGATGGCTTTCCTGGCCGGGCTCGGCCGGCTGTCGCGCTTCTTCGTCGTGCGGGCGCTTGCCACGACCTATATCGAGTTCTTCCGCGGCACGTCGATCTTCGTGCAGCTCTTCTGGGTCTATTTCGTGCTTCCTTTTGCGGGGCTCACTCTCACGCCCCTTCAGGCGGGGGTTCTGGCGCTGGGGCTGAACGTCGGCGCTTACGGCGCAGAAGTTGTCCGCGGTGCCGTGAAGGCGATTGGACGGGAGCAGGGGGAGGCCTGTATCGCCCTCAATCTTTCCCGCTATCAGCGCCTGCGCCATGTAATCCTGCCGCAGGCGCTGCCCCTGATGCTGCCCACCTTCTGCAACAACGCCATCGAGCTTTTGAAGGGCACGGCCGTCGTATCGCTGATCTCGCTGACGGACCTGACTTTTCAGGCGCAGGTCGTCCGTGCTCAGACCGGCAATACGCTCGTCCCCTTCACGACGATCCTCATTCTCTACTTCGTCATGGCCTGGGCGATTTCAACGGCGATGCGCTGGCTGGAGCGGCGGATGACGCGCAGCCTCGATGGCGTGAGGACCTGACCATGGAATGGGATTGGGATTTCGTCTGGCAGATCATGCCGACCCTTCTCGAAGGGTTCAAGATCACCATACTGGCGACCATTCTCGGTGCGGCGGTGGCTGCGGTGATCGGCCTCGCGCTCGCCATTGCGCGCCGTTCGCCGATCGCCGCGGTCTCGCGCACCGTTGGCTTCGTCTCGGAATTCATCCGCGGCACGCCGCTTCTCGTGCAGCTTTATTTCATCTTCTACGTGCTGCCGGATATCGGCATCCGGCTGTCTCCGCTGGTCGCGGGTGTGATCGGCATCGGCGTCCACTATGCGACCTATACGGCCGAAGTCTATCGGGCCGGCATCGAGAACGTGCCGCGCGGCCAGTGGGAAGCGGCGAGAGCGGCCAATCTCACCACACGGCAAGCCTGGATCCATGTCATCCTGCCGCAAGCCGTGCCACCGATGATCCCGGCGCTCGCCAATTATTTCATCGCGATGTTCAAGGAAACGCCGCTGCTCTCGGCCATCACCGTGCTGGAGCTGATGAACCAGGCGAAGAGCATCGCCAACAGCAACTACCGCTACATCGAGCCGATGACACTGGTCGGCGTCTTCTTCCTCGCGGTCAGCCTCGTTTCGGTCGTCGGGCTGCGCTGGCTCGAGGAACGCTATGCCCGGATGGATGACTGAGATGACTTCTGTTGAGATAAGCCTCGCCGGTGGGAAGCCGCGACTGGACGACCGCCCGCTTCAAAAGCGGATCGGCCTCATCATTCTCGCCACCGACCACACGACGGAAGCCGATTTCCAGCGCATGGTCGCGAGCGAGCGCATCGGCGTCTATGTCAGCCGCATTCCCTATGCCAATCCGACGACGCCGGAGAACCTGTTGAAAATGCAGCCGGTGCTGACCGAAGGCGCCTCGCTTATCCTGCCGGACGAGGCGCTGGATGCGGTCATGTATTCCTGCACCTCCGCCTCGGTGGTGATCGGCGATGCCCGGATCGAGGAGGCGATCCGCGTCGCCAAGCCGGATGTTCCCGTCGTGACGCCGACGGCGGCATCCGTGAAGGGCCTCAAGGCCGTGGGGGCAAGCCGGATCTCGATCCTGACGCCCTATACCGTGGAAACGAGCCGGCCGATGGCCGACTATTTCGCCGGCCTCGGCTTCACGATCGATCGTTTCACCTGCCTGGGTTTCGAGGACGATCGCGAGATGGCGCGCATCGCCCCGGACGAGATCGTCTCGCTTGCCCGCGAGGCAATGGCGCCGGAGTCGCAGGCGCTTTTCATCTCCTGTACGGCGGTCCGAGCCGCTCAGGCCGCAGCACGCATCGAAGCCGAAATCGGCAAGCCGGTCGTCAGCAGCAATCTCGCCACAGCCTGGGCCTGTCTGCGGCTCTGCGGCGAAATTGCACCGCGTCCCGAACTGGGCATGCTGATGACGAAGCCCTATCCGGAAGGCTGAGCTGATGAGGGAGAAAATCTTGCCAGTTCAGCTCGACAATATCCGTGCCGCTGCGGCACGTGTCGGTGGCCGCGTGCTCCGCACCCCAATGGGGGAGTCGGGCGCGCTGAGTGAACGCGTTGGTGTGCCGGTTCATCTGAAGCTGGAGCATCACCAGACCACCGGCAGCTTCAAGCTGCGCGGCGCGACCAACGCCGTTCTGTCCCTTTCTGCAGAAGAGCGCGCACGGGGCGTCGTGGCCGCGTCTACCGGCAATCACGGCCGGGCGCTCGCCTTTGCCGCGAGAGCGGAAGGCTCGCTGGCGACCATCTGCATGTCGTCGCTCGTACCGGAAAACAAGGTCTCGGAAATCCGTCGTCTCGGCGCTCGTGTTCGCATCATCGGGGGTTCGCAGGACGAGGCGCAGGAGGAGGTGGACAGGCTGGTCACGGAAGAGGGGCTGGTCGTGGTGCCGCCCTTCGATCATCCGGCGGTCGTCGCGGGGCAAGGCACGCTCGGCCTTGAGATTGTCGCGCAGGTGCCGGAGGTCGAGACTGTTCTGGTGCCGCTGTCCGGTGGCGGGCTTGCGGCCGGCATTGCCGCTGCTGTGAAAGGTTTGAAACCATCGGCTCGAGTCATCGGCCTGACGATGGAACGCGGTGCGGCAATGAAGGCGAGTCTTGATGCCGGCGGGCCGGTTCTGGTCGAGGAACTGCCGAGCCTTGCGGATTCGCTCGGCGGCGGCATAGGCCTCGATAACCGCGTCACCTTTCCCATGTGCCACGAACTTCTCGATGACGTGGTTCTGCTTTCCGAAGCCGAGATCGCGGCCGGGATGCGGCATGCCTATGCCGTTGAGCGCGAAGTCATCGAAGGTGCTGCAGCCGTCGGCATCGCGGCGCTGTTGGCGGGCAAGGTCGCAAGTCGAGGCCCGATCGTCGCCATTCTCTCCGGCCGCAACGTCGACATGGAACAGCACCGGCAGGTGATCAACGGCGACGTGATCTATGGAAAGGACGCCGCATGAGCCGGATGGTCATTCTCACCGAAAAAGACCTGCGCAAGCTCGTTCCGCTCGATCGTGAGGCGGTTGCTTGTGTCGAAGATGCCTTCCATGCGCTCGCCACCAAGCCGGTCGCCATGCCGCCTATCCTGCGACTTGATATTCCCGAACATCGCGGCGAGGTGGATGTGAAGACGGCCTATGTGCCGGGCATCGAAGGTTTTGCCATCAAGATCAGCCCCGGCTTCTTCGACAATCCGAAGATCGGCCTGCCGAGCACCAACGGCATGATGGTCCTCCTGTCCAGCCGCACTGGTCTGGTGCAGGCACTGCTGCTCGATAACGGCTATCTGACCGATGTCCGGACGGCCGCGGCCGGCGCGGTAGCCGCAAAACATCTTTCGCGTCCGGACTCGAGCGTTGGGGCGATCTTCGGTGCGGGAATGCAGGCGTGCCTTCAGCTTGAGGCTCTGACGCTGGTCCGTCCGATCCGCGAGGCCCGTATCTGGGCACGCGACGCCGCAAAAGCAGAGGCCGTGGCTGCCGATCTGACGACCAGACTCGGGCTTCCGGTTCGCGCCGAGGCCGATCCAGAGGCCGCGGTCGCGGGTGCCGATATCATCGTCACCACCACGCCGTCTGAAAAGCCGATCCTGAAGGCAGACTGGCTGCGGCCCGGCCAGCATATGACTGCCATGGGCTCCGATGCCGAGCACAAGAACGAGATCGATCCGGCGGCGATTGCCAAAGCCGATGTCTACGTCGCCGACAGCCTGAAACAGGCGCGGCGGCTGGGGGAGCTACATCATGCCATAGAGGCAGGGCTCGTTTCACCGGATGCGGAGTTTCCGCAACTCGGTGAAGTCGTCGCCGGCCTTCGCCGCGGTCGCGAGAGCGTCGGACAGATCACGCTTGCCGACCTCACCGGTACGGGCATCCAGGATACCGCCATCGCCACGCTTGCCTTCGCGCGAGCGGATGCCGCCGGCGCTGGCGCCGCATTCGAAAGCTGAGCCGGCCTTGTGCCGGATAATGAAGGGAAGAAACATGACCCAGCCCAATCTCAAATTCTCGCTCGGCGAATATGCCGCGCGGCTGGAAAAGACACGGCGCGCCATGGAGGCGAAGGGGATCGACCTGCTGATCGTCAGCGATCCATCCAACATGGCCTGGCTGACGGGTTATGACGGATGGTCGTTCTATGTGCACCAGGCCGTCATCGTGCCGCCGTCCGGCGAGCCGATCTGGTTTGGCCGCGGACAGGACGCCAACGGTGCCAAGCTCACGGCGTATCTGAAGCATGAAAACATTGTCGGGTATCCGGACCACTACGTGCAGTCGACCGAGCGCCATCCGATGGATTACCTCTGCGGCATCCTCACGGATCGCGGCTTCGGCACGCTGACGATCGGCGTCGAGATGGACAATTACTGGTTCTCGGCCGCCGCTTTCGCTTCCCTGCAGAAACACCTGCCGAATGCCCGCTTCGTTGATGCGACTGCGTTGGTGAACTGGCAGCGCGCGGTCAAAAGCGAGACGGAGATCAAGTACATGCGCAATGCGGCACGCATCGTCGAGGCGATGCATGCGCGAATCTTCGACAAGATCGAGGTCGGCATGCGCAAATGCGATCTCGTCGCCGAGATCTACGATGCCGGCACGCGCGGCGTCGACGGGATCGGCGGCGACTATCCGGCAATCGTGCCCTTGTTGCCGTCGGGAAGGGAGGCATCGGCGCCGCATCTGACTTGGGACGACCGGCCGATGAGGAAGGGCGAGGGCACCTTCTTCGAGATCGCCGGCTGCTACAATCGCTATCACGTGCCGCTGTCGCGCACCGTCTTCCTCGGCAAGCCGACGCAAGCCTTTCTCGATGCGGAAAAGGCGACGCTGGAAGGCATGGAAGCCGGTCTCGCGGTCGCCAAGCCCGGCAATACCTGCGAGGACATCGCCAACGCCTTCTTTGCGGTGCTGAAGAAGTACGGGATCGTCAAGGACAACCGCACGGGCTACCCGATCGGTCTTTCCTATCCGCCGGACTGGGGCGAGCGCACGATGAGCCTGCGCCCCGGCGACCGCACCGAGTTGAAGCCCGGCATGACCTTCCATTTCATGACCGGCCTCTGGCTGGAGGACATGGGTTTCGAGACGACGGAGAGCATCCTCATCACCGATACCGGCGTCGAATGCCTGGCGAACGTGCCGCGCAAGCTGATGGTCAAGGATTGAGACGGCGATGAGCGAGACAGCTTTACGGCCGTCGCCGATCAGCCCGACGGTGGATTTCGACACCGAGGGTGTGCAGCACGGTTTCCTGCGGCTGCCCTACAGCCGCGACGATTCCGCCTGGGGATCGGTGATGATCCCGATCACGGTCATCCGCAACGGGAGCGGACCGACCGCACTCCTGACTGGCGGCAATCACGGCGACGAGTACGAAGGGCCGATTGCGCTCTTCGATCTCGCGCGCTGCCTGAAGGCGCAGGACGTCAGCGGCACGGTGATCATCGTTCCGGCGATGAACTATCCGGCATTTGTAGCAGGAACGCGGACGTCGCCGATCGACAGGGGTAATCTCAACCGCAGCTTTCCCGGCCGTCCGGACGGGACGGTGACGCAGAAGATCGCGGACTACTTCCAGCGGGAACTCTTGCCTCGCGCCGATATCGTCCTCGACTTCCATTCGGGCGGTAGAACTTTGGATTTCCTACCGTTCTGCGCCGCGCACATCCTGCCGGACAAGGATCAGGAAGCTCGTGCCTTCGAGTTGGTGGAGGCGTTTTCCGCACCTTATTCGATGAAGATGCTCGAAATCGACGCGGTCGGCATGTACGACACCGCGGCCGAGGAAATGGGCAAGGTCTTCATCACTACCGAGCTTGGCGGCGGCGGCACGGCGACGGCAAAAAGCGCGGGCATCGCCAAGCGCGGCGTCATGAACGTGCTGCGCCATACCGGCATCGTCGCGGGAGGGGCTGAGGCCGGACAAACGACCTGGCTCGATATGCCGGACGGCAACTGCTTTTCCTTCGCCGAGGAGGGCGGGTTGATCGAGCCTATCTTTGACCTCGGAGACGAGGTCCGCGAGGGGGCCGTGGTGGCTCGTATCTATCCAACCGGACGAACCGGGGCACCGCCTATCGAAATCCATGCAAAGATGGATGGCATCTTGTGCGCACGGCATTTTCCGGGATTGGTGAAGGCCGGCGATTGCGTAGCGGTCATCGCGGTGATCGTTGTCTGACTTGACCTAAGCAAGCGCAGAGCGGACCGCCCTGGTAGGGGGATCTGTGCGGCCCCCGGGCGGGTCGTCCGGTCGGGGCTTCGGTGACCAGAAGTCCACTTTGCGGCGCCTCCTGGCAACCAGCCTATGTTGCGGAGATAAAACTATTCCAAATCGGAATGAGCTATTTGCAATTAGCATTAGACGCTCTATCCGATCTGGACCATCATGCCCAAAATATCGTCTCGCCTATTTTGTAGGCATTCCGGTGGCTAGCCGGTGGACCATTTTTATTGGGCTAGAGTCTTTGCGATGGACGAACAAAAGGCAAGGCGCCGTTTTCATCTGCCGGTCGACGAATGTCACCAGCTCTATATCGAGGAATATGGTGCTCATGACGGCATTCCGGTCGTGGTTTTGCATGGAGGGCCGGGCGCCGGCATTTCCCGCAAGCATGTAGAGACATTTGACCTATCGGCATTCCGCGTCGTCACTTTCGATCAGCGTGGTGCCGGGCGTTCCGTCCCGTCTGCAAGCCTCCACGACAACACGACCGATGCCCTCATTGCCGATATTGAGGCTATTCGCGAAAAGCTTGGGATCGATCGGTGGCTTGTGGCCGGTGGTTCGTGGGGCAGCTGTCTTGCGCTGGCCTATGGTGAGGCGCATCCCGAACGATGCCTCGGCTTTCGACTGCATGGTATTTTCCTGGCCGGACAGGAAGATATAGATTGGTGGTTCCATGGCGCACGTTCGATCTTTCCCGATCAGTGGGAAGAGTTCGCGAGTTTCGTGCCGGAAGAGGAACGCGCCGACCTCCTTGCTGCCTATTACCGACGCCTGACGAGCGGCAACGCACATGAGGAAGTGGCGGCTGCCTTAAGCCTGCGCGGCTTTTCCGCGAAAACCCAGACTTTCCTTCCCGATCCGGGCCATGTGGCCGCATTGATGGAACCGACAGCAGCGCTCGCCGTGGCGAGACTCTTCACTCATTACTGCGTGAATGGTGCTTTTCTGGAACCAGGACAATTGTTGCGCGACATCGATCGGATCAGACATCTTCCCTGTGAAATCGTGCAGGGACGATACGACACCGTCACGCCGATGCTTTCCGCCTGGCGACTGCATCGTGCCTGGCCGGAAGCCGGCTTTTCGATCGTCACCGAAGCAAACCACCAATCCACCAAAGGCCCTCTTTTCGATGAGCTGAAGGCGGCGACCGAGCGGCTTCGCAAGCGAATGACCCCGATCACCCCCAAAGAGGGGGAATGCGCATGAGCAGGATGATGTCTACCTTCGATGCGGCCGCCATCGCGCCCTTTCTTGAAATCCGTTCGGTGAAATCGCCGGCGATATCCCCTGATGGAACACTTCTCGCATACCTTTGCGACGCAAGCGGCTTCAACCAGATATGGATCAGGCCGCTTGCCGGTGGCGCGGCACGACAGGTCACGGATATGCCGGAGCCAGTCGGCGCGTTGGCCTTCAACCCGAAAAGTCGGGATATCCTGTTCACGACGGATTGCGGCGGCGACGAACGCCATCAGCTTTGGCTCCTGCCGGACACATCCGGTCCACCCGTCGCGCTGACGGATGCGCTCGGTGTCGTTCATCTATGGGGTGCCTGGTCTCCGGATGGGCAACGCATCGCCTATGCCTCCAACGCTCGCTCGCCTCACGACATGGACATCCATGTCATGGACCTCTCGACGCAGGTGGCGACCTGCGTCCGCGAGGGGGACAGCATGCGGGAAGTCCTGGCTTTCTTTCCCGATGGGCAATCGCTGCTCGTCCGCGAGTCCCTGCGCTCCGGCAACGATCAGGACATGTACCGCCTCGATATCGCGACCGGACGCCTGACGCCGCTTATGCCGCATCAAGGGCGTGCTCGATATCTCGCCGCCCGCCTGTTCAAGGACGGCAGTGGCGGCCTTGCCGTCTGTGATCAGGGAAGCGATTTCATGGGCATCCGGCAGTTTCCAGCCGAGGGCGGAGAGACGGCAAACATTTTCGAACAGCCGGGAAGCAACGTCGAGGCGCTGGCGCTTTCGCCCGACCAGCAGAAAATCGCTTTCGTCCTCAACGATGAGGGGTGGAGCCGTATCGGCCTCTGCGACCGCGACGGCGGTTCCATCCGGATGTTCGAGGGGCACCCGCCCGGCGTCGTGGCATCGCTTGCCTTTACTCCCGACAGCCGATCGCTTGTCTTCCCGCTCGAAGGTGCGGCGACGCTGCCCGGTATCTGGAAACTCGATCCGGAGAACGGCAGCTTCGAACCCCTGGTGACGGTCGATGGTGCGGGGACGGATACCGGTTCCTTCGTCGAACCTCTCGTGGAACGCTTCGAAAGCTTCGACGGACGGATGGTGCCGGCTCTCGTCTATCAGCCGACTTCCCCACCCCCCGAAACTGGATATCCCGTGCTCTTCATCGTGCATGGCGGCCCGGAGATGCAATGGAAACCGGACTTCCGCGCCGATGTGCAGTTCCTGGTCTCTCAAGGTGTGATGGTGGTCGCCCCGAATGTCCGCGGCAGCACCGGTTATGGCCGCGCCTGGCATGAACTCGATGACCGTGAGAAGCGCATGGACTCGGTCGCAGACCTGCGGGCCATTCGGCTTGCCATCGGCGCGCGTAAGGACGTGAACGCGGCACGTATCGGCATTTTCGGTCGCTCCTATGGCGGCTTCATGGTGCTGTCCGCGCTGACGGAGGATCCGGATCTGTGGGCGCTTGGCGTCGATTTCTATGGTGTCTGCAATTTCCTGACCCATCTGCTCGCCACCGGTCCGTGGGGGCGCCAGCAGCGTGCCGCCGAATATGGCGAGCCGGCGGTGATGCGCGAGGCGCTGGAGCGCTTCTCCCCCATCAACCGGATCGCCCGCATGAAGGCGCCGCTGCTCCTTGTCCACGCCAATCGTGATCCGCGCGTACCGATCGGAGAGAGCGAGACCGTCTATTCCTGCCTCAGCGGTCTGCGTCACCCTTGCGAGTACCTGCGCGTCGACCACGAGGGCCACGGCTTTGCCCGGATAGAGAACCGCCGAACGGTGTTTTCCGCCTTCGCCCGGTTCCTCGAAAAACATCTTTGATGACGAGTATGGATTGGAGAGAGTGAGCGATGCAGAACAGCGACCTGATCTGGGACTTGGTCGATAATCACAGGACCGAGTTCGAGGCCCTGAGCGACCGCGTCTGGGGCATGCCGGAAATAGCCTATACGGAATATCGTTCCGTGACCGAGCATGCGGCCATGCTGCGCCAGCAGGGCTTCCGCGTGACCGAGAACGTGGCCGGTATTCCGACGGCGGTGATGGGCGAGGCAGGCGAGGGCGGCCCGATCGTCGCCATCCTCGGTGAATACGATGCGCTGCCAGGGCTCAGCCAGGAAGCGGGTGTCGCCCAGCCGCGCCCCTTGCCCGGCAATGGGCATGGCCATGGATGCGGCCACAATCTGCTCGGCTCCGCTGCAATGCTGGCGGCGACGGCGATCAAGGACTGGCTGGAGAAGTCCGGCAAACCCGGCCGCGTGCGCTATTACGGTTGCCCGGCCGAGGAAGGCGGTGCCGCGAAATCCTTCATGGCCCGCGAGGGCGCGTTCGATGGTGTCGACATCGCCATTACCTGGCATCCGAGCGCCTTCACGGAAGTGGCACGCGCACTTTCGCTCGCCAATACCCGCATGGATTTCCGATTTACCGGCCGGGCCTCGCATGCCGCCGCAGCGCCCCATCTCGGCCGCTCCGCGCTCGACGCGGTGGAACTGATGAATGTCGGCGTCAACTATCTGCGCGAGCACGTTCCCTCCGACAGCCGCATCCACTATGCGATGCTCGATTCCGGCGGCATCGCGCCGAACGTGGTGCAGGCAACGGCCGCCGTCCGCTATGCCATCCGCTCTCGAGATCTCAAGGGCATGCAGGAGCTCAACGAACGTGTGAAACAGGTTGCGCAAGGCGCTGCAATGATGACGGGGACGACGGTTCACATCTCCATCATGAGTGCTGTTTCCAATCTGTTGCCGAACCGCCCGCTGGAAGAAGCCATGCAGCGCAATCTTGAGCGCCTTGGGCCTATACCTTTCGATGCGCAAGACAAGGCCTTCGCGGCGAAGATTCAGGCGACGTTGAGCGAAGAGGATATCAACAACGCCTATCGCGCCGTCGGCATTCCGCGCCGGCAGGAGACACCGCTCTGCGATTTCATCGTACCGCTCGATGTCCGCGGCGAACCAATGATCGGCTCCACGGACGTCGGTGACGTGAGCTGGGTGATGCCGACCGTGCAGGCACATGCCGCGACGATTGCCATCGGCACGCCCGGCCATTCCTGGCAGGTGACGGCGCAGGGCAAGATGCCCGCCGCTCACAAGGGGATGACCCATGCCGCCAAGATGATGGCCACCACCGCGATCGACGTTTTTAGCGACGCCGAGCTGCTTGCTGCAGCGAAAAAGGATCATCAGGAGCGCGTCGGCAGGACGCCCTATGTGTGCCCCATTCCGGCCGACGTGACGCCCCCGCTGCAGCCGCGCCCGAAGGAGGCGGCCTGAAATTCCTTCAGCATTGCTTCGAGTGGCACCTGTTTCAGTCAACAATCAAAAAAGGGGAATTGAGAACATGACCAGAAAGCAAATTATCAAATGCCGCGGCCTGATTGCCGCAGCAGCCGGCGTTTTCCTTTCGTCAATCAGCCCGCCGGCCCTTGCCGCGACGCCGGATTCCGCGCTCGTCATGGCTTGGAATATCGATGCGATCAGCACCTTCGACCCGGCGCAGATCGGTGAAGTCGTGACCAGCGAACTGATGCAGAACACCTGCGACTCGCTGGTCGATTTCGATCCCGCCGACGAATCGAAGGTCGTTCCTCTTCTGGCGAAGAGCTGGGATGTTTCGCCGGACCGCATGCAGATCACGTTCCATCTCAATGAGAACATGAAGTTCCCGAGCGGCGAGCCGGCAACCGCCAAGGAGCTTGCCTGGTCCATGCAACGTGTCGTTCAGCTGGGTTACGGCAATGCGTCGACACTTACCGAATATGGCTTCAGCAAGGACAATGTGAAGGAACGCATCGCGGCGACGGACGACAACACGCTCGTCATGAAGCTGGACAAGCCCTATCCGACCAACCTCATTCTCCAGGCGATCGGCGCCAACCGCGTCTCTTCGCTTCTTGACATGAAGACGCTCATGGAGAAGCAGGTGAATGGCGACCTCGGTAACAAGTATCTCGCCACCAACACTGCCTGCGTCGGTCCCTATCGGCTGGTGCAGTGGAACGCGGGTGAATCCGTCGTTCTTCAGGCGAACGACGGATATTACGGCACCAAGCCAAAGCTCTCCCGCGTTCTGATCCGCCACGTCGCCGAGCCGGGAACGCAACGCCTCCTGCTGATCCAGGGCGATGTCGACATTGCGCGCGATCTTTCACCTGACGATCTGGCCGATCTCGACGGCAAGCCGGGCCTCAAGATCGAGCGCGTACTGAAGCCGCAGCTCTTCTTCTGGGTTTTCAACGTGGCCGACCCGGTCTTCCAGAACGAAAAAGTGCGCCTGGCGATGCGCTATCTCATCGATTATGACGGGCTCGCCAAGTCGGTCATGACCTATCTCGGCGTGCCGCGTGCAAGCTTTGCGCAGCTCGGCGCTGTGGGCGCTCTGGATGAGAAGCAAGGCCAGCCCTTTACGCTCGATCTCGAAAAGGCGAAGGCACTTCTCTCCGAAGCGGGTTATCCGAACGGCTTTGAAAGCGATGTCCTGTTCGGCACCCTGCCGCATTCGGCGCCGATCGCCCAAAGCATCCAGCAGAACGCGGCCAAGGTGGGCGTCAAGCTCAATCTGGAACGCATGGCCAATGCCCAGCTCTTCAGCCGCATTCGCGGCCGCGAGTTCAAGAGCGGCATGCTGGCCTGGCAGACCGGCGTTCCCGATGCGCATGGCAATGCCTCGCGCCTCGTCTACAACCCGGACAATCGCGCGGAAGCGAAACTGACGCAGATTCCAGCATGGCGCGCCGCCTTCCAGAACGAGGATTTCAACAAGCGTGTCCAGGAAGCGCTTCTTGAAGGCGATCCGGAAAAGCGCAACCAAATCTACTATGCGCTTCAGAAGGATGTGATGGAAAAAGGCCCGATGGCCATCATGTTTCAGATGTACAACATCCTTGGCATGAGCGACAAGGTGAAGGATTGGAGCTGGAACGGGTTCCGCGTCTACTACACGTCCGCCTCCAAATAGGGGAGGCGAGTCCATGGCGGAAATCACCACCTCCGTTCCCCGCGACAATGCGGGGACGGACCTCAGGCCGAACCCCTTATTCCTCGTTGGGAGGATCATCGGCAAGACGTTGCTGCCGGTTCTGGTGACCCTGTTCGGTCTTGCGGCCCTGACCTTCTTCATCGGCAGGATGCTGCCGATCGATCCGGTTGTCGCCATTCTCGGCGACAATGCCACCCAGGAAGCCTATGACAACATGGCCCGCTCGCTCGGGATGGACAAACCGCTCTGGTATCAGTTCGGCATCTATCTGAAGGGCATACTGTCGCTTGATTTCGGACAGGCTCTGACCACCGGAAAACCGGTTATCGAAGATATCGCTCGTGTGTTTCCCGCGACGATCGAGCTCGCGACCTTGTCGATCATTATCGGCACGGGGCTCGGCATCCCGGCCGGCGTGCTTGGGGCGATGTACCGGAACTCCTGGATCGACCATGTGATCCGCTTCACCGGCCTCATAGGCTATTCGGCGCCGAACTTCTGGCTCGGCCTCATGGGACTGGTGATCTTCTACGCCACGCTCGGCTGGATCGGCGGACCGGGGCGTATCGACTTCATCTACGAGTTCGATATCGAGCCGATTACCGGCTTTTATCTGGTCGACACGGCGATCACGGGGAAATGGGATGTTTTTCGCAATGCCTTCGGTCACATCATCCTGCCCGCCTCGATTCTCGGCTTCGGCGCTCTTGCCTATATCAGCCGCATGACCCGCAGCTTCATGATGGAGCAGCTTGGCCAGGAATACATCATAACCGCGCGCGTGAAGGGACTCTCCTGGGGACGGACCGTCTGGGTCCACGCCTTTCGCAACGTCGCCGTGCAGGTCGTGACCGTCGTTGCCCTTTCCTATGCCTTCCTCCTCGAGGGCGCGGTACTGACCGAAACGGTCTTCGCATGGCCGGGTTTCGGCCGATACCTGACCAACGCCCTGCTTGTCGGCGACATGAACGCCGTGGTCGGGTGCTCGCTTCTGGTCGGTATCATCTTCGTCACCCTCAATCTCTTCTGCGATGTCCTTTATCGCGTCGTCGATCCCAGAACCCGGTGAGGCCGCCATGACCGACAAAGCCTTGATGTCCCAGAACATTTCACTCTCCGGCCTCGGCGCATGGTTGCATGCGCCCGTGCCCACTTCCCCTTTTCACGCCCGCATGCAGCAGCTCTGGCTGCAATGGTGGCGATTGCGTTCCAATGTTTCGGCGCTGTTCGGCCTTGCCGTCATCGTCGTCATTCTTGCCGCTGCGCTTCTGGCGCCGCTTCTGGCGACGCATGACATCTTCGAGCAGGACCTCGCGATGCGCCTCCTGCCCCCTTCGGCGGAACATTGGCTGGGTACCGACGAACTCGGCCGCGACGTCTATAGCCGCCTGATCTATGGTGCGCGGATCACCCTCTACATCGCTCTTCTGACCACCGTCATCGTTGCGCCCATCGGTTTGCTGGTGGGCACGACAGCCGGTTACCTGGGCGGCTGGGTCGATACGGTTCTGATGCGCATCGTCGACATTTTCCTCGCCTTCCCGAACCTCATTCTCGCGCTGGCGTTCGTCGCTGCCCTGGGTCCCGGCATCGAGAATGCGATCATCGCGATTTCGCTTGCATCCTGGCCGCCGATTGCACGTCTCGCCCGTGCCGAAACCCTGACCATTCGCAAGTCCGATTATATCGCGGCGGTCCGCCTCCAGGGCGCGTCGAAATTGCGGATCATCTTCGGGCATGTCGTGCCTATGTGCATCCCCTCCGTCGTCGTGCGCGTGACGCTCAACATGGCGGCGATCATCCTGACGGCGGCCGGCCTCGGCTTCCTCGGCCTCGGGGCACAGCCTCCGAGCCCGGAATGGGGCACCATGCTTTCCTCCGGCCGGGAGTTCGTGATGACGAGCTGGTGGATCGCCGCCATTCCCGGTTCCGCCATCCTGCTGACCAGCCTCGCCTTCAATCTTTTCGGCGACGGACTGCGCGACGTTCTGGACCCCCGCCATGGATAAGCCGCTCATCGACGTTGAGGACCTCAGGATCCGCTTTCACGGCGCGCATCGCAATCATGACGCCGTCCGGGGGATCTCCTTCACCATCGGCCGCGAGAAGGTCGGGGTTGTCGGCGAATCCGGTTCCGGCAAATCGCTCACCGGACGCTCGCTGCTGAAACTGACGCCGAAGGGCGCGAAAATCACCGCCAAGCACATGCGGTTCGGCGACACGGACCTCCTGGTCGCCAGCGAAAAGGACATGCGCCGGATTCGCGGCAATCATATCTCGATGATCCTGCAGGATCCGAAATACTCGCTCAACCCGCTGATGCGCATCGGCAACCAGATCGTCGAGGCTTACCGGCTGCATCACAATGCGCCGCCTGCCGAAGCCAAGGCCAAGGCGCTTGCCATGCTGGAAGCGGTGCAGATCCGCGAGCCGAAGCGCGTCTTCGATCTTTTTCCGCATGAGGTATCCGGCGGCATGGGGCAGCGCATCATGATCGCCATGATGCTGATCCCCGAGCCGGACCTGATCATCGCCGACGAGCCGACCTCCGCGCTGGATGTGACGGTGCGCCGCCAGGTCCTGACGATCCTTGACGAACTGGTGAGCCGGAGGGGAACGGGCCTGATGTTCATCAGCCACGACCTCAATCTGGTTGCCAGCTTCTGCGACCGGGTTCTCGTCATGTATGCCGGCAGGATCATGGAGGATCTTCCCGCGCGGGACCTGCATCAGGCCCGCCATCCCTACACGCAGGCGCTTCTCGAAAGCCTGCCACGCCTCGACCATCCGGTGGACGAGTTGAGGGTACCGGTCCGTGATCCCTCCTGGCTCGACGGGCCTGTTTATCGCAACGGAGTCCTTGTATGAGCGCGCCCGATCGTTCCCTGATAGAGGCCATCGGCCTTTCCATCAGCTTCGGTGCCCAGAACATGCGCACCCGCGTCGTCAATGATGTGTCCTTCCGTATCCAGAAAGGGGGGGCCTATGGCCTTATCGGTGAATCGGGTTGCGGCAAGTCGACGATCCTGCGCGCTCTTTCCGGCTTGAACAGCGATTACGAGGGTGCGCTCGTCCTCGGGGCTCGTGAATTGCCGAAGAAGCGCGGCAAAGACTTCTTCCGCCGCGTGCAGATGGTCTTCCAGGACCCCTACGGCAGCCTGCATCCGCGCAAGATCGTGGAACGGGTTCTGGCCGAGCCGCTCGCCATCCACGGCTTCGACCGCCCGTCGGAACGTATCGCCGAGACACTGGAGGCCGTCGGGCTCGGCCCGTCCTTCCGCTATCGCTATCCCCATGAACTGTCCGGCGGACAGCGCCAGCGCGTGGCGATTGCAAGGGCGCTGATCATCGAGCCGGACGTGCTTCTGCTGGACGAGCCGACCTCGGCTCTCGATGTCTCCGTGCAGGCGGAAATCCTGAACCTCCTGAAGCGCCTGCGCCGCGAGCGCAACCTGACCTATCTCATGGTGTCGCACGATCTTGCGGTGATCGCCCATATCTGCGAGCGCGCCGGGATCATGCATCAGGGGCGGATCATCGAGGAGCTGAGCGCAGAACAGATCCGCCATTTCCAGGCGAGGGAGGACTACACGCGAGCGTTTCTCGAAGCCAGCATCGAGGCGGTGGCACGCCGCGAGGAGGTTGGAGCATGAATGTCGAGGTCGCGTTCAAGAAAGACGATCCGATTGACCTTGAATGGGAATGGCATGGCAGCGAAAGCTCTGCCGGCTTCCGGCCGGGGGCGCTGGAGGCGGTCCGCGCCTGCGCGGCATCACAGGCGACCGACATGCTGCTCGTCATTCGTCACGGCAAGGTGGCTTTCTCTCTCGGCGATCCGGCGCGAAAATTCCTCTGCCATTCCATCCGCAAAAGTTTCCTTGCCGCCCTGATCGGCTTCGAGGTGGAAAGCGGCAGGATCGATCTTTCGGCGACGCTGGAAAGCCTCGGCATCGACGACCGGGAGGGGCTGAGCGACATCGAGAGGCAAGCCACCGTCTATGACTTGCTGACCGCCCGTTCCGGCATCTATCATCCAGCCGGTTACGAAACCGTCTGGATGCGACGGATCAAGGAGACACGACATTCCCACGCGCCCGGAACCTTCTGGTGTTACAACAACTGGGACTTCAACGCGCTCGGCACGATCTTCACCCGCTTGACCGGTGAGACTGTTCATGAGGCCTTCGCTCGCCGCATTGCCGGCCCGATCGGCATGGAGGACTTCTCGCTTGACGGCGACAAACCGGATGGATGGCACGAGACGTTCGACATCAGCGACCATCCCGCCTACCCGTTCCGCATGTCGAGCCGTGACCTCGCGCGTTTCGGGCAACTCTTCCTTCAGCGGGGGGTCTGGAACGGGGCGCCAGTGCTCCCGGTCGGATGGGCACATGAATGTGTCATGCCCTATTCGCACGCCGGTACACGCGGCGCCTATGGTTACATGTGGTGGCTGGAGAGGGACGGCGTCTTCCTGCCAGGTGTCGTCACGCCGAAAGGCAGCTATGCGGCGCTTGGGGCCGGCGGTCATTACTGCCTGGTCATGCCGGCACTGGATATGGTCGTGATCCACCGCGTCGATACCGAAATACCCGGACGCGAGGTCAAGAACTTTGGTATGGGACGGCTGCTGCGGCATCTGCTGGCCGCGATAGATACGTCCTGAGCACGGCTTTCCGAATTCCTGCTTCCTGCCATCTGCGTCTCTCGTCGGCCGCAGCTGGATTTGTGTTTCCTCCGAACGGTTTACCAATGAGTCCCATGACAATGAGCGTTATCGAAACCATTGCGGCATGGTGCGCCGCACCACCGGCAACCACGGATACTGCCCGGAGGCTTGCCCGCGAGGCGATCGCCGACACGCTTGCCTGTCTCTACGCGGGCCGGGGCGATATCAGCAGCCTGGCGGTCAGCCGCGCCTTCGGGTCGCAGTCCGTGGACGAAGCACCGCTCGTGACCGGCGCGCGCCAGTCTCCCTCCGTTGCAGCTCTTGTGAACGGCACGGCGGCACATGCGCTCGATTACGACGACAATTTCAAACCCGGCATGAGCCATGCCTCGGCGGTCATCGTGCCGGCATTGCTCGCGATTGCCGGCCGGACCGGAGCAAGCGGCCGTGCGCTGGTGGATGCCTATCTTGTGGCGCTCCAGGCACAGGCCTTTGTCGGCAGCGGCGTTGCCGGATCACACTACACCGCCGGATGGCATGGCACATCAACGATCGGCAGCATCGGTACCGCGGCGGGAGCGGCAAAGCTCCTGGGACTGGACGCCGGCGGGATTGCCCGGGCCCTTTCCCTGGGGGCAAGCATGGCGTCCGGCACGAAGGGACAATTCGGCACTCCCGCCAAGCCGTTCCATGCCGGAATGGCGGCCCGCAACGCTGTCGAAGCGGCTTTGCTGGCAGCCGAAGGATTATACGGCAGATCGGACATTCTCGAAGGGCCGCAGGGATTCCTCGAAATGTTCGGCGGATCGGACCCTGTGGGCTATGATCGCGAGTCTATCGCGTGCACCCGTGATCATGTCATCGAGACCATCGGGCTCATGCCGAAGCGACACCCCTGCTGCGGCTCGACACATTTGGTCGTCGACATGGCGCTCGACCTCCTGCATGAGGTGCCGCTTGATGCCGACGCCGTCGTCTCCGCGGAATGCCATGTCGGTATCGCGAATTTTCGCAATCTCCCTTATACCAAGCCAGTCAACGAGATGGAGGCACGCTTCTCCATGCAATATTGCCTCGCCCTCGCCTTGCGCCGCAAGAAGCTGTCATTGTCGGATTTCACGCCGCCAAGCGTGGCCGCTTTGGTGCGGGACCCGCTGCTCGCGAAGATTTCGATGACCCATTACACTCCGGCAGAAGAACGTGCCGCAACACAGCTGCCACATCGGTTAAGGATCACACTCGATGGCGGCCATGTCTACGAAAAGGAACGTTTCTTCGCGCGGGGTGGTCTTGCCGACCCCTTTTCAGAAGAGGACCGCAGGACGAAGTTCCTTGATTGTGTCGCAGGCCTCAAGGATGCAGAAGCACTTTACGCGACTCTCGAAGCGCTCGACGAACTGACGAATATGAGCTTTCTTGAACAGCTCTTCGACAATCGCACGACAGCGGCTTGAAGAAGCAGGCCTCGGGGCAAATATCGGCTGGATCAAGGAACGACGCGGTCGGCGAGCATGCCGACCTCTTCGGCACGTCTCCAGAACTGTCCTGCACGCTTGCTGCGCAAACGGTAGGAACGGTAGAGCCTGATCTCCACCTCCATGTCGAGTGACGGGTCCGCTGCCCGAACGAGCTGCCCTGTGCTCATTTCGTTGACTGCCAGACTTTCGGGAATCCAGGCGACGCCGTGACCGGACACGGCCATGGCCTTCAGGGCGGCCGACATCGCGTTTTCATAAACGGTATTCAAGCGGATTGCAGTCTTGTCAAAGATGGTCTTGGGGAGTGCCTGGGCGAAGAAGGAACTATCCCGATAACTCAGATAATTTACGGGCGTTCCGTCGGCGCATACCTGGTGAATGGGAGCGCCGTCGTCGGTCGGGGCTGAAATGGCGATGACGCGTTCCGACCCAAGGGTGAGATAGGGATAGTCGGACAATTCCTTGATCGCGGGGACACACTCATGCGCGTAGGTCAGAAGGAAGTCGCATTCATTGCGGAACAGCTTCGATACATTGTTGGAAAAAGAGGAGTAAGCCTCCGTGAAGCGCGTCCGGAACGACTCCCCGTCTGCCTCGATTTTCTCCATCCAGACCGGAAAGAACGTGAGAACCAGCGTACTCATGGTGGCGAAGGAGAGGATGTCTTGAGGAGCGGCATGCTGCTCCTGTGTCTCTTCGCGAAGCGCGATCAACATTTCAACTGTCTTGCGCGCGCGGGGCAGGAAGCTTTCTCCAGCAGGCGTCAGTCGCACCGGGTAGGTGGAACGATCTATCAACGGAAGCCCGACCCATTCCTCGAGCTGCCGGATGCGCCTGCTCAATGCCGACTGGGTGATGTGCCTGTCGCCAGCCGCAAGCGTAAAGTTCATGAAATGAGAAAGGCTAAGAAAATCCTCCAGCCATTTCAATTCCATAGAAGCATCTCCGGATCTTCCCCGCCGATACGGGGCACAATTTTGCGCAGAGCAGCGAAGCCACCAACATGCGCAGGAAGGCGTGTACCATGCGGCCTATGAAGGTCGCTTGCAAGCACAGGCTATCCTCCAAGCCGTCGGCGTTACGCACCGCTAAGTGGATGAATGCCCGGGCTCGCAGGAAAGGATGTATCCGCCTCCCCCAAAAGGGCGGATAACCCCTTCTCCGACACGGGAAGGATAAGTCAGGACAGTGAGAACGGGTACTTGGCGATCTTTCGTTTTGCCGTAAAATGAAAAAAGCGAAACCGCCGGAGGAGACCCAATGCTGCTCAGCAGTCGGCAGTCGGAAATCATGTCCATTGCCAAGGAGCATGGACGAGTTCTCGTCGATGACCTCTCCGCCCGCTTTGGGGTCACGCCTCAGACGATCCGCAAGGATCTCAACGATCTGTGCGATAGCAGGGCATTGACGCGGATCCATGGCGGGGCGGTGTTCCCGAGCGGCAACGAGAACGTGAAGTACGATGCGCGCCGCTCCATGGCTGCTACGGAAAAGCAGGCGATCGGCCGGATGGCGGCCGCGATTATCCCCGACAACTCGTCCCTTTTCATCAATATCGGCACCACGACCGAAGCCGTCGGCGAGGCGCTGGTGGACCACAAGGACCTGATGGTCATCACAAACAATATCAACGTTGCCAACAGATTGAGGGTCTACCCCTTCATCGAGGTGGTGATTGCCGGCGGCGTCGTGCGCGGATCGGACGGCGGTATTGTGGGCGAGGCGGCAGTGGATTTCATTCGCCAGTTCAAGGTGGATTTCGCCGTGATCGGTGTCTCGGCGATTGATGAAGACGGAGCGCTACTCGATTTCGATTACCGGGAAGTGAAGGTTGCCCAAGCCATTATCGCCAACGCCCGGCATGTGATTCTCGTGTCCGATGCCTCCAAGTTCGAGCGTACTGCCCCGGTCCGTATCGGCCATATATCCCAGGTCCACACCTTCATCACCGATCACTGCCCTGTCCCGTCTATCAGACAAATCTGCGCGGAACGCGACGTTCGGTTGATCGAGACGAATGTTCAGAATGGCGATGAAGGTGCGAAAGCGGTTTCGAAGAATATCTTTTGACATTCGATTTTGTTTCGATTTAGATGAATTTATCTTTCGTAATCGCGCATAATGCTGCAATGCGAAATTGGTGCATAAGAAATGTCGGGCAAAGCGGTTTTCGATCTTTTCGTGATTGGCGGTGGCATCAATGGCTGCGGCATTGCGCGTGATGCGGCCGGGCGCGGTTATTCCGTCGCTCTCGCCGAGATGAACGATTTTGCCTCCGGCACATCATCAGGCGCCACCAAGCTCATCCATGGCGGCTTGCGCTACCTTGAACATTACGAATTCCGGCTTGTGCGCGAGTCGCTGATGGAGCGCGAAACCCTCTGGGCCATGGCGCCGCACATCATTTGGCCGCTGCGGTTCGTTCTGCCCTATCACAAGGGCGGAATTCGGCCGGCATGGATGATCCGCCTCGGCCTTTTCCTTTACGACCATCTGGGCGGCCGCAAGCTGCTGCCTCCGACCGCCGTGCTCGACATGCGGTCGGACCCTGCTGCAAAGCCGCTCAAATCGCTTTTCACCAAGGCTTTCGAATATTCCGACGGCTGGGTGGATGATGCCCGGATGGTGGTGCTGAACGCCCGCGATGCGGCAGACAAGGGTGCGTTGATCATGCCTCGCACCAAGGTGGTCTCCGCCAAGCGTGAGAACGGCTTTTGGTCGATCGATACGGTTGATGCTGTTTCCGGCAAGACCGCGAGCTATAAGGCGAGAATGCTTATCAATGCCGCGGGCCCGTGGGTCGACCACGTCATCCGCGGTGTCTTCGGCCGTAACGAGGCTCACAATGTCCGCCTCGTTCAGGGCAGCCATATCGTCGTGAAGAAGAAGTTCGACGGTGAGCGTGCCTACTTCTTTCAGAATCCGGACAATCGCATCATCTTTGCCATTCCCTATGAACGCGACTTCACGCTGATCGGCACCACGGATCGCGACTACAAAGGCGATCCAAAGGACGTCAAGATCAGCGATGAAGAAGTCCGATATCTCTGCGGCGCGGCCAGCGAATATTTTTCGGAACCCGTGCGGCCGGAGGACATCGTCTGGAGCTATTCCGCCGTCCGGCCACTCTATGACGACGGCGCGTCAAAAGCGCAGGAAGCCACGCGCGACTATGTGTTGAAAGTTGACGAAGCCGAGGGTGCTCCGCTGCTCAACGTGTTTGGCGGCAAGCTGACCACCTATCGCCGGCTCGCAGAGCACGCTCTGGAGAAGATTGGCGAGGCGATCGGCGCCAAGGCGGCACCCTGGACGGCCAAAAGCCGGCTGCCGGGCGGTGATTTCCCTGTCGTCAGCTATAAGGATCAAGTGAAGTCGCTTCGGCAGCGTTATCCGTTCATCGAGACAAGACATGCCGAACGCCTCGTGCGCTGTTATGGTACGAATGCTGCGGTCATTCTCGGCAACGCCGCTGTCGCCGGCGATCTCGGTCGCCATTTCGGCGGCTCCCTCTACGAGATCGAAATACGCTGGCTGATGGAGAAAGAGTGGGCCCTAACGGCGGAGGACGTTCTGTGGCGCCGCACCAAGCAGGGACTGTTGCTGACGGCTGATGAGGCTGTGCGACTGGAGGACTATATGGCTGGAATCCGCCGCGCAGCATAGGCGAAGCAAGGAAACCGCAACTGAACCGAGGGTTGGGAGGCCCGAGGCATCAATGCTCGAATTGCGCAATGTGTCGAAAATGGCAGGAGGCGAATACCACATTCGCCCCACCGATCTGACGTTGCAGCGGGGAACGCTCAATGTCCTGCTCGGCCCTACCCTTTCGGGCAAGACCTCGTTGATGCGGCTGATGGCAGGCCTTGATCGCCCGACGGATGGATCCATCAATTTCGATGGTGTGGATGTCACCGGCGTGCCGGTACAGAAGCGCAACATTGCGATGGTCTATCAGCAGTTCATCAACTATCCGTCCCTGACCGTCTACGAGAATATTGCTTCCCCAATGCGGATCGCCGGCAAGGACGCGGCGACGATCGACCGGGAAGTGCGCAAGACTGCCGACCTCCTGCGGCTGACGCCTTATCTTGACCGCACGCCGCTCAACCTTTCCGGCGGCCAGCAGCAGCGGACGGCACTTGCCCGTGCCCTCGTCAAGAATGCCGGTCTTGTGCTGATGGACGAGCCGCTCGCCAACCTCGATTACAAGCTGCGCGAGGAATTGCGCGTCGAACTGCCGAAGATATTTGCGCAATCTGGTGCGATCTTCGTCTATGCGACGACCGAACCCTCGGAGGCGCTTCTCCTTGGCGGCAATACAGTCACACTCTGCGAAGGCCGGGTGACGCAGTTCGGTCCGACGATTGATGTTTATCGCCGACCGGCTGATCTCATTACCGCAAAGACCTTCGCCGATCCGCCGCTCAACTTCATTGAAGTCATCAAGTCGGGCGGCTCGTTCCGGCATGGGGACTCCGATGGCATGCCGGTGCCATCGCATCTCGCTAACGTCGCGGACGGACCGATGACGGTCGCCTTTCACCCGCATCATCTCGGACTTTCGGCGCAGACGTCCAGTTCGGCGCATATCAGGGCGAGGACCCAGATTTCCGAGATCACCGGTTCGGAAAGCTTCGTTCACCTCGATTTCAAGGGGATTCGCTGGGTCATGCTGGCGCGGGGAATCCACGATATCGATCCTGACACGGAAATCGAGGTCTTCCTGGACACCCGCCATCTGATGGCTTTCGGAACGAACGGGCGCGCCATCGCGACCGCCGCGGCCTATTGAGGGGAAAGATATGGCACGCATCACCCTCGACCATATCCGCCACGCCTACGGAGCCAGCCCACAATCCGATCAGGATTACGCGCTGCGCGAAATCGATCATGAATGGCACGACGGTGGCGCCTACGCGCTGCTTGGCCCGTCCGGCTGTGGAAAGACGACCCTCCTCAATATCATCTCCGGCCTCCTGCAGCCGTCCCACGGCCGTATCCTGTTCGACGGAAAGGACGTAACGAATCTGTCCACTCAGGCCCGTAACATCGCGCAGGTTTTCCAGTTCCCGGTCATCTACGACACGATGACAGTTTACGACAATCTGGCGTTTCCATTGAGAAACCGCGGTGTCCCTGAACCGGAAATCGACCGGCGTGTCCGCGAGATGCTGGAGATCATCGATCTTTCGGATTGGGCGAAGCGCAAGGCCCAGAGGCTCACAGCCGACCAGAAGCAGAAGATCTCGCTCGGGCGCGGACTGGTGCGCAACGACGTCAACGCCATCCTGTTCGACGAACCGCTGACGGTGATCGATCCTCATATGAAATGGGTGCTGCGCTCGCAGTTGAAGCGGCTTCACAAACAGTTCGGCTTTACGATGGTCTATGTGACGCATGACCAGACGGAGGCACTGACATTCGCTGACAAGGTCGTGGTCATGTACGATGGCCAGATTGTCCAGATCGGCACGCCGGCAGAACTCTTCGAGCGTCCTCGGCATACTTTCGTCGGCTATTTTATCGGCTCACCCGGTATGAACGTGCTGCCCGCCAAGATCGACGGGAGCACCGTGACGATTGGCGACGAAAAGATTTCGCTTGATTACGCTCCCGATATCTCGGGCGTCGGCAAGATTGAACTCGGCATTCGCCCGGAATTTGTTCGGATCGGCAGCGAGGGAATGCCGGTAAGCATAACCCGCATAGAGGACATCGGCCGGCTTAAGATCGTGCGCGCGAGCTTCGCAGGCCAGCCGATCTCCATTGTTGCGGAAGAAGATGCAGAAATCCCATCCGAGCCACGCGTTACCTTCGACCCCGCAGCCATCAATATCTATGCCGATTCGTGGCGCGTCGGCGGGGAGGGCTGATCATGGAGAAGACCTGGAACAACAAGGCCTGGTTCCTGGTGCTGCCGGTCCTGCTGCTCGTCGCCTTCTCGGCGGTGATCCCGTTGATGACCGTGGTCAACTATTCGGTCCAGGACACCTTCGGCAACAACGAATTCTTCTGGGCCGGTACGGACTGGTTCGACGATATCCTGCATTCCGATAGGTTCTGGGAAGCGCTGCAGCGCAACCTCCTCTTTTCCTTCATCATCCTGGCGCTGGAAATCCCGCTTGGCATCTTCATCGCGCTCAACATGCCGAAGAAGGGCATCGGCGTTCCTGTCTGCCTCGTCCTGATGGCGCTTCCGCTCCTCATTCCATGGAACGTGGTCGGCACAATCTGGCAGGTCTTTGGCCGGGTGGACATCGGATTATTGGGCCACACGCTCTGGGCGCTCGGCATCGACTACAACTATGTCCGCGATCCGATCGACGCCTGGATTACCGTCGTCATCATGGATGTGTGGCATTGGACGAGCCTGGTCGTGCTTCTGTGCTATGCCGGTCTGGTCTCCATCCCGGACGCCTATTATCAGGCAGCCAAGATCGACGGCGCTTCGCGCTGGTCCGTTTTCCGCTACATCCAATTGCCGAAGATGAAGCGTGTGCTGCTGATCGCCGTGCTCCTGCGCTTCATGGACAGCTTCATGATCTATACCGAGCCTTTCGTGGTGACCGGCGGAGGCCCCGGCAATTCGACCACCTTCCTGTCGATCGATCTCGTGAAGATGGCGGTCGGACAGTTCGATCTCGGGCCGGCGGCTGCCATGTCCATCATCTATTTCCTGATCATCCTGCTGCTCTCATGGATATTCTACACCGTGATGACTAGCAGCGACGCGAACCGTTGAGAAAGGAGAGAGCCATGGCTTCGCCTACGAAATACAAGCCTGCCGGTAATTTCTCCTGGCTCGTTTCCGCGATCTACATCGTCTTCCTGCTGTTGCCGATCTATTGGCTCATCAACATGAGCTTCAAGGAAAATGCCGAGATTACCGGCACCTTTTCGCTCTGGCCGCAGAACCCGACGCTCAGGAACTACACGGTGATCTTCACCGATCCGTCCTGGTATTCGGGTTATATCAACTCGATCATCTACGTGGTGATGAATACCGTGATTTCGGTGCTTGCGGCGCTGCCGGCTGCCTATGCCTTCTCGCGCTATCGGTTCCTCGGCGACAAGCACCTGTTCTTCTGGCTGCTGACGAACCGGATGGCGCCGCCTGCGGTCTTCGCCCTGCCTTTCTTCCAGCTTTATTCCGCCTTCGGTCTCATCGACACACATATTGCGGTTGCGCTGGCGCATTGCCTGTTCAACGTGCCACTTGCCGTCTGGATCCTGGAGGGCTTCATGTCCGGCGTGCCGAAGGAAATCGACGAGACGGCCTATATCGACGGCTATTCCTTCCCGCGCTTCTTCGTCAGGATTTTCACGCCGCTGATCGCCTCCGGCATTGGGGTGGCCGCCTTCTTCTGCTTCATGTTTTCGTGGGTGGAACTGCTTCTTGCCCGCACGCTGACGACGACGGCGGCAAAACCCATCTCCGCAATCATGACGCGTACGGTCTCTGCTGCCGGGATGGACTGGGGCGTGCTCGCCGCCGCGGGTGTGCTCACCATCGTGCCGGGCGCGCTGGTCATCTATTTCGTCCGAAACTACATCGCCAAGGGCTTTGCGCTCGGCCGCGTCTGACAAGGAGGAAGCACGCATGAACTTTTCATGGATGGCCTGGACGCTTCCCACGGCGTTGTTCTTCCTGACGATCCTCATGCTGCTGATCGGCATGAGCGTCTGGGAATATTTTGCACCGGGAGGCTCGCCGCGCGTCGGCATCCTGCGGTTTGAAACGACGCGGGGAGACCGGCTCTTCATCTCGCTGCTCGGGGCTGCATTCATTCATCTTGCATGGCTGGGGCTGGTCGGTCCCAACCTGTGGTGGGCTCTTGCCATAGCGGTGGTCTACGCCATCGGCGTTTTCCGCTTCGTCTAAAGGCAAGCTGATACGGGCGACCAGAATACCGGCTGCCTCGAACTGAACGTGCAATCGCAAACTCTGGGAGGATATCATGCGACGGCATCTTATGACGACAACGGCAGCCATGCTGCTGGCACTGACCGGCTCGGCCTTCGCCGGGATGGAGGAGGCAAAACAGTTCCTGAGCAAGGAAATCGGCGACATGTCGACGCTTTCCAGCGCCGAGCAGGAAAAGGAGATGCAGTGGTTCATCGACGCGGCGAAGCCTTTCGCCGGCATGGACATCAAGGTCGTCTCCGAAACCATCACCACTCATGAATACGAATCCAAAGTGCTGGCGCCTGCCTTCACGGCAATCACCGGTATCAAGATTACTCACGACCTGATCGGCGAAGGCGACGTGGTCGAGAAGCTGCAGACGCAGATGCAGTCGGGCGAGAACATCTACGACGCCTACATCAACGACTCCGACCTCATCGGCACGCATTGGCGCTATCAGCAGGCGCGCAGCCTGACTGACTTCATGGCGAATGAAGGCAAGGATGTCACCAACCCGAACCTCGACATCGACGACTTCATCGGCAAGTCCTTCACCACCGCGCCGGACGGCAAGCTCTATCAGTTGCCCGACCAGCAGTTCGCGAACCTCTACTGGTTCCGCTACGACTGGTTCAACGACGAGAAGAACAAGGCGGATTTCAAGGCGAAGTACGGCTACGATCTCGGCGTTCCGGTCAACTGGTCTGCCTATGAAGATATCGCGGAGTTCTTCACCGGCCGTGAGATCGACGGCAAGAAGGTCTATGGCCATATGGATTACGGCAAGAAGGATCCGTCACTCGGCTGGCGCTTCACGGATGCCTGGCTCTCGATGGCCGGTAACGGCGACAAGGGTATTCCGAACGGTAAGCCGGTCGACGAGTGGGGCATCAAGGTCGACGAGAAGTCTCGTCCGGTGGGCTCATGCGTTGCGCGCGGTGGCGACACCAATGGTCCTGCGGCCGTCTATTCGATCCAGAAGTATCTCGACTGGATGAAGGCCTACGCGCCGGCGGCTGCACAGGGCATGACCTTCTCGGAATCGGGTCCGGTACCGTCGCAGGGCGAAGTCGCCCAACAGATGTTCACGTATACCGCTTTTACCGCTGACTTCGTGAAGGAAGGCCTGCCGGTGGTCAATTCGGACGGCACGCCGAAGTGGCGCTTCGCTCCGAGCCCACATGGTGTCTACTGGAAGGATGGCATGAAGCTCGGCTATCAGGACGCCGGCTCCTGGACGCTCATGAAATCCACCCCGGACGATCGCGCAAAGGCAGCCTGGCTCTATGCGCAGTTCGTGACATCAAAGACCGTGGACGTGAAGAAGAGCCATGTCGGTCTTACCTTCATTCGTCAGTCCACGCTTGACCACAAGTCCTTCACCGACCGTGCGCCCAAGCTCGGCGGCCTGATCGAGTTCTATCGCTCGCCGGCTCGTCTGCAGTGGTCGCCGACCGGCACCAACGTCCCGGACTATCCGAAGCTTGCCCAGCTGTGGTGGCAGGCGATCGGTGATGCGTCTTCGGGTGCAAAAACCGCACAAGAAGCGATGGATTCGCTTTGCGCCGAACAGGAGAAGGTGCTGCAGCGCCTCGAACGTGCCGGCGTCCAGGGCGATATCGGTCCCAAGCTTGCCGAGGAGCATGACCTCGAATACTGGAACAAGGACGCCGTCTCGAAAGGCAATCTCGCGCCGCAGTTGAAGGTCGAGAACGAGAAAGAAAAGCCGATCACCATCAACTACGACGAACTCGTGAAGAGCTGGCAGAACTGAGGCTTTGCCACCACGATCAATGGCCGAGGCGTGTCAAACGTCTCGGCCATATTGCGTGAGAGATGGACGTGAGCCATTCGATGGCTGGCTACACACCGGTCATCGTGTTTGATCTGATCTCTCGCCGACCGGAATGTCAGTTCTTTTGCATCGTCTCATCGATAATCTTCGAAATGCTGTAGAGCCGCTGCTCGATCAGCGTCGGAACTTCGCAGACATAGGTTAGCGACTGGACGCGTTCTTCGAAGATGCGCGTCTCCCATGTCAGCTGTTGGTCATGCCTGGCAAGCTCCGCCTGGTCGGTATCGGCTGCGGCTCGCATCCTGTCGATTTCCGCGGCCTTCTTTCTGACATCAGCCGCAAGCTGCCTTTGCTTTTCGGCATAGCGTGCAATGCCAGAGATGATCTGGCCGCGCTCTATATTGATCTTGTCGAACACCCCCATGAAAAGTTGCTCCAACTTTTCATGCACCTGCTCTTTCGGCAGGGTCGCGGCATAATCCGAAACCTGCTTGCGAGCATTTTCGATCGGATTGCTGCGCTTGACGAGTTCGGCGGCAAGATCGGACACCCGAGGATCCCTGTCCCACTGCTTGGCCGTTTCGGGCAGTTCGTCCCCGTTCCAAACCTGGCCGATCGAGATCTCGGGCACTTTGCGTTGAATGCAAGGCCAGTCGGGATCGGCATTAGCCGCGGCGAAGGCCGTCGGTATGGCCGATAGCGCGGCGAGCATTGCGATCAGAGGAACATATCGGCTCATTGGCTTCCTCCCATATCCTGTTTGCGGACGGTGAGACCGCGTGCGGGATTATAGGCCAGAATAGCTCCGCCGAGCAGGGCGAGCGTGACGGCCACGACGACGATCAGCGATATCCATTCGATACGGCCGTAAAAGGCGAAGCGGATGAGCTCAACCGCATAGGTGAACGGGTTCAGGAGGCATATCTGATAGAGCAGGGGGCTCGCCTCCTGCACTCGCCAGAGCGGATAGAGTGCCGAGGAGGCGAAATACATGGGAAAGATCACGAAGTTCATGATGCCTGCAAAATTCTCCAACTGCTTGACGAGGGACGACAGCAGCATGCCGAGCGCTCCGAGCATCAATCCGGAGAAGAAGAGCGCAGGCAGGATCAGCATATAACCCCCGACCGGTGCTTTGACATCCCAGAACCAGGCAATCGCCAGAAAAGCATAGACCTGGAGGAGGGAAACGGCGACGCCCGCCAGAAGCTTGGAGACCAGCAGGTACCAGCGGGGAAAGGGACTGACGAGCAGGATGCGCATGTTGCCCATCTCGCGGTCATAGACCATCGACAGTGAGGATTGCATGCCGCTGAAGAGGAGGATCATCCCGCACAATCCCGGCGTGATGTAGACCTCGTATAGAACATAGGTCTCGTAGGGTGGGATGATCGAAACACCGAGCACCTGCCGGAAACCGGCCGCGAAAATGAAGAGCCAGAGCAGGGGACGAACAAGGGAGGAGACGAAACGTTCCTTCTGCGAAAGGTATCGAAGCCATTCTCGTTGGAGAATACCCTTGAGACAGACGAGATACTGGATCGGGGTGAACCCCTTCCATTTCTCCGACGGTGAACCCGCGAACGTTCTGGCTGCATCGGTCATGGCCTTCCTCCCCGAACATTCAAATCCGCGATGCCGGTCAGTTTTGAGAATGCCTGGTTGATTGTCTCCGTGCCTGTCTCAGAAAGAATGGTCGACACCTGGCCATCGGCGACGAGCCTTCCCTGGTCGAGAACCAGAACCTGATCCGCCTGTCCGACCTCATCGATCAGATGGGTCGCCCAAAGCACACTGATCCCTTGCTGTTGAACGAGCGCGCGGATGTCCTTCAGTATGGTCGCGCGCGACTTGATGTCGAGTCCCACCGTCGCTTCGTCGAGCAGCAGCAGGGAGGGGCGATGCAACAGGGCGCGAATGATCTCGACCCGCCTGATCTGTCCGCCGGAAAGGCCGCGCACCTTTTCCTCGATACGGTCGGTCATATCGATCGACTGAAGAAGTTCGTCGATCCGCGGCCGCGCCACGCGCGTCCCGATACCGTGCAAGGCGGCGTGGTAGAGGAGATTCTGCCGGACACTCAGATCGAGATCGAGGGTGCGTGCCTGGAACACGATGCCGAGGCGCCTGAGCGCCGGACCCGAATTGCGGTTGATATCCTGGCCGAAAACGCGAATGCGGCCCGTTCGCGGCGAGAAAAGATGGCTGACGAGCGAGAAGAGTGTCGTCTTGCCGGCGCCATTAAGCCCCAGGAGCACGGTGAACCGCGATGGTTCTATGGAAAACGAGACATTGTCGAGCGCCTTTCGCTGGCCATAGCTATAGCTGACAGACGCGAGTTCGAGAGCGGCCGCCGCCGCTCTCTCCTCATCTTGGGACGTTTCTGTTAAACGGGATTGCAGCTTCATCGTATTGCCTTTCACAAGCGGCGGCTTGGCCGCGGCCCGCATGGGGCCACACCTGGTTCGGCTACTTGATGATGATCTTGCCCGTCATGCCCTTGCCCGCCAAATCGGGAACCGACCACGTGTATTCGCCTGGCCGCACCGTTGTGAACTGGACGTTTATCGTTCCTTCGGAATCGAATTCCAGCCATGCAGGTGCGCCGTTCATGTGAACTTCGAGATCGTTGATGACGATCTGGTTCATCCAGACGTTACGGAACAGATCGGTCATGAATTTGTATTCGAGGCCGGCCGCAGATGTGATTTTCCAGCGGTAGCCCTGTCCTGCAATAAGTTCGAAATCCTTCTGGTTCACGGCGAAGTTGTCGTCTTTCGATCCGAGGATCAATTCCGGAACATTCTGGCTGGCGCGCGTGACCTTGGGCGCATCGTCGTCATCGTCGCTATCGGCGGATTGGGCGAAGGCCTGATTCTGCACCGAAAGGGCGCCGATGAGCGCGGCAAAGGCAATAGCTGTGAATTTCGACATGTCTTCCTCCCTTTGAAAAAATCGAAATATGGATCAGTCGGGTGCGACCGTCACACCCCAGGGCAGCGCCCCGACAGTGACGGACTTGATCGGTTCATCGCTCTCCGTGTCGATGAAGGTGATATCGTTCGAAAGGCCGTTGGTGCTGATCAGGTTCTTGCCGTCCGGCGTGAACGCCAATTGCCAGACGCGCTGGCCCACGAGGATGTATTTTTCGACCTCGTAGGTTTCCGTGTTAACAACGGCCACCCGGTTGGCAGGCCCGAGCGCGACATAGGCCTTCTTGCCATCCGCCGTGATTCGCACGCCCACGGGTTGTATCGCTTCCGAGCGTAAGCCCTGGATTTCGAAGGTGATCTTCTTGACGACCTCTCTGGAGGCGTTGTCGATGACGGAGATCGTGCCGCCGATTTCCGCGGATATCCAGACCTGCGATCCGTCCGGCTTGAACTCGGCGAAACGCGGGCGTGAATCAACGAGCACGTTCGCCACGATCTCATGGGTCGACGTGTCGATGAAATGCGCCATGTTGGTGGTTTCTGATGTATTCACCATCGTCTTGCCATCGGGGCTGATGCCCATGCCCTCAGGCTCCACGCCGACCGGTATCTCGGAGATCACGCTTTTCCTGTCGACGTCGATAACGGTGACGAGATTGTCGTCTTCATTGGCGACATAAAGGGTCTTGCCGTCTGGAGAGAGCACGAAAAGTTCAGGGTCCGGACCGGATGGCAGCGTTCCGATAATCTGATGAGTCGCGGTATCGATGATCTCCACCGTATCGTCGTCGCTGGCGCAGACGTAAAGATGCTTCCCATCATGGGAAATCGTGATCCCGCGCGGTCTCTGCCCCACCTCGATCGTCTTCGTTACTTCCATCGTCTTGGAATCGACGACTGTGACGGTATTGTCCTTCTCATTCGAGACATAGACGGCATTGGCCCAGGATGGCCCTACATCGACGACAGCCGCGATGGTTCCCGCCAGCAGGTAAGCATGTCTGCGCATTCTCTCCTCCCATTCCCGTTTATCAATTCAGTTTGCAGGCCGTCTCCGGCTGATCTATCCCCAATGTATCGAGTCCGGAAAACTGATGAAGAAATCCCTCCTGTGGTGAGGTGGAGATCACGCCGCGGCCGTCGCCGAGGAAGATCGGCTGACGAAGTTGCCAATTCCACCGTCGGAAGGTCACCTTCTGCCCCTTGAACGCCGCCAGCGAGAAATTTTCATCTTTCAGGAAGGCTTCGATTTTTGCGGGGTCATTGCTGTTGGTCCGCGTCGCCGCCTCGCCGAGAATGCGGCCGGCCGTCCAAGCCTGCATGTCCTTGCCCAGCATGCGGCGTCCGGTCGCTTTCACGAAGCGGTTCTGGATCTGAGAACCGCCCCATTGCTCGCTGGCCGGATGCCAGGAGGATGGGATGAGGCCGGCTGTTCCGGCGACCGGCCTCGGATCCCAGGTCCGGTAGGGAACATAGCTGCCGAAGACTTCGCTTTCATCCGCGACGATCACCACGTCGTGTGCCGGCAGGTTCTGGGTGAAGACCGGCATCTGCCGTTGGACCTGAACGACGCCGCTGTCGGTGCGGCGGGCTGTGCCGGTATCCTTGTAGAGCCGTTCCTCGACGATCTTGGCGCCGAAGCGCTTCGCCGACCGCCGGATCGCGTCGGCGAAAAGCTGATCCGGTTCGTGGGAACCATAGAGAAGGACCCAGGTGCGCCATTGCTTCCAGATCAGATACTGAGCCAGGCCATCGGCAAGCATGCTCCGGGTCGGAGCGGTGTGGAAGACGTTGGAGCGGCATTCCTGTTCACGCAGGATATCGTCCGTCGATCCTACGTTGAAAAGAAGCACGCCGTTTTCCTTGGCGAGATCGGCGATGGAGAGCAATTGCCTGGCCGAGATGTCGGTCAGCACATATTTCTCGCCCCGGACCAGCATTTCCCGGAATACGGGGACAACATCCTCATCCCGCTTCGTCTGAACCACGTCCAGAGTGAAGGATTGCCCGAGAAACCTGCCGGTCGTGTTGTTGTCGTTGATAGCAACCTTTGCCCCCGCGACACCTTCATCCGCCGGAGGGATATCCAAAACCGAAAGGGCCAGTTGCGGCTCATAAGCTCGAATATAGCCTATCCGGATCTCGGTTGCGGGCTTAGCGGCCGGGTTTTGCTGCGCCATCGACTGCGGCGCATTGACGAGGAGCAAAAAACAAGCGAATAAAAATATAAGAGTATTAGGCACCGTACTCTTCATGGTCATACCACGCCCTGCGCCGGCCTTCCGCGAAGGCAGACGCGCTGTACAGATGAGGTGCCCACTATGTTTGTAGCCCAATCCCCGATAAACTCAATACTTGTACTCAGCTTTTCTCGTCCTTGCCGTGAGAAATGCGGTACGCGGAGAGGCGTCCTATGACGTTGATGCTGGCCAGTGTTCAAAATCGCCAGGAAGCGGAGATCGCTCTGCAGGCGGGAGCGGATATCATTGATCTCAAGGATCCGGCGCGCGGCGCGCTTGGATCGGCCGATATCCGGCACATCGTCGATGTGGGCGGTTTCGTCTCCGGCAAAAGGCTCGTCAGTGCCGCCTGCGGAGAGTTTTCCGGCGATCCCGCGGCGCTGCGGTCAAAGGTCGAGGAGATAGCCTCGGCAGGGGTGGATTTCATCAAGATAGGATTTCTTCCGTCCTCTCCCATCGCGGCAGGTGTGGAGGCTTTGGCAGATATTGCCGGCCGGAAGAAACTGATCGCCGTCCTTTTTGCCGATCATCGATATGAGGAGAACGTCATGACATCGTTCGCCAAAGCCGGTTTCTACGGCATCATGCTGGATACCGACGACAAATCGAAAGGGCGATTGCTGGATCATATGCCGCCTGATCACATTCCCGATTTCGTGGCCGAAGGGCACCGGCACGGATTGATGGTCGGTCTTGCGGGATCGCTGGAAGCGCCGGACATTCCAAGACTGCTGCCGAGCAAGCCGGATTATCTGGGCTTCCGCGGCGCGCTCTGCGAAGGCTTGTCCCGGAATGGCGATATCGACGCCGAAGCGACGGCAAAAATCCGCGCTCTTATTCCTGGAGACCGGCCCGCCGAAAAGCCTTCCGGCGTCGACCTCAAGCTCCTGGCGGCGCGGGGATATTTTCCCGGTTCGGCAGACGAGGATCTCGGCACGGATCAGATTTTCGTGCGGGATTTCGTCCTGCCGGTGCATATCGGTGCCTACAGTTTCGAACACGGCAAGCCTCAGAAGGTGCGGTTCGACGTCACGGCGGATGTACTTCGCGTAACCCGCGATCCGAAGGACATGCACCATATCGTATCCTACGACCTCATCATGGACGGCATCCGTGCGATTGTCGGACGAGGTCATGTCGACCTGGTCGAAACGCTTGTCGAGCAGATAGCCGCATTCATTCTCGAAAATCCGCGTGTAGCCCGTGTGGTCGTGCGGGTGGAGAAGCTGGAACTTGGGCCAGGTGGTGTCGGAGTGCAGATCGAGCGGAAAAGGGAAAGCGCCCGGTCGTCGAACCCGCTTCGGGTCGTGGCGTCCGGCGACGGAGGAAGGAAAGTGGTATGACGCCGCTGGTCGTCAAGCTTGGAGGAAGCACGGCCGGTCGCATCGAGATGGAACAATGGATTGCCGTGCTGGCATCGGCGACCTTGCCCTTGGTGATCGTCCCCGGCGGTGGGCCGTTTGCCGATCAGGTGCGCTTCTCGCAGAAGGAGATGCATTTTTCGGATGCAGCAGCGCATGAGATGGCCATACTCGCCATGGAGCAGTTCGGCATCGTGATTGCCGAACGGCATCCGCGCTTTCAGCCGGCCCGTTCGCTCCATGATCTCGAAATGATCGTTGCGGAAGGCGGAGTACCGGTATGGCTTCCTTCGCAAATGACACGCAGTGCCGATATCGCACAATCCTGGGATGTCACGTCCGACTCGCTTGCCGCCTGGCTGTGCTGGCAGATCGACAGCCGACATCTCCTGCTGTGCAAGCAGGTCGATCCGGGCGCCCGGGACTTGCAAGCGCTGGTTGACAATGGCGTGGTGGATGCCATGCTGCCGGAACTGCTTGGGGAGGAGACAAGCTTGTACATTGCCGGACCGTCATCGCTGCGTTTGCAGCTGGCGGAGTTGCCTATGACGCGCATACCGGGACGCCGCGTGCGGATGCGCGAGGCGGCTGGAGGAGAAACTCGCGGATGACGCGGCTTCATACGCCGCGCTGGGCCTGGGTTCTGACCGGATCGGGCCATTTCTTCGTCGAATGTTTCGAATTGATCCGATCGCTCGACCATTGCGACGTCTTCGTGACGAAGGCGGCGGACGAGGTTTTGAGGATGTACGGGCTGAAGCTTGATTTTTCGGACACGACGCGCGTGCTGCGCGACAAGACGGCGAGCGCTGTTCCGGTCGGCGAATTCTATCACGGCGTCTACCATAGCGTCGTGATCGCTCCGGCGACGTCGAACACGGTTGCCAAATGCGTGGCCGGCATCTCCGATACGATCGCCACGAATGTCTATGCACAGGCCGGCAAATGCCGTCTGCCGTCGATCGTATTCGCATGCGACACTGCGCCGGAACTGGAGACGATGGCGCCGCACGGAATGGTGAAAGTTTATCCCCGGCCAATCGATCTGGAGAACACCGAACGTCTCAAGGCCTTTGAATACACCGAAGTCGTCGAATCCTTTGCCGATCTAAAACTGGCGGTGGCGCGCCGGAAGGGAGTGGTCGAGGGCAGTGGCTGAGCATCTCGTCTTCCTGACCGGACACCTGGCAAAAACCAGGCTCGCAAATGTTCTCGCCGGACTAGGAGCGACGCCATTCACTTACGAGATCATCGACATTGGCGTGAAGGTCGCCGCCCTGATGACGGAGGAGATCGTCAGCCGGCGCCTGCCTCGTCCATTGAAAGCGGACCGGGTCGTCCTGCCGGGGCGTTTCAGAGGGGATCTGGAGCGGTTGAGCAATACCTTCGGCGTCCCTTTCGTTCGCGGACCGGGCGAGGTTGCGGACCTACCCATCTATCTTGGCCGGGCCGGAAAGGTGCCCGACCTCTCGCGCCACGACATGCGCATTTTCGCCGAGATCGTCGATGCATCGACCCTTTCGCTGGATGACCTGCTGCAACGGGCCAAAGCCCTTGCATCTGCCGGGGCGGACGTGATCGACCTCGGCTGTCTTCCCGACACGCCCTTCCTCCATCTGGCGGAAACGATCGGTCGACTCAAGGCCGAGGGACTTTCCGTCAGCGTCGACTCGGCAAATCCCGGCGAGCTGGAACTCGCCGCACGATCCGGCGTCGATTATCTCCTGAGCCTCAACGAAAAGACCATCGACATCGCCACTCGATATGAGGTGACGTCCATCCTCGTTCCGGCGGTGCCGGGAGAGCTTGATTCCCTCGGGCGTGCCATCGATGCGGCGCGGAAAGCCGGGATATCCTTCATCGCCGATCCGGTTCTCGATCCGATCCATTTCGGCTTTGCAGCCTCTGTGGGACGCTTCATCGAGGCCCGACGCCGCTGGCCGGATGTCGAGATGATGATGGGCACCGGAAATCTGACCGAATTGACGGACGCGGACTCGTCAGGGGTCACGGCGATCCTTGCTGGCCTCTGTTCCGAGCTGGCGATTGCCAATGTGCTGGTCGTCAACGTCAGTCCGCATACGGTGCGCACAGTGGAGGAGCATGATCGGGCGCGCCGGATCATGTTTGCCGCGAAGAACGATCATGCTCTGCCGCGCGGCTACGATGCCGGCCTCCTGCAGATCCACGACCGCTCGCCCTTCGCCAGCAGCATTGCGGATATCGATACGCTGGCTGAGACCGTGCGCGACGCCAATTTTCGGATCATGACCGCTCCGGACGGCATTCATGTCTTCAGCAATCAGGGTCATTGGACGGCGAAGGATGCTTTCGATCTCTTTCCTTCCCTCAATGTCGCGCAGGACGGTGCGCATGCCTTCTATCTTGGCGCAGAACTGATGAAGGCGGAAATCGCCTGGAAGCTGGGCAAACGCTATTCGCAGGACGAACCACTCGCCTGGGGTGTGGCGAGTCCTCGGACAAACGAGGATCGCACCCGGCTTGCCGAGGCCGGGCATACGCTCCGGGCGAAGAAGGAAGGCTCATGACCTATATTCGGGAAACGATCGTGACGACGGTGAGCGCCGAAGGGCGCGTGCATATCGCCCCGCTCGGCATCATCGCACAGGATGACGGCTGGGTTATCGCGCCCTTCCGGCCCTCCACGACGCTTGAAAACCTCACTGCCGTGCCTTTCGCCATCGCCAATTATACGGATGACATGCGGATTTTCGCAGGCTGCCTCACCGGGCGGCGGGACTGGCCGGTCGTTGCGGTGGAAGGCTGCCCGGTCCCGCGTCTGCAGGCGGCGCTCAGCCATTCCGTCCTGCAGGTCGCCTCCGTCAAAGAGGACGAGATACGCCCCCGCTATTTCTGCAAGGTCGTTGCCGAAGCCACGCACGCACCCTTCACGGGAATGAACCGCGCCAAGGCCGCTGTTCTGGAACTCGCGATCCTGGTGAGCAGGCTGCAAATGCTGCCGAAGGAAAAGATCGATTCCGAAATCGCTTATCTGACGATCGCGATCGAGAAGACGGCCGGGGCGGACGAGCGGCAGGCCTGGGATTGGCTGATGGAACGGGTGAACGCCCACCGTGCCACGCATTGAAGCGTTTGTCGGGAGGTCGCGAGCAAAAGGCCGTCCTTATGGCTTTTCGCGTTTGGACCAGAGCAGGGCAACGGCGGCGGCAGGTGCTGCCTTGCTGGCGTGGTCCCGAGCTTCCTGCGAGGATGCGATGAGGGAGCCGAAATCGACATAGGGCCGCTCCAGGCGCCTGGCGAGCTTCATGATCTGCGGGCGGCCGATCCCCGCCCCTACGATGGGAGCGGCCGGGTTCAGCCGGGCATTGCCGGCGACCATGAATGCGCCGTTATAGATCATGCGCAGCTGATGCTCGCTGAACCAGCGGGCGATATCGATCCATTCGCTTTCGTCGAGATCGGTGCTGTCGCGGCCGACCATGCGGGCGAGGCGCCCAATGGAGCCTGCAAGCGATTTGGCTCTACGGTCGGCGGCGGGATAATGATCGTCCGCCTCGTCCAGAGTTCCGAGAATGCGCCCCAGATCGGCGGTGTTGGCGAAGTATTCGTTCATCAGCGGCGTCATCGTGCCGCGCACAGGAACCCGTTCGGCTATTCCGATCAGCGCGGAACGTGTGAAGCCGGTATAGACGAGCTCGCCGGTCAACAAGCGCTCCGCGTCGGAATAACCCGCGTTGCGAAGCTTTCCATTCTGGAACGCAATGATGTCGGTGGTTGTGGACCCCATGTCGACGAACAGGCCGTCCGTCTCCGTCCTCGCACTCAATTCAGCCGTTGCATGCCAATTGGCCGAGGCGATGTCGGGGCCGAGATCGTAGGCATGGGAAAGATCGACAAAGCCCGCACGGCCGGCATAGATACGGACATTGTCGCGGCCGAACTCTGTATCGATGAAGTCCAGGATACCGCGAATACCGTCTTCTCGTGACGGAAAGCCATCCGACAGCTCGCCTGTCATGGTGAAGACATGGGTGGCATTGCTTTGAAAAAGCGGTCGCAACCGATTCAGCGCCTCGCGCACCTGGTCAAGCCCGAGCCACATCGATGCCTTGAGGGTCGTGGCAAGCGTAATCTGGCCGTGTTCGGCCCGCGCCATCTTCAAATGCGCGCCGCCGATGTCCCAACCGATAATTGTTTCCTTTTCTTCTCCCGCAGTTCCGGCTTTCATGGGAGTCATCGTTTCTACCGAGGTTTGATCATTGCTTATCATTCCAGTTCTCGACGTCAAAGACGGCCTTGTGGTGCGCGCGCAGATGGGCATGCGCGAGAGCTATAAGCCCATTGAGACGCCACTCAGCCCGACGCCGACGATCGAAAGCGTCGCCGAAGGATTGCGCCGAATCCATCCGTTTCCGGTTTTCTATGTGGCCGATCTCGATGCCATCGAGAAGGGCTCGAGCCCTTCCGCGACCGCCGACCCTCTGTTTCTTCTGCGGCCGAAACCCGATGTCTGGCTCGATGCCGGCTTTCGAGAGGCGAAGGACGTCGGAGCGGTGCTTGCAGATTCGCAGACGTTCGCGGTTCTTGGCTCGGAAAGCCAGGCCGATACGGATGTTCTCGGCGCGTTCGGCACGCATCCGAGACTGATCCTCTCCCTCGATTTTCGTGGCGGTGCCTTCCTGGGGCCTCCGTCCATCCTTTCGCATCCTCACCTTTGGCCAAAACGGGTGATTGTCATGACCCTCGACAAGGTGGGAGCGCGCCGCGGACCCGATTTCGATCGTCTGCAGGCCATCAAGGATGCCTCCGGAAACCGTGAGATCATCGCGGCGGGCGGTGTCCGCAACGTGGATGACCTGGAACGGCTGTACAGCATGGGTATTGCAGGCGCTCTCGTTGCGACCTCGTTGCATAGCGGTGAGCTCGACGGGGCGGAAATCTCCGCTTTCATGGATAAGTAAAATATATCCGAGAGAAGAAGTTTTTGCCTCTTCTCTCGGGTACACAGCCTCTCAATATGGCTTTGATTGTGGAGCGGGGATGAGCGCATGCTCAACCTCCCACTCCATTCTTTCGATACGAACCCGAAGCGTTGCCATCCTCAACGGTTCGCGCTTGAAGACGGCGCGCTGCTGAAGCCTAGAAGCCTCGACAACCGGCGCAACAGGCCGCCTGTTTCCACGGGCGACTCGCTCTGTGCGGGGTTGCTGCTTGTCTAAGCGCTGAAAGGATGCTTGACGGTGTCCCGCTGAGCGGTTGCTTCCGCTGCGGTCGGTTTGCCCGTCACGGCACGTTCTATCGCTTCCTTCGTCGCCCGGTAGTTATAGTCCTGGATCTTGGCATCGTCCTCGGCCTCCCAGTGGATGAAGACGCCGACGCAGATGAAGACGTCGTCTGCCTCTTCCGCAGGGATGATGCCTTCGGCAACGCTGTCCTGCACTGCCTTTGCAACTGCGTGCTGTGCCGGGCCGAACATCTGCACGGCCTGTTTTGCACCCTTGATGGTGACCTTGTTGAACAGTATCGTATTAGGCTTGCATGCCAGGTTCGGCGCGATGACCGCCAGCAGCGATGTAAACCCGTCCTTGTTGTTCGTGAGTGCGTTGCAGAATGCCGTTTCCACGGCACTTCCGCGCGGTCCGATCAGAAGATCGATATGAGCGACTTCATTTCCCTCACCAACGAGAGACTCACCAACCATTACCTTGCTAATCTTTGCCACGGCCAATTCCTCCCTTGTACCGTATGGTCAAAAATGCGTTCGTCCAAAGAAGCCGTACCACACGAGACACGCGCTCGATGGACAGCTATCCTTGTTCGCAGCACCCTTTGATTGGGTCGGTTGGCCAGATAGCAGCGAGTAAGATTTGTTCGCCGATCAAATTCAACCATTTAAGTCGGGATTATGCAAGCCGAAGTTCATCTTGCAGACAAAAAGCGTGGCCACGGTGAGATCGGCGGAGGTTCCGGGATTGATATCCATGTCCTTGAGCTGTTTGTCGAAGGCCAGCAGGACCTTTTCCCGCCTCGATGGGTTCATCTCGTCTGTTACCGTGCGGCGTATCATCTCCGCCTCTTTCCGGATTTCTTCGGCGAGATCGATGCCGTGCTTGCGCCCGACATGACTGTCGGGAAATGACGACAGGAAATGAAGGTAGACGAAGATCGTCGGCCACATGTCCTCTTCGCCCCTGTCTGCCGCTCCCGTCCATGCAGACAGGCCGCCGGTGAATATGTCCGCAAAGCCGGTCGTATATTGTCTCGCAATCATGTCGCGGTCGGCGGCCATGCCCATTGCCTCGAGGAGGGACACGGTCGGCTCCTCCCGGACATCCTGTTCTTCGGCGCTTCCAAGTCCTCCCGGATTGGTCAACCGGATGGCGGCGAAGACGTCGCGCGCATCGTCGGCGTCCAGGTCGTCCAATGTCCGGACGAGGTCCTTACGGAAGTCTGTCGTGGCGCTTTCGGCGGCCTTGGCGAGCGGTGCGCAGAGCAGGAGGATGCCGAGATTGGTGTTCGTTCCCACCTTTTCGCGCGTCGCCGTCACTGCGCCGAGAATGCGCCGGCCGACCGATGTTCGTGGTTCGCAAACCAGCGGCGCGCTGACCTCGGCGCTTTCAATGAACTGGGTCGCGGTCATCCGGTGGCCATCGGCGAAGCGATGGACATTGCCGGGTTTCAAGGCTTCGATCTCGGCCCGGCAAGCGCCGAGATAGGCGATCATGATCTGCTGCCGCGTCAGCGTCATGCGGCAGGTCTTTCCTTGATGTCAGGATTGAGAAGCTCGACCATTGCCCGGGCGATGCAATCGGAGATGCGGACGGGAACGACGGATTGCAGACCGGTCCAGGCGGGCATGCTGTTGACTTCCAGCACGAGGAGATTGCCTTCGCACCCCTGAACGATGTCGATGCCGGCAAAGTCGGTGCCGATGGCCGAGGTCGCGGCAAGCGCAAGTTCCTCAAGCTTCTGACGCAATGGCCCTGCGACAGATTCCGCCTTTGCTCCGCGTGCGATATTGGTGATCCAGCCGTCGGCGCAGCGTCCCATCATGCCGAGGATTTCGCCGTTGCTGACGAATATCCTGTAGTCCCGATAGGGTGGCCCATTCCGCACGACCAGACGCTGCAGGTAATAGACGTTATCGACATCATCAGGATCGGGCAGGTCCTCGATCGAACGGATGAGGCTGATTCCGCGCCCCTGCGAGCCGAAGAGCGGTTTCAGCACGAGCGGACCGTGAGACACCTCGCGCTCGACGATGGCTTTGGCATTGTCGGGACCTTCCACGGCGAAGGTCTGCGGCGTCGGGATGCCTGCATTCGCGAGAAAAAACGTGGTTGTCGATTTGTCGACGCAGCGCTCGATCGCCTTGGCCGAGTTCCAAACTGGTACTCCGAGATGCGTGAGGGCGTGCAGGATGCCGAGGCGGCGCGTGACCGCTTCGAAAGTGCCGCCGGAGATGGAGCGGACGATCACCCCTGCCGGAAGAGCGCCTTCGAGTGCCGGAATGTCGATGCCCGAAGGGTAGCGCGTATCGAACGCGATATCGGCAAGCGGGCAGAAGAGCGTCTCTGAACCGAGTTCTCGGAAGGAGCGCCGTAGCTGTTTCACCTGACTGTCGGGCTTGTCGGAAACGATGAGAATTTTATCGGAGATTGCTATCTGTTCAGCCAAGAGATTGCTCCAGCATCTGCCTGTTCCATTCGCCGGCACGGAAAGTCTCACCGGTTTCGACAGCCGTGACGATCACTTCGGCCGGGCTGAAGAGATGCGGATCGATCGCGTAGAAGTCGCCGTTGAATTTCTTGAAGGTTTCCGCGAAAGGCTGCCCGTAGTCGCGTGACCTGTTGCTCGGCAGTTGCTCGGCGAGTTCGCGTGCGGCGGATGCACTGCCACGAACGAACAGCTGCACCAGCCCACCATAGATGATAGCGTCGTTCGTCCGCCCCATGGCCTGCAGGAAATCGGGATGAGGAGCCGGAACCGGCGAGCATCCCGCCCCGTCGATGATGTTGTCCAGGGGGAAGTGGAGGCTGTGTGCCTTGTGAAGGGCGACCTCCAGGGAGCGGCCGATGATCTGCACGGAGCCGGCAAGGCTTTGTGTCGGGGCATAGATGAAAGTCAGGGCCTCAGGCGCCAGCCTGGTCGCAGCCGCCACCTTCTCGACAATGGCGGGGGGAGGAGGTTTGTCTGCCTCCAACACGAGGACGGATGTGGAAGCGTCGGTTTCGCTATAGGCGATTTCCTCGAACAACGGCTCCACGCGTGCCAGAAGGCGTGCAGGACCGGAGCCCATGGCGAAATATTTCTCGTGCGTGAGGCGCCAGCCGGCGTACTGGCTGCCGAGGCAGGCAAGGACCGGCTGCGAGGAATGGACTGTGACAGTTAGCGGCCACTGTTCATTGTGGCGATCGAGCGCCATGGAGACGGTCCCCAAGCCGCCCATGCAGATTTCCGTCATCCGCAGCCCCACTTCGAGCCCGCCGGGACTGTCCGCGCCGGCATCGATCAGATGTTCTCCGAGCGTTCCGCGAGTATGGGTAATGCCTAGCCGCTCTCCATCGGCAATGATCCGATCTACGATGCGCTGGGCACTTCTATTGAGGTGGGCTTTGCCGTTCATCATTGGAAACCTTCCTTCCAATGTTCCGCCATTTCGTTGACACGACGTTTCACGGCCCGTTCGGCTGCGGCGGCGGATCGTGCCTGAGCCAGGACGGTACAAACAGGGTCATCGGCGCAGAGCGTCGATCCCGGGTTCTGGTGATCGGCCGTCATGTTAGGCCATTCGATCTGGGGAAAACGGGAGATGTCATAGGGTGCGTAGGCGATTGCCGAAGCTTTCGTTCCGCGATAGGTCGGCACCGTGATGTTCTCGCCCCGCACGGCACTCAAATGCGCGGCGAGCAGCGGTGCCTCTTCGCTGTCGAAGATATCGAGCGTTGCGCCCGGCCGTGGATTTATTTCGATGAGGTGCAGGCCGTCCGGCCCATCGATGAAATCAGCGCTGCAGAGACCGACGAGGCCGGTGCGCTTCGTCAGTTTGTCGAGCCAGCCGGTGATCTGCCTTTTCTTGTCACGGTCGAAGCGCCTAAGCCGCACGGCGCCGCCGTAGCGATAGGGCGAAGACTGTGAGGGCGCGGACCATTGCCGGCTGAAGCCCACGATACGGGCGCTTCCCGACTGCGCCAGGAAGAGAGCCGAGATGCTGTTGCCCTGGACGAGCTTCTGGTAATAATAGCCATTCTCCAGGGTTGCCGCCCCTGCGGGCCGGACATGCGAGCCTCCGGCGCCACCGCCGAGCTTTATAAGCCAGCCGTTCTGCTCCGGCGCGGAGAAGCGGATTGCCGGATGCCTGATATCGAGATCCCGGCAGAGGCGAGACAAGCCTGCGGGATCCTTGACCGCGCGTATCGTCGCAGCACTGTTTCCGGCAATCCGAAAGGTTTGGGCGAGCATATCGAGGATGTCGGGGCTACGCTCGAAACCTGAGCCATATACCAGTGCGACCGGCTCCTCCTCTCGTGCCAGCCCCATCAGGATGTCGACTATTTTTCCGCCGTCGATTCCATCGCGTATGCTGCCGGGAAGTTGTGCAGTCCTCTCAGCCAGAGCGACAGTATCGGAGTCGCCAAAGAGATCGGCCACCAGCGGTCTGAAACCGGCGCGGCGCGCTGCTGCGGCAAGTGACCGGCCGGAAATGGCCGCGATCAGGATGGCAGGGCTATTTTTCGATGCTGCGGGCAAGGGCGAAAGCATCCTGGAAATCGTAGATGACCGGTTTTTCGGTGCCGATCATCTGTTTGAACAGGCCGGATTGAGTCTTGTATTTAAGGTTTCCGATGGTGAGAGCACCGATGCCGATCGCCGATGTCTCGCCCAGTTTATCGGCCTTTGCATTGGCCGCCAGGCCTTCGATACCCGAGGGCGGTACGGCATTGACATCCGCCGCGATGAGCAGATGCGTCGCCGAGTGAAGTTGCCCAGCCGAGATTACTCTGACGCCGGCTTTTGCTGCGGCCAGGACAACCTCGGTCTCCTGCAGCAAGCCCGTCTTTTTCTCTTCCGTCGAGCCATCGGCCGCCGTCACCGTGACGCCAAAACGGGCCTCGATGGCTTTCGCTATCTCTTCTACGCGGCTCGTTCCGTCGTGGCCCGCCAGCGTGACGTCTGCGCCTTCCTTGGCGGATATCACGGCCGTGCAATAACCGACGACGCCGGTCGCTCCGAAAATCGTCACTTTTGTTCCGGCAAGGCTTCGGCCATGCAGTTTTTTGAGCGCCGCCTCGACCTTGGCCGCCATTGCCGCAGCCGTCGTGAACGAACCGGCGGGATCGGCAAAAACCGAAATTTCGAAGGGAGGCACCATTGCCGCTCTCGCGGCATCGATCATGTCGAGCGCCAGGACGGTATCTCGCCCGGCAATGAAAACACCGGTGGAGACACCGGCATCCGGTGGGCGCGAGAAGATTGCATCCTGAACGAGGCCGGTCACGTCGGCGAGCGCCACATCCGTGTAGGGAATGACATGATCATAACCCGCATCAAGAGCCATGTTGACGTCGAAGGGGCTCATCTGTCTCAGCGGCGTGAGCATATGAAGAATGGTTTTCCGGCCCATTGCTTTGCCTCCCCTAGCAGCGGTTCTTGTATGCCAGCTCAAATTCGGCTGGTTTTGTCTTTCGCGTGATCGTCGCCCCATTGTTTCTGGCGGCGACGATACGGATCGTCGTCTGGGTATCCTGCAGCGCAGAGGCGGCGGTGATGCGTTCGGCCGCAACCTGCGATTCAGCAAAAGCGAACCCTGTTGGCCCCCAGGAGCTTTGTCCGATACCCACTGCGCCACATTCAGCAAGCCTCGTGAGCGTTTCCTCTACCGCCCGACTGGCGAAACGCCCGCCTTGAGCCGGCGCGAAATAATCGCCGAGCTTCTGCTGGATCGCCGTGATCGCATTGCCGAACGTCGCGATGTCCTTCTCAATCAAGGCAGGCATGATCTCCATCAGCGCATGGCGGCAGATCGAAGCGGAGCTCTCCTCAGGAAACGGTGGAAGTGTGCGGAAGGCTTTGATTTCTGCGTCTCCGTGAATGCCCTGGGCGCTGCTGTCCAGGACCAGGATGATGCGCCATTCGTTCGGAAACGGGATGCGGGAAATGACGGTCGGCGTCAGGTCGTCCTTGGCCTTGCCGGCGTCAAAAATGAGACCGCCTTCTTCGAAAGCCGCAATGCCGATCCCCGATCGCGCGCCGCGCCCGAGAAAGGCGGCATCGTCGCTGACGCGAAACGGCAGACCGTGCAATGTCCGAAGAGCCGCCGAAACGGCGAGCGCGAGCTGGGTCCCGGATCCCAATCCGGCATGAGCGGGAATGGTCTCGAACACGGTGATCTGATGATGATCGGCGAGATCGAGATGGGATCGGAGAGCCGCCAGGTGCGAGAATACGCGGGCGCTCTCATTGCCATGAACACTGGTCCTCGTCGCCCTCGATACTTCCAGCCTGGTTGATATGCCATCGAGAGGCAGGCCGATGCTTCCAAAGCGCGAGCTGTCCTTTCCAGGGATATCCAAAAATCCGAGGTGCAAGCGGCCAGGAACTTGAATGGAGACGGAGTCCGACATCGGTTCAATTCTGAACTTTTTGATAATCGGGCCCTCAGTTCATGTTATCCTATTTTGCTACCGGCGCAAGCCGGCGTGAAGCGGCGGGTGAAAGAAACGAGGAGCATCTGCGATGAGCGACGAGACGGCACGGAGACGGGAGCACGTTTATTCGGAGGACGAGATCGTCTCGAAACTGCAGGCGGAGCTTCCGCATTGGCGTTACGAAAACGGCTGGATTCGCCGCAAATACAAAACGCATGGCTGGAAATCCACGTTGATGGTCATCAATACCGTCGGCCATCTGGCAGAGGCGGCATGGCATCATCCGGATATCAAGGCATCCTACGCCTGGGTGGAGGTCTTGCTGACGAATCATGCGGCAAAAGGCGTTACCGACAAGGATTTCGAACTCGCCAGGAAGATTGAGGACGTCGTCCAGTGGGAGCCAGGCAAGGAAGGTGGGGCTCTGGAAGGTACCCCCAATACCGATCAGCGATTTGCGTACTTGAAATACGATAGCTGACTGCATTTTTCGCCGGATGGACTTCACATTTGGCGAAGAACGGATAAATTCAGGTCGGCACCAGAAAGTTTCGGAGTGTGATGGTTGCATGGATCGGCAGCCGAACAGTTCCTTTGCCGGCAGCAATCGAGCAGGCGGCAAAGCTTCTGGCAAAAAGCCGCTGCCCGGTATTCTCCCTCGATTCGGACATCCATGGATGCCGCTGCCTGATAGCGTTGGCAGAGCAGGTCGGGGCGACCTATGACCATGTGAACGGTCGCGATCTCGTTCATCAGGTCGCTCTGCATACGGATATCGGCGGGTTCTTTGGGACGGCGACGGAAGTACAGCGTCGCGCTGATGTGATTGTCGTCGTCGGAGATGTTCCTGCCGCTCATCACGATCTGCTTCTTTCTCTTGCGGCCACGACGCCGGACCTGCCTCGGTCTGGCAAGCGACGCTGGTTTCACATCAAGGGCAGGGCGACTGCGGCCCTGAGCGGCGAATTGCGACGACGGGCGAAGGTTGTCGACGCCGGTTCGTCCGATCTTCCCATCGATGCGGTGCTTGGGGTTCTCAGAGCATCACTGGCTGCGAGAAAAGCATCTGTTGTGCTCGACAATATCGACGCCTTTCTGGGGGCGGTGGCGAACGCGGGTTTTCCCGTTTTCGTCTTCTCTCATTTCGGAGATGCCGCCAGCCTCACGATGCTGCAGGGCATGCTCATCGACATCAATAAAAAACAGCGTGCGACGGCTCTTTTCCTGCCTTCCGACGACGCTGCTTGGGGCATGGTCCTCGCATCGACCTGGATGACGGGATTCCCGCCGCGAACCGGCTTTTCGAGCGGATCGCCAGTTTATGACCCATGGCTTTGCGATGTGGATCGGATGATAGCCGGAAAGGAGGCAGATCTGCATCTGTGGGTCTCGGAGCGTGATGATGTGGACCCGCCGAGGCGTAGCGGCCTGCCGACGATCGTGCTGACGAGAAGCGACCGGCCGGTAGCCGGCGCAGCGGTTGCCATCCGCATCGGCAAAGCGGGTCTCGACCATGATGGCGTGGTTTATTCGAGCCGCATCGGAACCTTGAGGTCCGCTGCGGCAAAAGCACCGTCCGATCTTCCCAGTGTTTACGCGATCGTCGAGCAGCTTCAGCATGCCTTGCAGGGTGAGGACGTGGCCTCATGCTGATCCGTCTTGCAGGGGGAGAAGTGATCGATCCGGTCAACGGCTTGGCGGGCAAGCGCGATGTCTGGATCAAGGACGGCATCGTCGTCGAGAAACCCGTCTCCAAGAAGGCGGACAAGACCTATGACCTTTCAGGCTGCTTCGTCATGGCCGGGGCGATAGACATTCATTCCCATATCGGCGGCGGCAATGTGAATACTGCGCGTCTTCTGCTGCCGGAACAACACGCCGCGCATCTCAAGCGGCCGCAACATACGCCGCTTTCGAATGCTGGGTGGTCGACGTTCCGGACGGGGTGCCTCTACGCGCAGATGGGGTTCACGACCGTGGTCGAACCGGCCATGTCGCCGACGAACGCGCTGCATACCCATATGGAGCTAGCTGACATCCCGATCATCGACAAGGCGACGCTGGCGATCCTCGGCAACGACGATTTCCTCCTGTCGATGATCCGCGACAATGCCTCGTCGGCAATGATCGACGACTACGTGGCCTGGACCGTATCGAGGTCGAGGGCGCTTGGTGTGAAGGTCATCAATGCCGGCGCCTCGGCCGCCTTCAAGGAGAACATCCGCACTTTCTCCTTCGACGACGTTGTCCCCTCCTACGGCGTCAGTTCCCGCAGGATCGTGGAGGTGCTGCAGGCCTCTGTCGGTCGTCTCGGTATCCCCCATCCCCTCCATGTTCATACCAACAACCTTGGAGTTGCGGGAAATGCCGCGACGGCCGCTGAGACAATCGGCGCGTCAAATGGTCGGCCGCTCCATCTCGCGCACCTGCAGTTCTACGGTTACGGCACGGAGGGAAAACGTGGCTTCTCGTCGGAGGCCGCCCGTCTGGCCGAACTGGTCAACGGCAATCCGGATGTGACAATCGATGTCGGGCAGGTGATGTTCGGGCAGACCGTGACGATTTCTGCTGACGTCATCAGGCAATATTCCGGAATGCGGACCGCCAGTCCGAAAAAATCCGTTCTCTTCGATGGGGACGGCAATGGCGGCGGGATCGTGCCCTACCGCTATCGCCAGGATTTTTATGGTTCGCTGCAATGGGCGGTGGGGCTGGAGCTTTTCCTGCTGATCGACGACCCCTGGCGGGTCTTCTTCACCACCGACCATCCAAACGGTGCTCCCTTCACGGCCTATCCGGAACTTTTCGAGCTATTGATGCGCCGCGATGTCCGCAACGCGAAGATGGCGGAACTCGACCAGTCCGCGCTGGAGCTGACCACGCTTGCCTCGATCTCGCGCGAATATACGCTTGATGAGGTCGCCGTCATGACGAGAGGGGCGCCCGCCAAACTGCTCGGGCTCGATGATCGCGGTCATCTCGGTCCCGGCGCGATCGCGGATATTGCCGTCTACCGGAAGGGGCAGGATGTCCAGAAGATGTTCCGCGACGCCGCTTTGGTGTTCAAGAACGGCGATCTGGTCGTTCAGGACGGCGTGGTGACGCACTATCGCTGGGGGAGGGCGCTGCGGCTCAATCCGCCGTCCGATAAAGGGATCGTCAAACGTATGCAAGCCTATCACGAGGACCGCTACGGGCTGTCGCTCGATTGGTTCACCTTCCCGGATTCGGCGATTTCTCGCGAAAACCCGTTTGCGGAGGTCGCATGCAGGAGCTGACCCGTAATGGCATTGTGATCGATGACACGTTCGCGGAAGCGTTCGGCATGCGGGCGACCGCGATCATCATCACGGCGCCGACCCTGAAATGGGCGCGTCAGGCGGCCGTCACCATGACGGGCTTTGCGACCTCCGTCATCGGTTGCGGTTGCGAAGCGGCGATCGACATCGACATTCCGGCATCGGAGACGCCGGACGGGCGTCCCGGCTGCCGCGTGATGATCTTCGCGATGAGCACCGACGATCTGCAGAAGCAGTTGAAGACGAGGCTCGGCCAGTGCGTTCTGACGTCGCCCGGCAGCGCCTGCTTCGCGGACCTCAAAGGCAGTGCCTCCCTCGATCTCGGTTCGTCGCTGCGCTACTTCGGAGATGGTTGGCAGATTTCGAAGAAGTTCGGCGGAAGGCATTATTGGCGCGTGCCGGTCATGGACGGCGAATTTCTTTGCGAGGCGAAGACCGGCCTGACCAAGGATGCGGTCGGCGGCGGGAACTTTCTGCTTCTCGCCGCGGATGCCGAAAAGGCACTGGCCGCCGCCGAGCGGGCCGTGGCGGCGATCGAAAAGGTTCCGGGTGCGATCATGCCCTTTCCGGGCGGCATCGTGCGGTCCGGCTCGAAGGTTGGCGGCAAGTACAAGGGCATGATGGCTTCGACCAACGATGCCTATGCGCCGACGCTGCGCGGTGTGGTCAAGAGTGCGCTTGGCCCGGAGATCAATGCGGTCCTGGAGATCGTGATCGATGGCGAGAACAACGACGCGGTGAACGCCGCGATGCGGGCCGGGCTGAAGGCCGTCATCGATTTCGGGCCCAAGCGCGGTGCGTTGCGCATCAGCGCGGGAAACTACGGCGGCAAGCTCGGCAAGTTCCATTATCATCTGAAGGATCTCCTGCCATGAAGCCGCTGACCTTCACGCTTCGCTCCGAGCCGGGGGAAAGGCTTGACCTGTCCGGCCTGATCCCCGACCGGCTCAGTGGCATGCCGGTGGCCGAAATCGCCGGATTGCCGATCGGCACCAGTCGGAGTCCCGCCATCGTCGGAGACATCTTCAAGATTACCGGTGCCGATGCCGCCAATATCGTCTTTGCCGGAGGCAGCGGGCGTTTCGATTTTGTCGGCGCGGAAATGAAGACAGGGCGCATCCGCGTTGACGGCGATGTCGGTGCCCGCGCCGGCCGCCGCATGGCCGGCGGTACACTTGTGATCGAGGGCAAAGCCGGATTGCAGGCTGGATCCGGCCTCAAGAACGGACGCATCGAGATCAATGGCGATGCAGGCGAGGGGATCGGCGGGCCGATGGCAGGTGAAATCCACGGCATGACCGGCGGTCTCATCATCGTGCGCGGCAAGGCAGGGCATCGTCCCGGCGAGAGGATGCGGCGCGGCATCATCGCGCTCCTGAAAGGCTGCGGCGATTATGCAGGCCTCAACATGGTTGCCGGGACGATTGTCGTCACCGGCCGCGTCGGCCACTATCCGGGCCACCTGATGAAGCGCGGATCGCTCCTGTTCGACCGGCGGCCGGCCGACCTTTCACCCACATTCATGGATTGCGGCCGGGTCGATATCGCCTTTCCGGCGCTGTTCGATCGTTATCTGATGGAGGAAAAGATCCTCGACCGGCCGCTGCTTGGCGCAAAACCCACCCGTTTGGGCGGTGACAATGCCGTTCTGGGCAAGGGTGAAATCATGTTTCCGCGAGGGTGAGCCGTGGCTGCCCGGCTCGGGATCGACCGAAGGTATTCAAACCGGTTCCTGCTGCATCGGATAAAGCTTGTCGAAGAAAGGCAGGCATTGAGCCCCTCTCTGCCGCAGGAAAACCTGAAAGGCGTTCATCGCCGGGGAGATAGTCCTGTCTGTCCGCGTTACCGAAAACCATTGCCTGCGGATCGGCATGCCGATGACGTCCAGCGTGACGAGCTTTCCGAACTCCAGTTCCATGGCGATGGTATGGGCGGAGATGAAGGCGATGCCGAGCCCTGCCATGACGGCCTGTTTTATCGTCTCGTTCGACGACATTTCAGTACCCAGATCCTCCAGCTTTCCTGGGATTTCTCCGAGAAAGATTTCGAGCGAGATGCGCGTGCCCGATCCTGGCTCGCGAATGAGGAAGTGCTCTCTGGCGATCTCTTCCTTGGTGATATCGCGCCTCTTTGCCAGGGGATGATCCGGCGGCGCGATCATCACCAGCGGATGATCGCCGAACACCACGGAGTGCAGCGGCATGTCGCTGGGCGAGCGCCCCATCAGGGCGATGTCGACGTCATGATTCTTCAGCTTGGCGATGATTTCCGCCCGGTTGCCGATCGTCAGCGAGACGGCGATGTCCGGATGGGTTTTCTTGAAGGTGGCCATCAGGCGGGGGGCGAAATATTTCGCGGTCGAGACGACGCCGAGTGCCAGCGTGCCGGCGCGCACGCCCTTGATGGCATCGATCTCGTCGTCCAGCTGGCGCAGCCTTTCTTCGATCATCTGGGCCGCATCGATGAAGGCAAGGCCCGCGGCTGTAGGGCGTAGTCCATCGTTGGTCCGGTCGAAGAGGATGACGCCGGCATCCTCCTCGATCTGCTTCAGCTGGATGGTGATCGCCGGCGGAGTGAGGCCAAGCGTGTTGGCCGCCCGGACGATCGTTCCGTGCCTCGCTATCTCCTGCGCCGCGCGCAGATGTCTGAGCGTCAGATTTCTCATGCTTGAAGATTAGTGAAATTTATCCAGAAGGTAAATGGAATAAATTTTACTTAATCCGAGTTTTTTGGTTCGATACCGCCATGCCCAGGAAGGCAGTGAGCGGGCAGGGAGGGTAAATCATGACTTCGTCGACGCTAGATGCCTTTTTGAATTCCCATGTCGCGGGTGGGGCGCCATTCGCCGAAGCTGCCGCGTCGACGATCCGGCAGTTGGTTACGGCAGCGGTCACGCTCGGCAGAACCATCAACCAAGGCGCCTTTGGTTTGGCCCTATCTGGGGAACGCGGTGATGTCGGCCCTGGCGGTGATGTCCCGAAGGAACTCGACGTTCTGGCCGATGCCCTGTTCATCGAGGCGATGCGGCGGGCGCCTGTCTGCCTCTACGCTTCCGAAGAGCTTGAAGAGGCTGCTCTTCTTGACCCGAGGGCCCCGCTCGCGATTGCCATCGATCCACTGGACGGCTCCTCGAATATCGACATCAATGTCTCGATTGGGACTATTTTCTCCATCCTCCCAGCGGCTGGTGATCCGGTCGGCGAGCCGAACGCCTCCTTCTTCCACCCGGGAGACGCCCAGCTCGCCGCCGGCTTTTTCATCTACGGCCCGCAGCTTGCGCTGGTTCTCAGCGTCGGGAGCGGCACCCATGCCTTTGTTTTTTCCGCGCAGCTCGGCGTGTTCGTCCAAACCCATGAAAACTTGGTCATCCCGCCGCGGACGCAGGAATTTGCGATCAATACGGCCAACTACCGCCACTGGGACGAGGCCGTCCGGCTTTATGTCGATGACTGCCTGAAAGGGATGGAAGGCCCCCGCGAAAAGGAGTTCAACATGCGCTGGATCGCAGCCGTTGCAGCCGATGCCTACCGCATCCTCATGCGCGGCGGCGTTTACCTTTATCCCGGCGACCGGCGTAGAGGCTACGGTGAGGGTCGGCTGCGGCTGGTCTATGAAGCCAACCCGATCGCCTTTCTCATCGAACAGGCCGGCGGAGCCGCCACCGACACGATTAACCGCATTCTGGACCTGACGCCAACGGCACTGCACCAGCGTGTTCCGCTGGTCTTCGGCTCAGCTCGGGAGGTGGCTCGCGTCGGCCGCTACCATACCGAGCCCAGCAATATCGCTGAACGGGCGCCGCTTTTCAGCAATCGCGGCCTTTTCAGAGCCTGATCGGGAGGACGCGGCAATGTCGGCAAGACATCCCATTATTTCGATTACCGGATCGTCGGGCGCGGGAACCACCTCGGTCAAGCGCATTTTCGAGCAGATTTTCCGGCGCGAGCAAATCGAAGCGGCCTTCATCGAAGGGGACGCATTTCACCGCTACGACCGGCAGGCCATGAAGGAAAAGGTCGCCGAGGAGGAGAGGAACGGCAACCCGAATTTCACGCATTTCCATGCGGAAGCCAACGAGTTGGAAATCCTCGAATCCGTCTTCGAGGAATATGGCCGGTACGGCACAGGCCGCACCCGCACCTACATCCACGATGAACAGGAGGCCGCACACCACAATGTTCCGCCGGGGAGCTTCACGGAATGGCGCGATTTTCCGCAAAGCGACCTGCTTTTCTACGAGGGGCTGCATGGCTGCGCGGTGACGGACAAGGTCAATCTCGCTCGCCATGCCGATCTGAAGATCGGCGTCGTGCCCGTCATCAATCTCGAATGGATCCAGAAGATCCATCGCGATCGCGAAGCGCGCGGCTATTCGACGGAGGCGGTCATGGACGTCATCCTGCGGCGCATGCCGGACTATGTCCGCTACATCACGCCGCAGTTCACGCTGACCGACATCAATTTCCAGCGGGTGCCGATCGTCGACACGTCCAATCCGTTCATCGCGCGCTGGATTCCGACCCCTGACGAATCGATGCTGGTGATCCGCTTCGCGAGACCGCGTGGCATCGATTTCCCGTATCTGCTGTCGATGATCCACGACTCGTTCATGTCGCGCGCCAATTCCATCGTGGTGCCTGGAAACAAGCTCGATCTCGCGATGCAGCTGATCCTGACACCTCTGATCATGCAACTGATCGAACGCAAGAACCGAGCCTCGTGAGGATGAAAGCGATGAACACGCAACTTCAGCCGCAGGACATAATCGAGTCCGATATCGTAACGGAACAGGACATGGCGAATGCTATCAGGGCGCTTGCCATGGATGCTGTTCAAAAAGCCAACTCCGGCCATCCGGGCATGCCTATGGGCATGGCTGATGTCGCCACGGTCCTATTCGGCCGTTTCATCAAAATCGATCCCTCCGATCCCAAATGGCCCGATCGCGACCGCTTCGTCCTTTCGGCGGGTCATGGCTCGATGCTGCAATATGCGCTTCATTACCTGATCGGCTATGAGGATATGACGATCGAGGAGTTGCAGCGGTTCCGCCAGTTGGGCGCCACGACCGCCGGACATCCCGAATTTGGGCATACGCTCGGCATCGAGACCACGACGGGGCCATTGGGCCAAGGCATCGCCACGGCCGTCGGCATGGCGCTTGCCGAGCGCATTGCCAATGCGCGTTACGGCGACGCGCTCGTCGATCACTATACCTATGTCATCGCCGGTGATGGATGTCTGCAGGAGGGCATCAGCCACGAAGCGATCGACCTTGCCGGCCACCTGAAGCTGTCGCGGCTGATCGTCCTGTGGGATAACAATTCGATCTCAATCGATGGTCCCACCAGTCTCTCGACCTCGATGAACCAACTTGCCCGTTTTCAGGCGGCAGGCTTCGATGTGCAAGAGATCGACGGTCATGATTTCGACGCGGTCGGTCGCGCGATTTCACGGGCAAGGGGTTCGGACAAACCGTCTCTCATTTCCTGCCGGACAGTGATTGGCAAAGGCGCCCCGAATCTTCAGGGCACGGAGAAAACCCACGGAGCGCCGCTTGGCGAGAGCGAAATCGCTGCTGCAAGGCAGCAGCTGAATTGGCCTTATGCGCCGTTCCACATTCCCGAATCCATCCTGGATCGTTGGGGCGAAGTTGCCGTGCGTGGGGCTGCGGAACGGCGTAAATGGCTCAATCGGGTTGCCGCGGCTCCCGAAGGCCGGGCGTTCCTCAGGACGATCGAACGGGAAATCCCGGCGTCGCTTTTCGACGCGCTTGCCGAATTTCGCCGGGAGCATCAGACGAAGGCAACGAAGGTCGCCACTCGCAAGGCTTCGGAAATGGTGCTCGGCGTCATCAACGCCGCGACGGATTTGACGATCGGTGGTTCGGCGGACCTCACCCATTCCAACCTCACCCTGACTGCTGGGATGGAGCCTATCAGGCCGGGGAACTACGCCGGACGTTATATCCATTACGGTATTCGCGAACACGGGATGTCGGCTGCGATGAACGGTCTTGCCCTGCATGGCGGTTTCATTCCCTATGGCGGCACCTTCCTCGTCTTCTCCGATTATGCACGTGGTGCCATCCGCCTGTCGGCGCTGATGGGGCAGCAGGTCGTCTACGTCATGACACATGACTCGATCGGCCTCGGCGAGGACGGACCGACCCATCAGCCGATCGAGCATCTGGCGATGCTGCGCGCGACGCCAAACCTCAACGTCTTCCGTCCCTGCGACATCGTCGAGACGGCGGAGTGCTGGGAGCAGGCGCTGAAGGAACGCGATCGGCCGAGTCTTATCGTACTGTCGCGCCAGAACCTGCCGATGGCTCGTTCGGAAAACAGCGAAGAAAACCTTTCCGCGCGCGGAGCTTACATCCTGCGCGCGACCTCGGAGCCACGCGCCCTCTCTCTCCTTGCGACCGGTTCCGAGGTCGAAATTGCCTGTGTTGCGGCCGACAAGCTGCTGGCCCAACACGGCATTGCCGCCGCGGTCGTCTCAATGCCTTGCTGGGAGTTGTTCGAACAGCAATCGCCCGAATACCGCAAGGCCGTGCTCGGGACGGCGCCCAGGATCGGCATAGAGGCGGCGGCGCGCCTCGGTTGGGACCGGTATCTCGGGGAAGACGGCGTCTTCATCGGCATGCATGGCTTTGGAGCGAGCGCTCCGGCTGCCGCACTCTATGATCATTTCGGCATCACCGCCGAGGCCGTCGTGGAAGCAGCGCTTGAGTTTGCTGCCCGTGGATCGAGCACAGACCGGACAGATCGGTAGAAAGGAGCAGGTCCAATGGCCCGCATTACATTACGGCAGCTGCTCGATCATGCGGCGGAATACAGGTATGGCGTTCCGGCCTTCAACATCAACAACATGGAACAGGGGCTGGCGGTCATGGAGGCGGCGGCGGCGTGCGATGCGCCCGTCATCCTCCAGGCGTCGAAAGGAGCTCGCTCCTACGCGAAGGACATCATGCTGGCGCGTATGATCGAAGCACTGACGGAGATCTACCCGGCCATTCCCGTCTGCGTCCATCAGGACCATGGCAGTGACGAAGCGACCTGCATGACGGCGATCCGCCACGGTTTCACGTCGGTGATGATGGATGGCTCCCTCACAGCGGATGCTAAAACGCCTGCCTCCTATGAATACAATGTAGCGATCACCGAACGGGTCGCCCGTATTGCCCATTGGGTGGGCGTCTCGGTGGAAGGGGAACTCGGTGTTCTGGGTTCCCTGGAGAGCGGCACGGGAGCGGCCGAGGACGGTCACGGCGCGGAAGGCACCCTGTCGCACGACCAGCTTCTGACCGACCCCGATCAGGCGGTCGATTTCGTCGCCCGCACAGGTGTCGATGCGCTGGCGATCGCCTGCGGCACGTCTCACGGCGCCTATAAATTCACGCGGGCCCCGGACGGCGACATCCTGGCGATGGACGTGATCGAGGAAATCCACCGCAAGCTGCCGAACACGCATCTCGTCATGCACGGCTCCTCCTCGGTGCCGCAGGAGATGCAGGACATCATCAACCGTTTCGGAGGGCGGATGCCGCAGACCTATGGCGTTCCCGTCGAGGAGATCGAGCGCGGCATCCGCCATGGGGTCCGCAAGGTCAATATCGACACCGACTGCCGCATGGCGATGGCGGGGCAATTGCGAAGGATCGCGACGGAACATCCGGAGGAATTCGACCCGCGCAAGTTCCTGAAGCCGGCGATGGAGGCAATGCGCAATCTCTGCCGCGACCGTTTCGAACGTTTCGGTACGGCTGGCAAGGCCTCGAAAATCAAGGTCATTCCCCTGGACGAGATGGCGAGCCGCTATGCCACCGGGGAGCTCGATCCGCAGATCACAACCGCGGAAGCCGCCTGAGCGGCGGTCCGGAAGACAACGAAAGGACCAAGCCATGGACAGCAAATCCGAAACCGTCAAAGGCGCGGCGCGCTACAGATCGGGCGTGATGGAATATAAAAAGATGGGCTATTGGGAGCCCGACTACGAGCCAAAAGATACCGATGTCATCGCGCTCTTCCGGATCACCCCGCAAGATGGCGTCGATCCTATCGAGGCGGCGGCAGCCGTCGCGGGCGAATCCTCCACGGCGACCTGGACAGTGGTCTGGACGGACCGCCTGACGGCGACCGAGAAATACCGCGCAAAGGCGTATCGGGTTGATCCCGTGCCGAATGGCGAAGGGCAGTATTTCGCCTATATCGCCTACGACCTCGACCTGTTCGAGCCGGGTTCAATCGCGAACCTCAGCGCTTCGATCATCGGCAACGTTTTCGGTTTCAAGCCGCTGAAGGCGTTGCGGCTGGAGGATATGCGGTTCCCCGTCGCCTATGTGAAGACTTTCCAGGGACCTGCGACCGGCATCGTCGTCGAGCGCGAACGCCTGGACAAGTTCGGCCGCCCGCTGCTCGGCGCGACCGTGAAGCCGAAGCTTGGGCTTTCGGGGCGCAATTACGGCCGCGTCGTCTATGAGGCGCTGAAGGGTGGGCTCGATTTCACCAAGGACGACGAGAACATCAATTCGCAGCCCTTCATGCATTGGCGCGAACGTTTCCTCTATTGCATGGAGGCGGTGAACAAGGCCCAGGCCGAGACCGGTGAGGTCAAGGGAACCTATCTGAACGTCACAGCCGCCACCATGGAGGACATGTATGAGCGCGCCGAGTTTGCCAGGGAGCTCGGTTCGGTGGTTGTCATGATCGATCTCGTCATTGGTTACACGGCGATCCAGTCCATGGCGAAATGGGCGCGCCGCAACGACATGATCCTGCATCTCCATCGCGCCGGCCATTCGACCTATACGCGGCAGAAGACGCATGGCGTGTCTTTCCGCGTCATCGCCAAATGGATGCGGCTTGCGGGCGTCGACCACATCCATGCCGGCACCGTTGTCGGCAAGCTGGAAGGCGATCCCGCAACAACCCGCGGCTATTACGACATCTGCCGCGAGGACTTCAATCCGATGAGGCTGGAGAATGGTATCTTCTTCGACCAGCACTGGGCATCGCTCAACCGGATGATGCCGGTCGCTTCCGGTGGCATCCATGCCGGACAGATGCACCAGTTGCTGGACCTCCTCGGCGAGGACGTCGTGCTGCAGTTCGGCGGTGGTACGATCGGGCATCCGATGGGTATCGCCGCCGGTGCCACGGCCAACCGCGTGGCGCTCGAATGCATGGTGCTCGCCCGTAACGAGGGGAGGGATATCCTGCGTGAAGGACCACAGATCCTGCGCGACGCCGCGCGCCACTGCCAGCCGCTGCAGCAGGCGCTCGATGTCTGGAAGGACGTGACCTTCGACTACACCTCGACCGACACGCCGGACTTTGTTCCGACAGCCACCGCAGCAGAATAGGAGAAGCGACATGCATATCACTCAGGGAGCGTTCTCGTTCCTGCCGCCGCTGACGGACGAGCAGATCGCCAGGCAGGCCCAGTATTGTATCGACAAGGGTTGGGCGATGAGCCTCGAATTCACGGATGATCCGCATCCCCGTAACACCTATTGGGACATGTGGGGCCACCCGATGTTCGACAATCCGGATGCGGCTGCGCTGATCATGGAGCTGAAGGAGTGCCGCAAGGTCTATGGCGACCGCTATATCCGCTTCGTCGCTTTCGACAGCACCCACGGATGGGAATCCGTCCGCCTTTCCTTCATCGTCAACCGTCCTGCGGCAGAGCCGGGCTTCCGGCTGGAGCGGCAGGAGGCGGGCGGCAGAAGCATCCGCTACACCACCCGGTCCTATGCGGCGGACAAGCCGGCGGGAGAGCGCTATGGCTGAGGCGGTTTCCATGAGACCTAAGGTCGACGGCGAAGTGCCTTCCACCATCGACTTGCGGGCGGAATATGTCGAATCCGGTGTCAAGGACGTGCTGGAAGAGTTGGACAACTCGCTCATCGGCCTTGCTCCGGTCAAGCAGCGGATCAGGGAGACCGCGGCCTTGCTCCTGGTCGAGCGCGCGCGCAAGCGTCTCGGTCTCGCCCATGAGACGCCGACCCTGCACATGAGCTTCAGCGGCAATCCGGGAACCGGCAAGACCACGGTCGCGCTGCGCATGGCCGATCTGCTCCATCGCCTCGGCTATATCCGCAAGGGGCATCTGGTGTCGGTGACCCGCGACGATCTGGTGGGGCAATATATCGGCCATACCGCGCCGAAAACGAAGGAAATCCTGAAAAAGGCTATGGGTGGCGTCCTCTTCATCGACGAGGCCTATTATCTCTATCGGCAGGAAAACGAGCGTGACTACGGTCAGGAGGCGATCGAAATTCTCCTGCAGGTCATGGAGCATCAGCGCGAGGATTTCGTCGTCATACTGGCGGGTTATGCCGACCGGATGGATCGCTTCTTCGAAAGCAATCCAGGCTTTCGTTCGCGCATCGCCCATCATATCGACTTTCCCGATTATACGGATGACGAGCTGCTGCGGATCGCGGAGGTAATGCTCGCCAAGCAGAACTACAGTCTTGACGTCGAGGGGCGGGCCGCCATGGAGCAATATATCGCGCTGCGCCGTCGACAGCCGCATTTCGCCAATGCCCGCTCCATCCGCAACGCGCTCGACAGGGCACGCCTGCGCCAGGCAAACCGGCTGTTCGAAACGTCCAACGGATCGATCGGTGCCGATGCGCTGTCGACGATCGTTGCCGTCGATATCAGGGCAAGCCGCATTTTCAACAGCGGGACGATGCAAGAGGAGGCCGCATCATGAGCACAAAGACGATCATCGCACCTTCCATCCTGTCCGCGGATTTTTCCCGGCTGGGCGAGGAAGTAGAAGACGTCGTCAAGGCGGGCGCCGACTGGATTCATCTCGATGTCATGGACGGCCATTTCGTGCCCAACATCACGTTCGGGCCGCAGGTCATCCGATCCATCCGCAAGCGCACGAACGCCGTCTTCGACTGCCATTTGATGATTGCGCCGGCGGACCCCTATATCGCCGCCTTCGCGGATGCAGGCTGCGATGTCATCACGGTTCACGCCGAAGCCGGTCCGCATCTCGACCGGACGCTTCAGGCGATCCGTGGACTGGGAAAGAAGGCCGGTGTGTCGCTCAATCCGTCGACGCCCGAAAGCACCATCGAATATGTGCTCGACCGGCTGGATCTTATCCTGCTGATGACGGTCAATCCAGGCTTCGGTGGGCAGGCCTTCATTCCGGCCGTTGTTGAGAAAGTACGCCGCGTCGCCGCAATGATCGGCGATCGTCCGATTCATATCGAGGTGGACGGGGGAGTTACCCCTGAAACCGCGCCGCTGGTCTCGGCCGCCGGCGCGAATGTCCTCGTGGCCGGCTCCGCCGTGTTCGCGGGCAACGATAGAACCGCCTATGCTGGCAATATCGAGGCGATCCGCCGGCAAGCGGACAGGTCACTGGCGCGTCGGGCGGCCTGAGTTCAATTGCGGGTGATGGGAGATGCATGATGGGGCTACCGGGAAGACCGGCAGCCCCTTGCTTCATTGCTTTTTCGAGAACTGTTCGAGATAGGCGAGCAGATTGTTGATCTCGCCTTCGTCCTTCAGGCCGGCAAAAGCCATCTTGGTACCTTTCACCTTCGCCTTGGGATTGTGAAGGTAGTCACGCAACGATGCCTCGTCCCATTGGAGGCCGGCTTTGCCTGCTTCGACCATCGCCTTGGAATAGGCAAACCCGGCATGGGTGCCGGCAACCCTGCCGATCACACCATTCAAGGACGGACCTACCTTATTTTTATCCGTCTCGGCGTCATGACAGGCCTTGCACTTGTTGAACACCGTTGCTCCCGCGTTGGCATCGCCCTCCTGAGCATTGACCCCGCAGGCAGAAAAGATCGCAACTGACACGCCGACCAGAAGGATTTGATATTTCATGGTATCTCCTCATTCGCCAAGGGTGCCCTTTGACGAAGACAGGTGCCGCTATTCCTCCTGTGGCACCGGCCGTTCGGATCGCTGGACCTCTCGCGCAATGGCGACGGGGACTTTTGATCCATTCAAAAAAGTTACCTGTCGGCGAATGTAAGTCAACCCTTGATACGCCAATCGGGCCTGCCATGGATGGCACGGATCGGAAGTTGTGATTGACGGGCCGACGTGATGCTCCTAACTTCCCCATTATCTCTTCCCGGCACCGGAAGAGGCTGTGATTGGCTGGTGGCGGCGCATACAGCCGCCCGAGCAGAAGGAACGGCTGCGGCAAGCCCGTGGGTCGAAAGGTGCGATATGCCTTTTATCGAACTCATTTTGACAATTTGTCTTGCGGACAAGCCTTTGAGCTGTCGGGAAGAGCACCTCCATTTCGAAGATAGGGGAAGCCTGACAACCTGTATGCTCCAGGCACCCCCGCAGATTGCGAAGTGGTCTACGGAACATCCACGTCTGCGTGTTGTCAGATGGCGGTGCGAATACCCGACGAAGAGCCGGGACATCTAGAAACGAAACATCGGATGCGGCGCATGGGAGGAAGGACTTATGGGAGGCGGGATCGGCCGATTATTTCGGATCGCATTATTGTCGCTGGCGGCATTCTCTACCCAAGCGATAGGGCAGGCCGCGGCCGCGGAGGTCGTTCGTGTCGGCGTTCTCAAATTCGGTACGGTGAGTTGGGAACTCGATACGATCAAACGGCATAAGCTCGACGAGAAACACGGGATCACCGTGGATGTGCAGGAATTTGCCGGCGAAGACGCCACGAATGTCGCGTTGATGGCCGGAGCGGTCGATGTGATCGTTTCGGACTGGTTGTGGGTTTCGCGGCAGCGCGCCACAGGCATCGACCTGACCTTCGTTCCCTATTCCACGGCGGTCGGAGCTATCATGGTCCCGCCAGACTCTCCGATCAAAAACCTCGGCGATCTCACCGATAAGAAAATAGGCGTTGCGGGCGGCCCTTTGGACAAGAACTGGCTTCTGATCCAGGCCATGGCGAAGAAGGATTATTCCAGGGATTTGGCCAAGACAAACACGATCGTCTACGGCGCTCCGCCATTGCTGACGGAGAAGGTGCAGCAGGGGGAACTCGATGCGGTTCTCAATTTCTGGAATTATTGTGCACGGTTGGAGGCGAAGGGATTTCGCAGACTGACTGGAGGACATGAGGCCGCCGCCGCGCTTGGCGCCTCCGGGCCGATCGTTGCTCTGGGATATATCTTTCATGAAGCCTGGGGCAAGGCTCATCCATCCGCGATCGACGGCTTCGTAGCGGCAAGTGCCGATGCAAAGGCGCTGCTCGAAAGTTCCGATGACGAGTGGAAAATGCTTGCCCCGATGCTTCGGGGTGACGAGAGCGAACAGAAGGTCATGCGTGATCGCTATCGCGAAGGCATTCCCAAACGCCCGCCCGCAGAAGCGGAAAAGGACGCGGAAACGCTTTATTCCGTCTTGGCGACGATCGGCGGCGAGGAGCTCGTCGGACCATCGAAAGAACTGGTGCCGGGCACCTTCTGGGGGGCGGAATAGGTGAGTTCGGCCTCTCTTGGCTCATCGTCGCAAGGGCAAACAGAGAAAACGGCACGAAGACGCAGCTTCGGGCCGTTCCTGACGGTCGTGGCATCGGTCGTCGTTCTGGCCATAGTGTGGCATCTGTCAGCGACCCTGTGGCCGAGTCATGCCTTCCCGCCACCGCTTGACGTCCTGCGCGCCATGGCCCGCGAGACGGCGAGGGGTGAGATACCCTATCATCTGGCGATCACTCTTGGTCGCGTAGCGGTCTCATTCCTGCTCGCCATGATCATTGGTTCGGCGATCGGCATCTTTCTCGGAAGCCATCCGCGCGCCGACCGGTTTCTCGATCCCTGGGTCATTCTTTCCCTGAACATCCCGGCACTGGTGATCATCGTTCTTGCCTATATCTGGTTCGGGCTGAATGAGGTGGCTGCTATCGGCGCCGTGGCCTTCAACAAGATCCCGAATGTGATTGTCACGATGAGGGAAGGGGCTCGTGCGCTCGATCTGAATTACACGGACATGGCAAAGGTCTACAAGTTCGGGCCTCTTGCGCGATTGCGCCATGTCCTGCTGCCGCAGCTGCAGCCTTATCTGGCTGCGGCCTCACGTTCCGGCATTTCGCTGATCTGGAAGATCGTCCTCGTCGTAGAGCTTCTGGGTCGGTCGAATGGTGTCGGTTTCCAGATCAATCTCTATTTTCAGCTTTTCGACGTCGCTTCCATCCTAGCCTATACGCTGGCCTTCGTCTGCGTAATGCTTGTCATCGAATTTCTCCTGGTACAGCCCCTTGAACACACTTCAACCCGTTGGCGCAGACGCGCAGCTTGAAATCGAAGTCAGGCACAAATCGTTCGAGGCGTCCAGGGGCGGCAGCATCGAAGTCCTGCGCGATCTGAACTTTGCGGTGGAGCGGAACGAATTCGTCTGCCTGGTCGGTCCTTCCGGCTGTGGCAAGACCACGACGCTGCGATTGCTCCTCGGCTTGGACCATTCCTTTGAGGGGCGCATAAAGCTTCCGGGAGAAAGGGAGCCGCGCATAGGCATGGTTTTTCAGGAGCCGATTCTCCTGCCCTGGCGGACGGTCGAGGAAAATGTGCGTCTGGGATTACCGAGAAGCCTGTCTGGCAAAAACCTCGACCATTTGTTCGATGCGCTTGGTCTGTCGGGGATGCGCGCGTTTTATCCCGGAGAACTTTCACTCGGGCTCGCACGCCGCGCCGCTCTTGCCCGGGCGCTTGCAATCGAGCCCGATCTCCTGGTTCTCGACGAACCCTTCGTCTCCCTTGATGAAGCGACCGCACAGCAGCTCCGTTATCTGCTGCTCGAAATTTGGTCGGAGCGTCCGACGACGGTCTTGATGGTGACGCATAACCTTCTCGAGGCTATCATGCTGGCCGACCGGATCATTGTACTGTCGCCACGCCCATCCCATGTCGTGGGCTCGTTTCTGGTGCGCATTCCCCGGCAATCCAGAAATGCTCAAGTTTGCAGCGACATCCTGCGCTCGTTCCACGAGAGATTTCCGGCACGGGCCGCTACCTGACTTAGAAGCAGCGTATATCCGCTTCGGCCTGTGCCCTTTTCAGTTCCGCTATTGCGGCTTTGGCAGGGGCACTTTCGCGAAACAGTGCGCCGTTTTCTCCAGCGACCAACCCCATTTGCCTGAATGTGGCGGCTGTCTCGTAGCGGTCGTAGGGAATGATGGATTCGATGACATCGATCGAACAGGAGCAGCGATCGAGAGTGGCCCGGTTCTCACCATTGGCTTTCATGCAGGCATAGACATATTCAGCGATGACATTGGTCGGATAGGTGGTCGCCGCTGCCACTGGGACTGCGAAACCTATTGCTGCAGATGCGAACACGGCGACGGGAAACTTCGCAAGCGTAACCATGGGATGTCCTTTCCGTATAGCGCAGTTGTCGCCTCTGACAAGAGGGGCAAATACTTTCCTAAGTATAATTCCAAAATCGCGTCAATATCCAGCAGCATAGGATAATTTTCCGAATATAAATTGCTGCATTGCAGAATAATATGCTGCGTCGCAGCGAATATTGCTGATAAACACGCTTGCGGAAAGTAATTCTATCTCTTATGGTTAGGTTGTTTCCGGCTTCAAGGACGTTGCCGTCAAGGGAGTGGTGACAGTCTTCGTAGGCCAAGCGGGTGGGCGGTAACGGTGCCCTCCGCGCGCCTGGCTTAGGTCGTGACACGCTGCCGGAAATACTTCCCACATGCTGAACCGGTGACGCGGGCTTCTGTTATGAAACAGGTGCCGCCGCAATAAGTCATCTGTGCGAACTTCGGGAGGACTAAATGCGTGTACGTGCAAACTTCATAAAATCGGGATTAGTGGCGACTGCGGTGTCTTTGTCGTTGGCTGGAGGAGTGTTTGCCAATGACGAAGTCCAGAAGTTGATCTCCGATTCCAAGAACTGGGCGATTCCGACGGGTGATTATGCCAACACCCGCTATTCAAAATTGAACCAGATCAACAAGGACAATGTGAAGAACCTTCAGGTCAAGTGGACGTTTTCGACAGGCGTGCTGCGCGGTCATGAAGGTGGACCTCTGGTGATCGGCGACGTCATGTACGTTCATGCGCCGTTCCCCAATACAGTCTATGCGCTCGACCTCAACAATGACGGCAAGATCCTTTGGAAATACGAGCCCAAGCAGGATCCGAACGTCATTCCGATCATGTGTTGCGACACGGTCAACCGAGGCGTTGCTTATGGCGACGGCAAGATCATCCTCAACCAAGCGGATACGACCGTCACCGCTCTCGACGCCAAGACAGGCAAAGTCGCCTGGCAGGCGAAGAACGGCGAGGATACCGCTGGCGGCAAGGGGGAGAGTGGAACGTCCGCACCGATGATCTTCAATGACAAGGTTCTGATCGGCATATCGGGCGGCGAGTTCGGTGTTCGCGGCCATGTGACCGCGTATAACCTGAAGGATGGCTCTGTTGCCTGGAAGGCCTATTCGACCGGGCCCGACTCGGAAACCCTGATGGATGGTGAGAAGACCACCCAGCTCGGCAAACCGGTTGGCAAGGACTCCGGCATCAGCAGCTGGGAAGGCGAGCAATGGAAGCAGGGCGGCGGAACGACCTGGGGCTGGTACGCCTTCGATCCGAAGCTGAACCTGGTCTATTACGGAACCGCCAATCCCTCGACGTGGAACCCGGTACAGCGGCCCGGCGACAACAAATGGTCGATGACCATCTTCGCCCGTGACGCCGACACCGGCATGGCGAAGTGGGTCTATCAGATGACCCCGCATGACGAATGGGACTACGATGGCGTGAACGAGATGATCCTCGTCGACGGGATGCAGATCAACGGTGCAGCCCGGGATGTACTGGTTCATTTCGATCGTAATGGCTTTGCCTATACGCTGGATCGCGGAAACGGCGAGTTGCTGGTTGCCAAGAAATACGATCCGGTGGTCAACTGGGCGACGGAAGTCGTGATGGACCCGAAGAGTGATCAGTATGGGCGTCCGCAGGTCGTGGCTCAGTATTCGACCCAGCAAAACGGCGAGGATACCAACACGACGGGCGTATGCCCGGCAGCGCTTGGTACCAAGGACCAGCAGCCGGCTACCTACTCACCGAAAACCGGATTGTTCTACGTGCCGACCAACCATGTCTGCATGGATTACGAGCCATACAGGGTAAGCTATACGGCAGGTCAGCCCTATGTGGGTGCGACAGTGTCGATGTATCCGGCTCCCAAGAGCCATGGCGGCATGGGCAACTTCATAGCTTGGGATGCTGCCAAGGGTGAGATCGTCTGGTCCAAGCCCGAGCAGTTCTCGGTGTGGTCAGGCGCGCTGTCGACCGAAGGCGATGTCATCTTCTACGGCACGCTGGAAGGCTACATCAAGGCTGTCGATAAGGACGGCAACGAACTCTACAAGTTCAAGACGCCGTCCGGGATCATCGGCAACATCAACACCTTCGAGCACAACGGCAAACAGTATATCGCCGTGCTTTCGGGTGTTGGCGGCTGGGCTGGTATCGGCCTCGCAGGTGGTCTGCTCCAGGCCGAAGGCGCGGCTGCCTGGCAAACGGCTGTCGCCGGCCAGAAAGCGCCCACCGACGAACAGCAGTCGATTTCAACAGCAGGTCTCGGCGCGGTCGGTGGGTATGCCGCTCGCGCCGACTATACGACGCTGGGCGGTCAGCTCACCGGCTTCGGCCTCCCGGATTGATAAACGGGAACCATAGGCACGCCGACCTCGCTTAAAGAGGCGGCAGGCAGAGAAACGAGGGCCCGGATCACCGGAATTCCCTGGCGGGCTCTCGATTTCGCCACGCAACCCACAACCCACCTGTCAACGCCGCATTGCGACAGCCAAGCTGTGTTCGTGGCGAAATGAGAAAGAGGTAGGAATGTCTGTCTGCAAAACAGTCTCGGTTATCGCTATGTCTATTGTCATCAGCTCCAGCATCACCTTTGCCGCTGACGACAAACAAAAGGCCGCAGCCGTTACCGATGAAGACGGTAAGTATTTTGACGCCGATGGAAACCCGACGTTCAAGCTTCAGGACGATGGGACGGTGGACTGGTACACGTTCAGTGGATATCGCCGTTATCATTCGGACTGTCACACCTGTCATGGACCAGACGGAATGGGTTCCAGCTATGCTCCGGCGCTGGTCAACTCGTTGAAGACGATGGATTACGCGACGTTTCTTTCGATCGTCGCCGAGGGGCGTAAGAATGTCGGCGGCGGCAAGGAAAACGTCATGCCCGCTTTCGGCAACAACAAGAACGTCTATTGCTATATGGACGATATCTACATTTATCTGCGAGCGCGTGCCGTCGATGGGATCCCGCGCGGCAGACCTCCCAAGAAAGCTGACAAGCCGCAGGCCGCCAAAGATCAAGAAGCATCGTGCATGGGGAACTGAGCATATGCCTGCACGTAAATCCTGCGGTCTTTATATGCTCTGCGTGATCGCGGCGATTGCCGCGGTTCCCACCGCGGCATTCACGCAGACAGCCGGGCTCGGCGCCGCAGGCGAATTGGTGGATCCGGACGTGCTGCGTGTCTGCGCCGACCCTTCCAACATGCCGTTCACGGATGAAAGCGGGGAAGGCTTCGAAAACAAGCTGGCGGAACTCGTTGCGGTGAAGACTGGCCGCAAGTCGGTCACCTACACATGGTATCCGATGGCAACCGGCTTCGTCCGGAATACGCTGCGGGCCAACCGCTGCGATATCATCATGGGTTACGCCCAAGGTGACGAACTCGTGCAGAACACCAATGCCTACTACCGCTCGACCTATGTCATGGTTTTCAAGAAGGGTAGCGGCCTGGATGGCGCAGAAGCCATCGAAGATCCCAGACTGGCCGGCAAACGGCTCGGCATTGTCGCCGGAACGCCGCCGAGCGCCAGCATAGCAAAGGCCAACCTGATGCGGAATGCCAAGACCTATCCTCTGATGGTGGATACGCGCTCGATGCCGTCCATGGCCGAGGTGATGTTGAAGGATCTTCAGAACGACGTCATCGATGTGGCCGTTCTCTGGGGGCCGATGGCCGGCTACTATGTCAAGGAAATAAATCCGGATCTTGTCGTGGTGCCGCTTCTCAAGGAGAAGGTCAGCCATATGTCCTATCGCATCACCATGGGGGTCCGTCCCTCCGACCAGGAGTGGAAACGCGCCTTGAATACCGTGATCAGGGAGAACCAGTCGGAGATAAATCGGATTCTCCTGCAATATCAGGTGCCGCTGATCGATGAAGCCGGCAACGAGATCAAGGAATAGGATGTCATGAACAATGTGAGGTGCGATTGCGTTCGGATGTAACGCCGCGAATTTCAGAGCTTGCGCCCGAGGGCGCACGATGCCGGGAGGAGATCAAATTGTTGATCTCAGGCAAAGAGCGAAGAGGAGAAAGCTTATGAAGAAAAGCTGGAAAAAGCCGACAATGTGCACGGTCGCTGTCGGAATGGAAATGTCACGATATTATTCCGCCGACCTCAAGGCCAAGAAGTAAGAGCATTTACCGCTCCATGTGGCGTTCACGCATGGAGCGGCTGCCGTCGGAAGGAAGCATTGTCACATGCGGCTGAAGATTCTCGGCTCCGCGGCAGGAGGGGGATTTCCCCAGTGGAACTGCAACTACCGGCTGAGCCGTTCTGTCCGTAATGGAGAAGACGGTTTTCGACCGCGGACGCAATCGAGTCTGGGTGTCTCCGCTGATGGCAAGGACTGGGTTCTCTTCAATGCATCCCCGGATATTCGCGAGCAAATTGCGGCAACTCCCGAGCTGCAGCCCAGGGAAGATGGCCCCCTGCGTGCTTCGCCTATCCAAGCCGTTATCCTGACGAATGCGGACGTCGATCACATTGCCGGACTCTTGAGCCTGCGTGAGCGGCATCGCTTCGTCATTTATGCAACCGCGCGGATTCTACGCGTACTCGCGGAAAACAGTATTTTCAATGTTCTAGACAGTGAACTGGTCGAGCGCCGCGAACTTCTGCTGAATATCCCGACGCCGATTGCGGATTGGCAGGGTAAGCCGACATCCATTGTGGTCGAGGCGTTTCCGGTTCTCGGTAAGGTGGCTCTGTTTTTGGAGGATGCCGGCAAAGCGGAAGAGGGTTTCGGCACACAGGAGGGCGACACTGTGGGAGTTCGCATTTGGCAGGAGGGTCGTGAGTCCTCGGCGTTATATGTCCCTGGCTGTGCAGCTGTCGACGCCGATCTGAAAGAAAGAATTGCCGCTGCGACATGTCTGCTCTTCGACGGCACGGTCTACACCGATGACGAGATGTTGAGCGCCGGCGTCGGCGCCAAAACCGGCCGGCGCATGGGACACCTGCACATCGGCGGTCCTGAAGGGTCCATGGCTCTGCTTGCCGATGTTGCACCGGAGCGCCGCATCTATGTTCACATCAACAATACCAATCCGATCCTCGGCGAAAATTCACCCGAAACGGCAGCCGTGAGGGCAGGAGGCTGGGAGATCGGCTATGACGGGATGGAGATCGGCCTATGAGCGATTTTGCAGACGCGGCGCGCAATGGATTGACGCCGGCCGCGCTCGAAGAGGTACTTCGTCAGATCGGGGCTGAGCGATACCACAACAGGCATCCCTACCATCACAGGATGACGGCGGGCGCCCTGACCAAGGCCGAGCTTCAGGCATGGGCGCTCAACCGGTACTGCTATCAGGCGATGATCCCGCGCAAGGATGCGACGATCATCGCCCGGGCGGAAGACCCGGAATTTCGCGTTGAATGGCGCCGCAGGATCGAAGATCACGACGGAACGACTGGCTGGAATGGCGGCATCGCCCGGTGGATCAAGCTGGCGACCGGGCGGGGGCTCGACGAAGAGACAGTGAAGAGCGAGCGATTTGCCCTGCCCGCCACTCGCTTCGCTGTTGGAGCGTATCTGTCTTTCTGTACCAATCGCAGTCTGCTGGAAGCCGTGGCGTCGTCGTTGACGGAGTTGTTTTCTCCGGTGATCATCGGCGAGCGCGTTCCGGCCATGCTGGCGAAGTACAGCTACGTAACCGAAGATACGCTCGCCTATTTCATGCCGAGGCTGACGCAGGCACCGCGGGATTCCGATTTCGCGCTCGCCTATGTCCTGCAGCACGCGACCGACCCGGAAAAGCAGCAGACCGTCATCAATGCCCTTGTCTTCAAATGCGATATCTTGTGGGCGATGCTGGATGCCCTGGACTACGCCTATGGAGGTGGCGGCAGTATTCCGCCGGGCGCCTTCGTGCCGGAGGCGATCTGATGGAGGCCCGCCGTCAGCGTGTCATTCTGTCCGGAGAAGCGAGACCTCGCCTGAAGCGCTATGTTAGGCTGCAGTATGATCCGGTTCGCGGTGCCTGGGCGCTGCTTTCGCCGGAAAGGGTTTTCTGGCCGGATGAGGTCAGCCTTGATATACTCAGGCTGTGCGACGGCCAGCGCACGGTTTCGCAAATCGTCGACGAGCTCGCCGGCCAGTATGATGCAGCTCGCGAAGATATCGCACCCGATGTCGAACAGTTCCTGCAGGAATGGTCCGACAGATTTCTGGTGACGCTATGAGTGATGCACCTCTGCCTCCGATCGGCATGCTGGCTGAGCTGACGCATCGCTGTCCCCTGCAATGCGTCTACTGTTCCAACCCGCTCGAACTGTTGAAGGCCGACAAGGAGCTTTCGACGGACGCATGGCTTGCTCTCTTTGAAGAGGCGGCCGACCTCGGGGTCCTGCAGATCCATCTGTCCGGGGGCGAGCCGACGCTCAGGCCGGATCTCGAACAGTTCGTAAGCTGTCTGGCACGGCGCGGTGTCTATACCAATCTCATCACCGCCGGTGTCGGCATCGCCGAAGGGCGAATTGAGAGGTTATGTGACGCCGGTCTCGATCACGTGCAGTTGAGCATCCAGGGCGCCAATGCTTCGACGACAGAGAAGATCGGCAACAACCGCGGCGCGCATGAGAAGAAACTCGAAACAGCAAGGCGGGTCGTGGAACTCGGCCTGCCGCTTACGATCAATGCGCCCATCCATCGGCACAATATAGAGGAAGTACCGGCTTTCATCGATCTCGCGCTTTCCCTCGGCGCGCAGCGGTTGGAGATCGCCAATGTGCAATATGCAGGCTGGGCTCTCCTGAACCGCAATACCCTCATGCCCGACCGCGAGGCGGTGGAACGTCAGGTCGAGATCGTCGAGGAGGCTCAGTCGCGGTTGCAGGGAATTCTGGCCATTGATTTCGTCGCGCCCGATTATTTTGCGGTCTATCCGAAACCCTGTATGGGCGGCTGGGCACGCGATGCATTCATGGTTACGCCGGATGGCACGGTCCTTCCATGCCACGCGGCAGCAACCATCCCGACCCTGCATTTCGAGCGGTTCGGAGAACGAAGCCTGACGGATATCTGGCTCAATTCTCTGGCTTTTAATGCTTTCCGCGGCGACGACTGGATGCTGGAACCCTGCAAAAGCTGCGACCGGCGAGAGATCGACTGGGGCGGCTGCCGGTGTCAGGCCATGGCGATTGCGGGCGATGCGGCCGCGACCGATCCTGCCTGTGTCAAATCTCCCCTCCATAACCGTATGGCGATACTGATCGGGGAGGCCAACTCACTCCCTTCCTCCAACGCAGACGATTTTCGGTACCGCCGCATCGGACGGGCGTAACCGCCGATCTGGGCTTTTGTCTTGGTAGCAGAGGCGAGCGCTGTGGTATTGCCAGCTCTTCTACCTCAAGGGACGGGGGAGTGGATCATCTGGTGCCATCACTTCTTTGGGCGTCCTCGATAGCTACGATCTCGCGAAGAACGTCCTCGCGGTGCTGATCCAAATGAGGCGGCGCGCGGTGGAACCTGACGGGCGTGGCGGACATCTTCAATGGGTTGCCTAGAAGCCCTAGCAATTGGCCATCATCTGTGGGCATGCGTATTACCATGTCGCGTGCGATCGTGTGCGGATCAGAAAGGACCTGACCGATCGTTGCGACACGTCCGGCGGGAATCCCCGCTGCTATGAGACGCCGCTCCCAATTTTCCGCCGTGTCATTGCGCAGCGCCTCGGTCACCTGCGCATCAAGGGCATCAATGTTCATCACTCGATCGCGATTGCGGTGGAAACGTTCATCCTGGGCAAGCGCCGGCGAGCCAATGACTGCGGCAAATCTGGCGAATTGCTGATCGTTGCCGACCGCAATGGCGATCTCGCCCTTTGCTGTCGCAAAGGTTTGGTAGGGTGCGATGTTCGGATGCCGGTTACCGATCCGGCCCGGCACCTTGTCTGAAGCCAGGTAATTCGTCGCAGCGTTGATGAGCCAGGCGACCTGTGTGTCGTAAAGCGCGAGATCGATGTATTGACCTTCCCCGGTGTGGTCACGATGGCGAAGTGCTGCGAGGATGCCGACTGTTGCGTACATGCCGCACATGACATCGGCGATACCGAGACCAACCTTGACCGGCTTCCCGCCAGCAGCATCACTTTCGCCGGTTATGCTCATGATGCCGCCCATTGCCTGGATCAGGAAATCGTAGCCGGTTCGATCGGAGTAGGGGCCGCTCTGCCCGAATCCGGAAATTGCGCACCAGACGATATCCGGCTTGATCTTGCGGACATCGTCGTAACCAACACCGCGTCGCGCCAGGTCGCCCGGCTTGTAATTTTCGATAACGACATCGGAAATTGCGGCTAGTCGCTTGACCAAAGCGACGCCATCGTCCGTCGCAAGGTCGATCGCTATCGATCTCTTGTTGCGGTTGGCCGAGAGGAAATAGGCGCTCAGATCACTTTCGCTCCCATCGGCGTTCGCCACAAAGGGCGGCCCCCAACTGCGCGTATCATCACCGAGGCCAGGTCGCTCCACCTTGATCACATCCGCACCGAGGTCGGCCAGGAGTTGCGTTGCCGTCGGCCCTGCAAGAATACGCGACATGTCCAGGATGCGCAGGCCTTGAAGGCAGGCCGGCTTCTGATCGCTCGATGTCGTCATTTACGATTTCCACTGCAAGTTACTGAACCAACGGACAGGCAGCGGCGGTTAGTCCGGCAGCCCACTGCCGGGTGAGGTCCGACAAAGCCACTACGGCTGCATGATACGGTTCGTTACAGCAGCAGGCCTTTTTTTGCTGAGACTGTCGATCGAATTGTATGTTGCCAACATTCAAACAGGACTGCATTGTAGAACGATCGAGTTAAAATGCGACGCTCGTGCCGCCAAGCGATGCTAGTAAGGCGGGAGACGACAAAGTGAGGGAATGCTGTCATGCGGCTGGAGTGGGATTGCGCTATGTCTACACGGAGTTCTCGCGCGGTTCCCGTCAGTTGAGTGGCTCTTTTGTAAGACAAAAATCAAGAAACGATATGCCAGCTTCGCCGTGGAATGAAGCGATCGGCCCCGATGATCCAGCGCCAGATGCGTTCTCCTTCGGCGCAAGGAATGTATACCACCACCTCAAATATATGAGCCATCCAGAACGGAGCTTCATGATGACCGCTTGCACGACAACTCCCATCTGAAACGACCGTTTGAGGTCATCGATGCGCGATCAGCCGCGGCTCGCGCCCCCGAAGTCGGCAAGGATCGCCCGTTCAAACATGTCAACGACGAGCAAACCAATGCGCTCTCTTCCCATCCACCATTTCCCGGCCCCACAAAGGTCGCGGAATAACTCAGGAGACAAAAATGACAGATTCCCCCGAATACGTTCCCCCGAAAGTCTGGACCTGGAACAAGCCAAGCGGCGGCGCGTTCGCCAACATCAATCGGCCGATTGCCGGACCGACCCATGAAAAGGAATTGCCGGTAGGCCGGCATCCGCTGCAGCTTTATTCGCTTGGCACGCCGAACGGACAGAAGATCACGATCATGCTGGAAGAGCTGCTTGCGCTCGGCCACGCCGGCGCCGAATACGACGCCTGGCTGATCAAGATCGGCGAGGGCGACCAGTTCGGCAGCGGTTTCGTGAAGGTCAATCCGAACTCCAAGATTCCGGCATTGCTGGATCGGTCCGGGCCAAAGCCGGTGCGGGTGTTCGAGTCCGGTTCCATCCTCGTCTATCTTGCCGAGAAATTCGGGGCACTTCTTCCGACAGAGCAGCCGGCTCGCGCGGAGTGCTTGTCCTGGCTATTCTGGCAGATGGGGAGTGCACCATATCTCGGCGGCGGCTTTGGTCATTTCTATGCCTATGCCCCCATCAAGATCGAATATGCGATCGATCGCTTTGCCATGGAGGTCAAGCGTCAACTCGACGTCCTCGACCGCCGTCTGGCCGAAAGCGAATATCTAGGTGGCAGTGAATATACCATTGCCGATATCGCCGTGCTGCCCTGGTACGGAGGCTTGGTCAAGGGCTGGCAATACGGTGCGGCCGAATTCCTGTCGGTTCAAGACTATAAAAATGTGCTGCGCTGGGCTGATCTCCTCCTGAGCCGCCCGGCCGTCAAGCGTGGCCGTATGGTGAATCGCCTCTCCGGCGACCTCTCCGAGCAATTGCACGAGCGTCACGATGCCGAGGACTTCAATACCAAGACCCAGGATAAATTGTCAGCGGGAAGAACCGAGGAAAATAAGGGGTGAGCTCTCCTTGTTGATGAGGAGAGCTCAAATCTGTCATCGCTGACATTGTTGCGAAGGCGGGCAACGAAACCCGCCTTCCGCGCTCGGCAGAGTGAAGCGCTCCCCAGGATTGCTGCTTGTTGCCACCGCTGTCGTCAGCAAGGTAACGCGAGCGGCAACATGAGAGATAAAGATGGCCAGACCGAGAGAATTCGATGATGAAAAGGTGCTTTTGCTGGCCGTCGAGCACTTCTGGGACCATGGATACGAGGCAACTTCGATCCGCGATCTGGCGCAAGTGATGGGATTGACCACGGCCAGCATCTATAATGCGTTCGGCGACAAACGGACCGTTTATCGCAAGGCTCTGGAATTTTACGTGAAGCAGAGTTTTGTCGATCGGGTCGGGCGTTTCGAAAAGAAACCGCCACGTGAAGCTATTCATGCGTTCTTTGTCGAAATTATCGACCGCTCACTAAGCGACACGAGGCGGAAAGGATGCATGCTGGTCAATTCGGCTCTCGAGGTTGCGCCTCACGATGAAGAGTTTCAGCGCGTGGTCGCCGACGTGTTGCTGCAAGTGGAGGCTTTCTTCAGGCGTTGTCTCCAGGCAGGACAGGAAGATGGAACGATCAGCCGCTACCAGACTGCAACCGACATGGCCCGCACACTTTTGTGCACCCTTCTTGGGATTCGGGTGCTCGCACGAACACGGCCAGAGAGGGACCTCATGGAAGGTCTGATCAAACCTATCTTCGCGTTGCTCGAACCCGACGTGAAAGACGACAAGCCATATGCCGCGCCGAAGAAGGACATGTCGGATGAGAAATCAGGCGCGTGAAATGGAATGGGCCGCCTGGATGCGGTTGGCAATCGCGGGCGACAGCCGTGCTTATCAAAAACTGCTGACTGCCCTCACGCCACACCTGCGCATGATGGCGCGGAAGCGTTGCGAACAGTTTGGCGCACCGACAAGTGAGGCCGAGGACGTGGTTCAGGAAGTGCTGTTGGCGATCCATCTGAAGCGAGGGACGTGGGATCCATCCCGGCCGCTCGGGCCATGGATTTCCGCAATCGTGCACAACAAGCTTGTCGATAGCATGCGCAGACGTGGACGACAGGCCAGCGTCCCGCTGGAAGATGTCATTGCAACGCTCGAGAGCGATGAGCGCGTTAACACCTCGGATCGCATCGACATAGAACGGGTGCTGGACCGGTTGAAGGATCCACAACGAACAATAGTGCAATCAATCTCGATTGAAGGATCGAGCGTGCGCGAAACCGCTGACCGTCTGAAAATGACCGAGGTGGCGGTGCGAGTCTCCTTGCATAGAGCTTTGAAGGCTTTGGCCGCACTATACTCCGACTGAGTAACGTGAAGACCGGCGATCTGATTGCGCTTCTCGCGCAGGATGCCCGCGGAGAAGAATTGCTTCGGTTCATGCGGGTTTCCGAGATGTGGCGGTCAGAGCTTTTCTGCGCAGGAGCATGCCGAAGAGGTCGCGCGGCTCGTCCGGATCGGCGAGCAGGTCGAGATTTTCATAGAGATTGGTGCCGGAGAGCTTGTCGCGGACATAGCGCAGTGCCGAAAAGTCTTCGATCGCAAAGCCGACACTGTCAAAAAGCGTCACCTGCGCGCCGTTCTTCCGGCCGGGTGCAAGGCCGGCGATGACCTGCCAGAGTTCGGTGACCGGATGATCCGCCGGCATCTGCTGGATTTCCCCTTCGATGCGGGTCTGCGGCGGATATTCGACGAAGATATCCGAACGCAGGAGAATGTCCCGATGGAGCTCGGTCTTGCCCGGGCAATCACCGCCGACGGCATTGATGTGAACACCGGGTCCAACCATGTTGTCGGTCAGGATGGTGGCGCACTGCTTGTCGGCCGTTGCCGTCGTGATGACATGGGCGCCTTCGACCGCCTCTTCAGACGATCGACAGGCTTGGATTTCGAATCCCAAGTTTCGCAGGTTTTTGGCGCAGCGTTTCGTGGCATTCGGGTCGATGTCATAGAGGCGCAACTTTCTTATGCCGGGCAGGGCCTTGAAGGCGATCGCCTGGAATTCGCTTTGCGCGCCATTGCCGATAATCGCCATGCAGTCGGCGTTTTCCGGAGCAAGATATTTGGCGGCCATTGCCGAGGTCGCTGCCGTACGCAGCGCTGTCAGGATGGTCATTTCCGAGATGAGGAGGGGATAGCCGCTATCGACATCGGAGAGAACACCGAATGCCGTCACGGTCTGTCGGCCGGTGCGCGTGTTCTTCGGATGGCCGTTGACATACTTGAACCCATAAAGCGTACCGTCGCTGGTCGGCATCAGCTCGATTACGCCCTCGCGTGAATGGGAGGCAATGCGCGGCACCTTGTCGAAGACTTCCCAGCGGCGGAAATCAGCTTCGATATAGGCCGCCAATTCATCGAGGAATGTCTCGATCCCGATATTCAGCACAAGGTCCATCATGTTCTCGACGCTGATGAACGGTACGATATTCAGGGTGGGTAGGGCTGGCATCGTCGGCTCCTTGGCAACTTTCCTTGGGTGACAAGTTGCCACGAATGGCCTGACGTGCCAATCGCGTAGGCTGCTCCGCGCAAGGCCATTTGCCAGGGAGCGGGCCTCATAAACTGGGCGAAAGACCCGGCTTCGAGCCCGGAGCGGATCTATATCAGCCGGTCGATGCGGCGGTGAAAACCGCCAACTGAGCATCGAAAGCACGCTTGTAAGCGGGACGCGCTTCGCCGCGGGCGACGTACGCTGCGAGGTTCGGATATTCTTCCAGCATGCCCGATCCCTGCAACCTGCGCAGCACCGTCACCATCAGCAGGTCACCGGCGCTGAATGCGCCATCGAGCCAGTCGGCATCGCCAAGGCGGGTGGAAAGACCGCTCAGCCGTTTCCGGATGGTGTCCTCGAGGACACGCAGGCGCTGCTCGTACCAGGGCTCGTCACGTTCGAGGATCCTGACGAGGGCGCGATCGAAGATCGGCGGCTCCACCGTGTCGAGCGCAGCAAACATCCATGTGATCGCACGTGCCCGGGCATTCGCATCGTCCGGCAGCAGGCCCGGCTGGCGCTCCGCGATATGGAATACGATCGCCCCTGATTCGAACAGGGCGAGATCGCCTTCTTCATAGGTCGGAATCTGGCCGAAAGGATGAAGCGCGAGATGGGCGGGTTCCTTCATCGCTTTGAACGAAAGAAGGCGAACGTCGTAAGGCTGGCCAACTTCTTCGAGCGCCCAGCGAACGCGCATGTCACGCGCCAGACCCTTGCCGCGATCTGGCGACCGTTCAAAGGCGGTAATGGTAATAGTCATTGGTGTTCTCCATAGCTCGTCCATCTTGAAGACGACTGGCTAAACGAAATTCCGACACCCCATGCTTGAGATAAATCCAAATGCAGCTCAAGGCATCCGTTCAGCGGCTGTCGAGCGTCAGGTTTTTCCGTATAGCAGACCTTGGCAACCCCGGATTTCATCTGATGAGCCGTCGCGATTGCCGTCGTGATTCAACTGCGGCAGCGATCTGCCAGTGTTTGATCAATTCTTGTAGGCGTTGCCTTTTTGGCAACCGTATATACGAAATATTGTTCTTTATTAGAACGCGGCATTGCGCCATCCTACCTTCAATCCGGCAGTTGAGACCGGACGCAGCCAAGCCGGCACCTCCGGTGTCGGATCCAAAACAGGGGAACACTATGTCCAATTTCATGCTGAATCGCCGGCGATTCATGTCTCAAACAGCCGCCATCGGCAGCCTTGCTGCAGCATCCAGCTTCATCGGTATAAAGGCAGGCCTTGCCAAGGATACGGCCAAAGTCAGGATGCAGCTCGGCTGGCTCGCCTCGAACGGCTTGCTGGGGGAGGTCGCTGCGATAAAGAAAGGCTTTTTCGAAGAGGAGGGTGTCGAACTCGAAATCGTGCCTGGCGGGCCAAGCGTCGACGGCGTGGCCGGCGTCGCTTCCGGTCAGTCTGCGATCGGTCAGATCTCGTCGAGCCCTTCGGTCATGCTGGCGCGATCGGCGGGAATGCCCGTCAAGGCCTTCCTGTCCGGATACCAGAAGCATCCCTTCACTTATTTCTCGCTGAAGACCAAGCCGATCCGCGAACCGAAGGACATGATCGGCAAGACGATCGCCACTCAGCCGACGGCCTTTATCCTGCTGCGCGCCCTGCTCGCCAAGAACGGCATCGCCGAAGATCAGGTGAAGATGGTGAACATGGGCTCGGACATGAATCAGCTTATCACCGGACAAGCCGATGCGGCCACTGGCTGGCTCACCAACGTCAACGCGCTCGACGTGCTTGGCGATAACCGCGTAGACATGATGCTTTGGGACAGTGGCCTGCAGCTTTATGCCAACGTCTACTACACGACCGACGATCAGATCGACAAACATTCCGACGTCCTGGAGCGCTTCACCCGCGCTGCGGCCAAGGGGTGGGGCTTTGTCCGCGAAAATCAGCAGGAAGCCGTGGAATATCTCTGTGAGGCCTATCCGATCCTCGACAAGCCGAGCGAGCTCCGGGCCGTCGGCCCCTGCGTCGACTTCTCCTTCGGAGACACGACCAAGGCTGCCGGCTGGGGCACGATGACGCGCGAGAACTGGGCCGCGCAGATCAAGGCCTATGCCGACCTCAAGCAGTTCAAGGGCACTGTGCCGGCGGTGGATGATGTCGTCAACTTCTCCATCCTCGAAGCAACCATCGACGCCCGCAAACAGGTGGGGTAATCGCAATGTTGGGAGCGGCGCAGTTGAAGCCGAACGTTCCACGCACCGAGCCGGCCGCCACGGCGGTTTCGATCCGGAACCTCTCCGTCCGGTTCGGCGACAGGAACAACGAATTCACCGCACTATCCGATGTTTCCGTGGAGATTCCGGAAGGTGCCTTCGTCACCATGCTCGGTCCTTCCGGCTGCGGGAAGTCGACGCTTCTGAGATGCGTGGCTGATCTCGTGCATATCAGCGACGGATCGATTTCCGTGTTCGGCCGCAGTCCGCAGGAAGCGCGTGAAGGTCGCGACTTCGCCTTCGTCTTCCAGGATGCGACCCTCTTGCCCTGGCGAACCGTGCTCGACAATGTGCGGCTGCCACTGGAAGTCGGCAAGCACGCCCAAACCGGCGACCATGCGGACCCGCATGAACTACTGGCCATGGTCGGTCTGAAGGGGCGCGAAAATGCGCTTCCTCACGAGCTTTCCGGCGGCATGCGGCAGCGCGTGGCGATCGCCCGTGCGCTCATCACCCGGCCGCGCATTCTCCTGATGGACGAACCGTTCGGTGCCCTCGACGAGATCACCCGCGACCGGCTGAACGAGGAATTGCTGCGCGTCTGGCAGGAGACGGGAACGACGATCCTGTTCGTCACCCATTCCATTCCGGAAGCCGCCTTTCTCGGCCAGAACGTCCTGATGCTTCAGGCGCATCCGGGCCGGGTCAAGGAGTTCATGAAGGTGGAACTGCCCTTCCCGCGTTCGCTCGCAGCGCGCGACACGGTGGAGTTCATCAAGGTCACCGCACATCTGCGTGGCCTCCTGGAGGAATGCCTATGAGCCAGGTCGTCTCATCCCGGGTCGATACGGAGCGCAAGATCGCGCTTCTCGACGCCACGGCTGGCGTGTTCGCCAGGCACATGCCGGCGATTTCCGCAGCCATGGGCCTCATCGTTCTCTGGCAGTTGGTTGTCTGGTTCTTCAAGATCCCGACCTTCATGGCACCGAGCCCGATCGATGTCGCCTACGCTTTCCAGCAGAATGCCGGAATTCTCTGGACGAACATGTTGCCGACACTGCTCGAAGCGGTGCTCGGCTTCTTCTTCGGCAATCTCGTCGCGATCCTACTGGCGATCTGGTTCGTACACAGCTCGATGGCGGAAAAGGCCTTCTATCCGATCGCGGTCTTCATCAAGGCGATCCCGATCATCGCGCTGGCGCCCATCCTCGTGCTGATCTTCGGCAATGGACTTGCGCCGAAAATCATCATCGCCGGGCTGATCTGCTTCTTCCCGACGCTCGTCAACATGGTGCAGGGCCTGAAATCCGCAAGCCCGGCCATGCTCGACCTGATGCGAGTGCTTTCGGCCAGCAACAGCGAAATCCTCTGGAAAGTGCGGCTGCCGAGTTCCATGCCGTTCCTGTTTGCGGCTCTGAAGATCGCCGCGACCAGCAGCGTCATGGGAGCGATCGTCGCCGAATGGATCGGCTCCAGCTTCGGGCTTGGGGCGGTCATCATCGAGGCCACCTATAATTTCCGCTCACCGCTGCTCTACGCGACCGTCGTGATCGCCGCGGCCCTTGCGGTCGTCCTCTTCTTCATCGTCTCGGTGATCGAGGCCCGGATGATCCGCTGGAAGCCGGCCGGCTCGCATTAAACCCGACCGTCCTCTGATCCGGTTCCCTGGGAGTTTGAACCAATGCAACAGACAATTCTTCAGGCGGCGCGCGACGTCGCAGTGGTCGACCGTTCCGATGTGGTGGTCGTCGGCGGAGGACCCGCGGGCATTTCCGCGGCGGTTTCCGTAGCCCGCAACGGCGCCAAGGTGACGCTGCTCGAACGCTACCCCTATGTCGGCGGACTTGCGGCCGGCGGCATGGTGCTGGTGCTTGACGATATGATCAACGGACTTGAGGTCACCGTGCAGGGCATCTGCATGGAGATGATCGAGCGGATGAAGAAATGGGACCTCTGCGTCACGCCGACCGGTCGCGATCGCGAACTCGACATCCGCGAGACACCGGAAGCATGGCGACGCTGGGCGCGTTGGGGCCTCTTCGACTTCCACACCCAGTCCATGCCGCATCCGATCTGCTTTTCCGCCGCCTTCGATCCGGACGGCTTCAAGCGCGCTTCCTATGACGTGCTGACCGAAGCCGGCGTAAAGCTTCGAACCCATAGCTGGTTCTCGTCCGCGATCATGGAAGGCAAGACCATCAAGGGCGTCATTTGCCAGACCAAGTCGGGCATGGAAGCGATCCTCGGCGATATCGTCATCGACACGACCGGCGACCTCGACGTCGCGGCGTCGGCCGGCGCCTCATATGTGGAATCAAACTTCATCCTGACCACCGTCTCCCGCTGGGGCGGCGTCGATACGGATGCCGCCGAGCGCTTCGAATTCGAGGAACCGGAAGCCTTCAAGACGATCGATCACGAGGCCAAGCGCCTGATCGGTGGTTGCTGGTCCTTTTGGTGGCTGAAGACTCCGCTGCCGGGCACTGTCTGGCTCAACTGCCCGCATATGCCGAACCTCTCCGGCCTCAAGACAGAGGACCTGACCAAGGCGGAACTCGAAGGCCGCGCCCGTATCGGACGGCTGCTCGATTTCGCTCGCGAAAAGATGCCGGGATTCGAGAAGGCCTATGTGGTGGATTTCGCGCCGCAGACGGGTGTGCGCCAGACGAGGCTGCTTGAGGGCGAATATGTCGTGACGAAGGACGACGTCATGAACCGCGTTCATTTTGCCGACACAGTCTGCCGTGGCCGCGACTATTATACGCCTTACCGGTCGATGCTGCCGCGTGAAGTCGATCAACTCATCGTCGCCGGGCGTCACTATTCGGCAACGCCGCAGGCACAAAAATCGAGCCGCGAAATCCCGCCCTGCATGGCCATGGGCGAGGCCGCCGGCGTCGCCGCCGCCGTGGCTCTCAATGCCGGAACCACCGTTCGGAAAGCCGATATTCGCGCGATCCAGAAACAGATGCGGGCGCAGGGTGCCGATCCCGGCGACATCCCGTCCGAAAATGCAACATTCCTGGAGGCTGCGGAATGAACTCTCTCCCGCTCGACGGCATCCGCGTGATCGATTTCACGCAGGTCATGCTCGGTCCCTGCTGCACGCAGACGCTGGCCGACTACGGCGCCGAGGTCATCAAGATAGAGAAGGCCAAGATCGGCGACCTGTCGCGCTGGTCGCTCGGTTCGGACCCGGATGGCCTCAACAATCCGGTCTTCTGCTCGCTAAACCGCAACAAGAAGAGCCTAGCTCTGGACCTTAAACTCAAGGAAGCGCGCGATGCCGTGCTTGCCTTGATCGCGGAGGCGGACGTTGTCGTCAACAACTTCCGTCCCGGCGTCATGGAACGGATGGGCTTCGGCTACGATGATCTGAAGAAGATCAACAAGCGGCTGATCTATGCGGTCGGTACCGGTTTCGGACTAACCGGTCCCTATCAGCACAAAGGTGGACAGGATATCCTCGCCCAGGCACTCTCGGGAGTGATGCGGCGCAAGTCCGACAGCAGCCATCCGACCTCCATCTATGCGACGCCGCTTGCCGACTACTCCGCCGGCATGCATCTCGTCCAGGGCATCCTGCTTGCACTCCTGCACAGGGAAAAGACCGGCGAAGGGCAGCAGGTGGCCGTCAGCCTCTATAATTCCATGCTGGCGATGCAGATGCAGGAAGGTGCGGCGCACATGATGCGCAAAAAGGATCTCAACTGGGGCGCCTTTCCGCTGACCGGCGTGTTCGACACCACGGATGGCGCGATCGTCATGGTCGGCGCTTTCAAGCAGAACCCGCTTCAGGACATCTGCAACGCGCTGGAGATCGAGGACCTATCCCAGCAGCCGCGGTACAGGGATTTCGACGCCCAGATGGAGCATCGGCCGGAACTGCAGGCGATCTTCCGCGAGAATTTCGCGAAGAACAGCAACGCCCATTGGCTGAAGCGGCTGGAGGAGGTGGATATTCTGTGCGCCCCCGTCCGCAACCTTGCCGAGGCATTGGAGGATGAACAGACGATCATCAACAAGATGATCCTGGAGGCCGGTGAAACGGCGGCCGGTCCCATCCGCCTGATCGGCTCGCCGATCGACATGTCGGCGGCACCGGTTTCGGTTCGCATCCCCCCGCCAGGTCTCGGCCAGCACAATGACGAGATTCTCGCATCGCTCGAAGCCGAGCGCGGAGACGCGGCATGACAGTCGGATTTTCCGTCGAGAACCGGGTGGCGCGCGTTACTCTTGATCGTCCGGAGCGGATGAATGCCGTGGACGCGGCGACCGAGCAGGAGCTCGAAACCATCTGGACCGAGATCGAAGCTCGCGACGACATCTCCTGCGTGGTGCTGACCGGCAGTGGCAGCAAGGCCTTCTGCACGGGAGCCGACCTCAAAGGCAGTGGCACGAAGACCGGCCTCGAATACTGGGCAGAAAGCCGGGTGAACGGATTCGGCGGCCTTGCCTTCCGCAGGTCGCTCGACGTGCCGGTGATCGCCCGCGTCAATGGTTATGCGCTCGGCGGCGGCTTCGAGATGGTGCTAGGCTGTGACATCGTGATCGCGGCGGATACGGCGAAATTCGGTCTGCCGGAAGCCCGTGTCGGGCGCATGCCGCTCGACGGGGGGATGGTGTTGCTGCAGCGGAAAATCGCCCATAACCAGGCTATGGCGGTGATGCTGACCGGTCGACAGTTCACCGCAGCAGAGATGCATGGGTTCGGCATCGTCAACGAGATCACTCCCTATGAAGAGCTCGACGCAGCCGTGGACCGGTGGGTGAACGAGATCGTCGTCTGCGCTCCTCTTTCCCTGAAAGCGATCAAGCAGACGGTGAACCGTACCGGCCACCTTAGTCCTGCCGACGCGCAGGGATTGCGCACCCCGGCACTCGTCCGCGCGCTCCAGAGCGAGGATGCCATGGAAGGTGTGGCGGCTTTCCGCGAGAAACGCGCTCCGGTTTGGCGAGGACGATGAGCATGGTATGAATTTCGGGATATTGGGGGACATTCATGCACGCCAGCATCCTGAAATATTTCATCGAAGTCGCACGCTCCGGCTCCATCCGGAAGGCGTCCGAGGAGTTGCACGTGGCGACCTCGGCGGTGAGCCGGCAGATCCGCAAGCTTGAAGACGAACTCGGCACTCCATTGTTCGAGCGCTTTTCAGATGGTCTGCGCCTGACCGCCGCGGGTAAGGTGGTCCTGAAGCATGCCAAGGAAACCATGCAGCACTACGAGATCATGAAATCCGATCTCGGCGATTTGCAGGGGAAGCGCACGGGCCGGGTGCATATCGCCTGTCTCGATAGCCTCACGGTGCAGTTCCTGCCGGAATTCGTGGTGGGTTTCCATCAGAAGAACCCGGCCGTCGACTTCCGCATCCGGGCGGACAATTTCAACAACATCTTTCATTTCGTTGCCGATGGCGATTGCGACATCGGCGTTACCTTTGATCTGGCGCGACCGCACGACATCAAGCTCGTATACGGTGTACGCATGCCGCTGATGGCAATCGTTTCGCGTCACCATCCACTCGCCCGGCAAAAGAGCGTGACATTGCAGGAATGTGCGCAATTCAAGTTGCTGCTGCAGCTCGATAACGAGGTGATGAGTTCTATGATTGCCGTGGAACTTGCCGCGCTGGACCGCGTCGGGCGTACCTTCGTTGCGACGAACAACCAGATGATGCTGAAGCCGCTGATCCTTTCGGGTGCAGGCGTCGCCTTCTTCACGCCTCTTGGCCTGTTGAAGGAACTGAATGCAGGTGAAGTGGTGGCGCTCCCGATCGCCGGCTCTCGGCTGCAGAATATGGAGGTCGGCATTGTGGCACCTCGACAGAGGCAACTCACCCACGCCACGGAGGCGGTGATAGAGGCCATGAGCACCGATCTCGAAAAGTTTGCGGAACAAATCACGGAGGTTATCAGACGGTGACGGCGGAAGGGACCTACCGCGTCATCGTCGAGAGAGACCGCTGCCGCAAGCTTGTTGCGGCGACACGTGCCTGTTGCGAAAGCTGGCCGATACATTCGGCTCCAACCCGGGTCTGACGCTCTCGGGATCGCGAAGCGCTGCTCGTAGCAGCCTGATTGCAAAGTGGCCTACCGGATTGCCGTCTTCGACGCACTCATAACCAGTGGGTGATCCTTGGCCGTCGTACGGCTCTTGTCCCAGCCACCGGGAGAGCCGAGTGCCGCGATCCCGGGTCCGAAATAATCGCGATTGACCGGAATGAACCTCTTCTGCGCCTCCGTCGCTTCTTCGTCGTAAGCGATGGCATCCACCGGACAGATCGACAGACAGAGACCGCAGTTGATGCATTCGTCGGGGTGGATGTAAAACATCCGCCCCCCCTCATAGATGCAGTCGACGGGACAGGCTGCGGTACAGGCGCCGTCCTTCACGTCGATGCAGGGTTCGGTAATGATGTAGGCCATCGCAGTCTCGATCCTGCCGGGAATTTTCCGAAATATCTCAAACGTTTGCGTTGCCGAAAAGTGCTATCTTTCGTTTGCTCCGTTCGAATTTTGGCAACAGGCGAGGCTGTGAACCGGCCCCGGCCGATCATCTCATCTCGTATGGGAAGCCGCGACGATGCGCATGCATTGGAAGGTGCCAGTCTCGTCCCAGGCAATTTCTCATCCAGGGCATCTATTGACAGCCGAGAGCCTCCAAGATATCAAATTATAAACTAATATCTCAGATATGGATTTGATATGTCGGATACGGTCGAGTTCCCGTCGCTACCTCTCTCCGATCTCGTTACACCCCTTGAGTTGCCGCCAGGCGGCAACATGACCAACCGGATTCATGCTCTGCTACGCAAGCTTATCGTTGAGGTGAAGCTTCTGCCGGGGCGCGCGCTTTCTGAAAAAGAGGTCGCGACACTCCTGAATGTCAGCAAGACACCTGTGCGGGAAGCCATTATTCGGCTTGCGGAGGAAGGGTTCGTCATCGTCGTGCCGCAGGGAGGCACATACATCGCCCCGATCGACGTGCAGCGCTACATGGAGGCCTGCTTCATCCGCTTCAAGCTGGAGGAAGGCGCCGTCATCGAGGCAACCAAGCGGCATTCTTTTGAAGACATCGCGCGTTTGAAAACCTGCCTGGTTCAGCAGCGCGCTGCCGCAAAGGACGAGCAATTCACCGATTTCTTTTTGCTGGACGAGGAATTCCACCGAACGATCTTCGCAGCGGCCCGCCTTCCCGGCGCATGGAGCGTGGTCAATCAGGCCAAGGGCGAGATGGACCGGATGCGCCATCTCAAGCGCGTATTCGCGGTTCGTCGCACTGAAAAAGTGATCGAGGAGCACGAGAAGATTGTCGCTGGCATCGAGTCTGGCGACATCGAGCAGGCGCGGGAGGCTGTTGTCTGTCATCTCGGATCGCTCGAATCCAAGATCGCCGAACTGTCCAAGAACCCGAAGATCTGGGCTTACATCGAACAGGTCAATACGCGCGTCACCAAGAAGCGGGTCGCAAGAGGCTCCAAAACGATCGCTTGACCATCCAAGGCTTTTGAGGAGGGGCCTTTTATGTCTGCAGTCCAGATCAGTGACGTCATCAAACGGTACGGCGCCTTCGAGGTCGTCCACGGTATCAGCCTGGCGATCCAGCCTGAAGAGTTCGTCGTGCTCGTCGGGCCTTCCGGGTGCGGCAAGTCCACGACGCTGCGCATGGTGGCGGGACTGGAAGACATCTCCGAAGGCACGATCTCGATCGGTGGCCGGGAGGTCAACAAGATCGCGCCGAAGGATCGCGACGTTGCGATGGTGTTCCAGAACTATGCGCTTTACCCCCACCTCAGCGTTGCGGAGAATATTGCTTTCGGGCTGCGTGTGAGAGGAGAGCGCCGTGAGGTGATCAGCCAGGCGGTTTCGGAAGCGGCGCAGATCCTGGGCCTGACCGACTACCTTTCTCGCAAACCAGCCGATTTGTCAGGAGGCCAGCGTCAGCGCGTCGCCATGGGGCGAGCGATTGTCCGCAAGCCGAAGGTCTTTCTGTTCGATGAGCCGCTTTCCAACCTCGATGCCAAGCTGCGCACCTACATGCGTGCCGAGATCAAGCAACTCCATCGGCGGATGAAGGCAACCAGCATCTACGTGACGCACGACCAGGTGGAAGCGATGACGCTCGCCGATCGCATCGTCATCATGAATTTCGGCAACATCGAGCAGGTGGGGTCGCCGATGGAGGTCTTTCTCGAGCCGGCGAACACCTTCGTCGCGGGCTTTATCGGATCTCCGCCGATGAACCTGCTCGATGCCTACATCGCCAAGCGGGGTGGCGCGGTGAGGGCCGTGCTTGCCGGCCAGTCCGGGCAAAGTCTTGCCGTTCCCGATGCCTTCGCGTCTGCCGCAACGGATGGACAGCCGATCAAGCTTGGGATCCGCCCCGAAATCATGTCGGTCAGAGCAGACAACGCTCCCGATGTGCTCGAATGTGCGATCGAATTGGTTGAGCCGCTTGGGGCCGAAGCCCTCCTCCATGGAAAGGCAGGCGGCCAGTCGTTCATCGCAAAGGAGGAAACCCTCTATTCCAATCACCAGCTGAACTCCGTTTCCCGGCTGGGTGTCGATAGTACCCGCATTCACATCTTCGACGCTGCGACCGGTCGCACGCTAAAAACCGAAGTGTGAGGGCAGATCATGAAGCAGAAATTTCGTGACGCCCTACGCACCCACGCAGAGGATCTGCAGCGGGATTGGCAGCTCTATCTGCTGCTGGCCCCGATGATCATCTGGTTCGCGCTGTTTCTCTACAAACCCATGTACGGCCTTCTGATCGCCTTCAAGGATTTTTCGATCTTCCGCGGCATCGAGCGTAGTCCCTGGGTCGGATTTGCCCATTTCGAGGTTCTGTTCCAGAACGACATGTTCATCAGGGCATTCTGGAACACAATCACCATCAGCGGGCTCGGGCTTATATTCGCCTTCCCTGTACCGATCATTCTCGCCCTGATGTTCAATGAGGTGCAAAACGCCGTCGCCAGGCGCTGGGCGCAGACGATCGTCTATCTGCCGCACTTCATCTCAGTCGTGATCGTCGCCGGCATTGTCATCAACTTCCTGTCGCCGTCCACAGGGGTCGTCAATCTGCTTCTGACCCGCCTCGGTTTCGAACCCATCTACTTCCTGATGAAGCCTGAATGGTTCCGGCCCGTGTTCGTCAGTTCATCCGTATGGAAGGAAGCAGGCTTTGAATCGATCGTCTATCTCGCCGCGATCGCCGGTGTCAGCCCGACCCTTTATGAATCAGCGCGAGTAGATGGCGCTTCGCGTTGGCAGATGATGTGGCGCATCACCCTTCCTTGCATTCTTCCCACGATCATCATCATGCTGATCATCCGCATCGGCAATCTGGTCGAGGTCGGCTTCGAATATATCATTCTGCTTTACCGACCGCCGACCTATGAGACTTCCGACGTCGTCTCAACCTTCATTTACCGGACCGGTCTGCAGGGGACTCAACACGATCTGGCGACAGCAGCCGGGCTGTTCAATGCAGTGATTGCCTTCGTCCTCGTCTATTCGGCAAACCGCATCAGCCGAAAAGTCTCTTCAACGTCGCTTTGGTGAGGGCCTGAGATGAGCAGTTTCAATCTCTATTCCCGTGGCGACAGGATATTCGGCTGGGCCAACGCCATTCTTCTCGGTCTGTTTGTCCTGTCGACGCTTTATCCTTTCATCTACATCATCTCGGCGTCACTCTCGTCCGGCGCCGCCGTCACCGCGGGCCGCGTCACGCTCTGGCCGGTGGACATGACTCTTGCGGCATACGACCGCGTCCTGTCCGACCGCATGTTCTGGATCGCTTACGGCAATACATTCATCTACACCTTCGGCGGCACGCTGATGAGCCTGGCGATCATGATACCCGGCGCCTACGCGTTATCACGCAAGCGACTGCGCGGCCGCACCTTTTTCAATCTTGCGATCGCCTTTACGCTCTGGTTCAACGCCGGGATGATCCCATTCTTCCTCAATATGCGGGATCTGGGTCTTCTCGACAGCCGGTTCGGCATCATCATCGGCTTTGCGGCCAATGCCTTCAACGTGATCCTGCTGCGCAACTTCTTCGAGGCCGTGCCGAAGTCGTTCGAGGAAGCGGCCAAGATGGACGGCGCCAGCGAATTTCAGCTGCTGTGGAAGGTCTTTATCCCGCTTTCCAAGCCTGCGATCGTAACCGTGGCGCTCTTCTGCATCGTCTCACGCTGGAACGGCTACTTCTGGGCCATGGTGCTTCTGCGCGGTGAGGAGAAGATTCCGCTGCAGGTTTATCTGAAGCGCGTGATCGTCGACCTCAACTCGAACGACGAGTTCGCCTCCAGCCTGCTGACGGCGCAGTATTCGTTCGAGACGGTGACCTCAGCCATCATGGTCGCCTCCATCATTCCCGTTCTCATCATCTATCCCTACGCGCAGAGATATTTCACGAAGGGAATTTTGCTGGGCGGGGTCAAAGAGTGACGACAAAGGGAGGAACTACCGATGAGTGCATTTCATAAAGGAATATCTGTCTTGGCGCTGGCCGCGGCCATGATGACGGCATCGCCGGGCTGGTCTCAGGAGACAACCAAGATCACCGACGACCCGTTGGAGCTGACGATCCATTTCCATTTCCGTGACAAATACGTCTATTCGGAAAAGTGGCCGGTCGAGCAGAAGGCGGCCGAACTCACCAACGTCCACGTCCGTAACGTTGCATCGCTGGCGACCACCAGCAGCCGCGACGCCTTCAACCTCCTCATCGCTTCCGGCAAGCTTCCCGATATCGTTGGCGGAGATGCCAGCGGCGGTCTGAAGGAAGATTTTATCCGATACGGCCTGGAGGGCGCATTCATTCCGTTGGACGATCTGATCGAGGAGCATGCGCCCCACTTGAAGGCCTTCTTCGACGGTCACCCGGAGATCCGTCGTGCGATCTCCGGTCCGGACGGCAATCTCTATTTCATCCCTTATGTTCCGGACGGGAAATTCTCCAGAGGCTGGTTCATCCGCCAGGATTGGCTCGACAAGCTCGGGCTGAAGCAACCCGAAACGCCGGAAGAAGTCCACGAGGTCCTGAAAGCCTTCAGGGACAAGGATCCGAACGGAAATGGCGTCAAGGATGAGGTGCCGTATTTCGCCCGGGAAGAGGTGGATGCAGTCCGCTTGATCAACCTGTGGGACGCGCGCGTGTCAGGATCGGAACGGTACGGCGATTTCGCGGTCTATGACGGTCAGCTCCGTCATCCTTGGGCCGAGGAAAACTACAAGACAGGCATCGCCCATGTCGCGCAGTGGTACAAGGAAGGCCTTATCGACAAGGAGATCTTCACGCGTGGTGCGCGCTCCAGAGAATATCTCCTTGGCAACAATCTGGGTGGCATGACGCATGACTGGTTCGCCAGCACATCGACCTACAATGATGCGTTGTCCGGCAAGATCGAGGGATTTGCGCTTCGGCCGATGCTCCCGCCAAAGACAGTGAGCGGCCAGAGGTTCGAAGATGCCCGTCGGTTGCAGGTGCAACCCGCCGGCTGGGCCATCTCCGCGACCAATGAGCATCCCGTGGAAACCATCAAATATTTCGACTTCTGGTTTTCGGAGCAGGGCCGGATTCTTTCCAACTACGGCGTCGAAGGCCTGACTTACGAAATGGTCGACGGAAAACCGCAGTTCAAGAAGGAGATCCTGGGCAACAAGGATCCCGTCAACGCGCAGCTCTGGGCGGTGGGCGCCCAGATCCCGCGGGGGTACTGGCAGACCTACGACTACGAGCGGCAATGGACCAACAAGATCGCACTCCAAGGCATCTCCATGTATGAGCAGTGCAACTGCCTGAAACAGGAATTTCTCGGCGTCTCTCTGAATACCGAAGAGAAGGCAGTCTATGACCGTTATTGGCCGAGCCTGCTCACCTACATGACCGAAATGCAGCAGACCTGGGTGCTTGGCGCTCAGGACATCAATGCCACCTGGGATGTCTATAAGAAGCGCCTTGCCGAGCTTGGCTACGACAAGGTCATAGCCATGATGCAATCGGCCTATGACCGCCAATATGGTGCCGCCCGCTAAATCCTGCGTCGTTCTGGATGGCGGCGTGCGTCGTCGCCATCCACCACCAGATTTTCCCACAGGAGTTCGAGCCGAATGCGTCACTCTGCGCCGGCGATTGTCAAGCAAACTCATCTCGATGAACCCCGCCCTGGTTCGTTGACCATAGATTATGTGCCAAGCGAGCAAAGACCAGCGCGGGAGAACCCGCCGCGTTTTTCCTGGTTACCCGACATCGATGATGGCGCCAGATATGTGCTTCGGATCTCGACAGATCCTGTCTTTACCGACAGCAAGACGCAGACTTACGAGAACCTGGCGTGGAATTTCTTCACGCCGAACGAGGTTCTTCCGGCGGGCCGTTATTACTGGTCCTATGCGCTCTGGGACCCGGTGTCCCGGGCATGCAGTTCGAACTGGAGCATTGTACGCAGCTTCGAAATCAATGACGCTCTACCGCGGGCGCCGCTTCCCGATCGGAAGACCCGGCATGGCGCAGCCGGCACCGGTCATCCCCGGCTCTGGCTCAATCCAGACAAGCTCAAGTCCTTTGCGTCTGCGGTTGCCGATGATCCAAATCATTGCGGTTGGTCGGATTTCCTCTCCAAGTCGGTCGAACCGTGGATCGAACGTCCCATCATCGCCGAACCTCAACCCTATCCCGACAATGTGCGCGTCGCCTCCCTTTGGCGGCAGATGTACATCGATTGCCAGGAGGTCATCTATGCTATCCGGCATCTCGCGATAGCGGGGCGGGTTCTTGGAAGAAGCGACCTGCTCGACGCTTCACGTGCCTGGCTGCTTGCTGTTGCCGCCTGGGATCCGCAAGGTCCGACCTCGCGCGCCTACAATGATGAAGCCGCCTTCCGCATCGTGGTGGCTCTCGCCTGGGGCTATGATTGGCTTTACGACCACTTGAGCGAAGAGGAGCGGTCCACAGTCCGGGCAGTTCTCCTGCGTCGGACGCGGGAGGTTGCCGATCATGTCATCGCCCATGCACGCATCCATGTCTTTCCCTATGACAGCCACGCGGTGCGGTCACTGTCAGCGGTCCTCACGCCGGCCTGCATTGCGCTTCAGGGCGAGAGCGACGAGGCGACGGAGTGGCTGGACTACACCGTCGAGTTCCTGGCGACGCTCTATTCGCCTTGGGCGGGTACGGAAGGCGGATGGGCGGAAGGCCCGCACTACTGGATGACGGGCATGGCCTATCTCATCGAGGCCGCCAATCTCATCCGATCCCATCTGGGGTTTGATCTCTATCAGCGTCCCTTCTTCCAGAACACCGGCAGCTTTCCGCTTTACACCAAAGCCCCCGGCACCCGACGCGCCGGTTTCGGCGATGATTCCACTCTCGGTGACCTGCCGGGATTGAAGGTGGGCTACAACGTCCGCCAGTTCGCCGGTGTAACCGGCAATGGCCACTATCAATGGTATTTCGAGCGCATCAAGGCTGATGCGGCCGGCACCGAGATGGCCTTTTATAACTATGGGTGGTGGGACCTGAACTTCGACGATCTGGTCTACCGCCATGACTTTCCGGAGGTTCAGGCAATTTCGCCTGAAGATCTGCCGGCGGTCGCCTGCTTCAGCGACATCGGATGGGTGGCGGTGCAGAGGCATATGGAAGATCCCGACCGGCACCTGCAGTTCGTCTTCAAGTCCAGCCCCTATGGATCGCTTAGCCACAGCCACGGTGATCAGAACGCATTTCTGCTCTACGCCTATGGCGAGGATCTTGCGATCCAGTCAGGGTACTATGTCGCGTTTGGCTCCAGCATGCATCGTGACTGGCGCCGGCAGACGCGGTCGAAGAATGCGGTACTGATCGGCGGCAAGGGTCAATATGCGGACAAGGACAAGGCACTCGCCCGCCGGGCCGCTGGCCGCATCATCGAGACTGAAGAAAAACCTGGACACCTTCGCATCCTCGGCGATGCGACGGCGGCTTATCAGGTCGTCAATCCCCTGGTTCAGAAGGCTGAGCGGGAAATCCACTTCGTCAACGATTCCTACTTCGTCATCGTCGATCAGGTCGAATGCCTGGAGCCGCAGGAGCTTCAATGGCTGTGCCACACCATGGGCGCGCCGCAGGCGGGGCGTTCGAGTTTCCGGTATAACGGCCAGAAGGCCGGCTTCTACGGCCAGTTCGTCTTTTCATCCGCCGGCGCGCCTCAGATCGTCGCAGTCGAGGGGTTCCCTGACATCGATCCCGCGGAACTGGAAGGACTGGAGCGGCATCATCATGTCCGCGCCACAGCCCCGGCATCGACGAGCCATAGCCTTGTGACGCTTCTGGTCCCCTACAGTTTGAAGGAACCGAAGCGGATCTTCAGCTTCATCGACGATCAGGGCTTCTCCACCGACATCTATTTCACCGACGTCGATGATCAGCGCTTCAAGCTGACCCTTCCTAAAAAATTCTAGTCCCAGGAATTCCAGCCAAAGAGGTTCATGATGAAACGTTTCGCCAACAAGACGGTCGTGGTTGCGGGCGCCGGGCGCGATATCGGCCGCGCCTGTGCTTTGCGGTTCGCGCAAGAAGGTGCGAATGTCGTGCTCACGTATAACGGTGCCGAGGAAGGTACCAGAAGCGCCGTTTCCGAAATCGAGCAGCGCGGCCAGGCGGCGATCGCGGTCCGCGCTGATCTGACGCGGAAAGAGGATGTCGAGAAAGCCATCACGACAGCTGCGGACAGGTTTGGTGATATCCATGCGCTCGTGCATGTCGCGGGGGGCATGGTGGCGCGAAAAACCATGGCAGACATGGATGAGGCGTTCTGGCGCCAGGTCATGGATGTCAATCTGACGTCGCTTTTCCTGACCACCAAGGCTGCCCTTCCCAGGTTGGCAAAGGGCGGAGCGATCGTGACCTTCTCCTCACAGGCGGGAAGAGATGGTGGCGGACCGGGCGCTATCGCCTACGCCACATCCAAGGGAGCTGTAATGACCTTCACGCGAGCGCTCGCCAAGGAGGTTGGACCGGCCGTTCGGGTCAATGCCGTCTGCCCCGGCATGATCGCCACCACCTTCCACGATACCTTCACCAAACCGGACGTGCGCGAACGGGTCGCCTCTGCCGCCCTGATGAAACGAGAAGGGACCAGCGAGGACGTTGCCGCGCTTGTCGCCTTCCTCGCCTCGGACGATGCGGCGTACATTACCGGCGCCTGCTACGACATCAATGGCGGCGTGCTCTATTCCTGAGGCATAATATGTCCGTTTTTCTTCCGCGGGCAGGGCGTATCGCCATAGTCGGTACGTCACTTGTGCAGCAGAATCACATTGGCGATCACTCCTTCATCGGCACTTCGGCGCGCGGCTGGATGAGCTGGGCGGAGGTGCTGTCACATGGCCGGCTGGCTTGCCCTGTCCATCACGATCCTGCAATCGTCCCGGGTTGGGAACCTTCCAATCGTGCTGGTGGCAGCCGGTTCTTTGCCGGCCTCAATTTCGGTGTTTCCGGACAGAAAGCGATCGAGATCGAGCGGCGCCTGCCACGGTTGCTGGCGTCCGATTTCGATCTCATCATCGTCGACGCGGGTACCAACGATATGATGGTGGAGACAAGGCAGACGATCGCCGACACCCGGGACCGGATCGTCAAGGCCTTGCTGAACGCGGGCAAGACGGTGATCCTGCTGCCAATCCTGGCGAGGGGCACGCAGAAATGGCCGGCAGGCGGCCCGGAGCGTGCCAAGGCCCATTGGATCAATCAGCACAGCCGCGATTTTGCGGCCAGGCACGCCAATTGTCACGTCTTCGACTGGAACGACGCCTGGGTGGACCCGGAGAGCAGATTCGGCGAGCCGCGAGATGGTTACTCCAATGATGGAACGCATTTTTCCGTCCGTGGAGGTTTTGCGGTCGGAAGCCTTCTGGCCGGTTATCTTGATCATATCCTTCCCAATGCACCTGATCGCGTGTTGTCGCAGGACGACTGTTACGACGCGGCAGACAATCCGCTGGGTAATCTTGCTTCCGAACTCTCTGCCTCGACTTCGTCTGAGGCGGGAGAGACGAGCCATCGGTTGGGTGGTGAACTGTCCCATCCCGGTGCGGGCGTTTGGATCGAGGCCATATGTGACATGGAAGTACCCTCACACGGGGGCATCGTGGGTGTCTCCCTCAGGCTGCGCGATGCTGCCGAGGAGGGGCTTGAAAGCATTGCGCTTGCGCCCTTCCGGTCCGAAGACGGGTCGCCTTTTCCGTTCCCGTCACAATCCTGGCGAGGGACGCTCAGGACGCCTCCATTGAAGTTGAAGCCGGGGAACAAGGTTCCCGAACTTCATCTCGACGTGATCTTGAACACGCAAGCCGAACCGCTGCGGCTCGATGTGGCGAAAATCGAGGTCCGTCCCGTTCCCAGTCCGGTACGAGCATGACGCCGATACCTGCAAAGACCGAAGGTCCGGTCCTGATGGTGAGAAGGAGCTATTGAATGCGCATTGCCGAAATCCATCTCACGCCCGTGGCCATCCCGGACAAGCCGCTGCTGAACTGCAAGGGTGTTCACCAGCCTTATGCCCTGCGGACAATCATCGAAGTGATCTGCGATGATGGCACAACCGGCCTCGGCGAAAGTTACGGGAGCATCAAGGCGCTGGAAGGATTGCGGCGCGCCGCACCCGCGTTGAGAGGACTTGATCCGTTTCACCTTCACGAGTTGAAATCCCGTGTGGCCGCTGCCCTGCCGGAGGGGGGCGGTATCAATGCCAGGACGGCGGTCGCCGACCACAAGCTGACGGATGTGGTGACATCGGCTTTTGAAGTTCCCTGCATGGACATACAAGGCAAGATGCTTGGCAGATCTGTGGGCGACTTGCTCGGCGGTGCGGTGCGCGAAACCGTGCCATTCAGCGCGTATCTGTTCTTCAAGTTCGGCGCTCATATCGGCCAGGACAAAGACGAGTGGGGAGAGGTGCTCACACCCGATCAGATGGTCCGCGAAGCGAAGAAAATGGTCGCCGACCATGGCTTCAAGTCCCTTAAAGTCAAGGGCGGTGTTCTTCACCCGGATCTCGAAATCGAAACCATGTTCAAGCTGAGAGAGGCATTTCCTCACCATCCGCTGAGGATTGACCCGAATGGCGGCTGGACCGTCGAGACCGCTATCTATGTCGCGCGCAGGCTGGAAGGCGTTCTGGAATATCTCGAAGACCCCGTTGCCGGCATGGATGCCATGGCACAGGTCGCCGCCGCGACGTCAATTCCGCTCGCCACCAACATGGTTGTCCTGGAATTCGATCAGATTGCCGAAGCCTTTACAAAGCGGGCAGTCAAGGTCGTCCTTTCCGACCATCATTATTGGGGCGGGATGCGTGCATCGACACATCTTGGCAAGGTCTGCGAAGTGCTGGATATGGGCATCTCGATGCATTCCAACTCGCATCTTGGCATAACGTTGGCTGCTATGGTTCATGTCGCGTCGGCCACACCCAATCTCGGCTATGACTGCGATACGCATTATCCCTGGGTCGGCGCGGATGTGGTTGAAGGGGCGCCCTTCGTTTTTCGTGACGGTGCACTGGCTGTGCCTCGCGGGCCAGGGCTGGGCGTGACCCTGGATCGCATCCGGCTGGCGGAATTGGCTGCCCTTTACGAAGTGGCAGGCGTCAGGGAGCGTGACGATACGCTTTATATGAAGCAGTTCGACCCCGGTTATGAGCGTCGCGTTCCGCGCTGGTAGAGAGCCGCCGCGCGCCCCGTTAGCCGCTTTCGCCTTCGACCAGAGCCATCGGCCAGAGCTTTCTGCGCACGGCCTGAGGATAGAGTCCGGCATAGGCGGGCATAGTGGACAGGAGGCTTTCGGCGAGCGCGATGCCGAGCTCCCTGAGCGATAGGTCGAAGCCCGTCAGGCGTGGAGACAGAAACCGCGCCTGGGGGCTTTGCCGGCCGATAACGGCGATGTCGCGCCCCGGTTTCAGACCGACCTCGTCGAGGCCGCGATAGAGCCCTGCGACAAGGGTCTCGTTGACCAGGATAATGGCCGTCGGCGGATCGCTGCTTGCTTTGATACTGCGTGCGACCGCATAACCGCCGGCCTCGTTCGGATTGGTGCGAAAGATATGTTCTTCGGAAAGCGTAAGGCCGTGCCGTGCCAGCGCTTCCCGGCAGCGTTCCACGAACACGTATCCGAGATTGAGATCACCGTGCGGCCAGACGAAGCCGATCTTGCGGTGGCCGGCCTTCACGAGACGCTCGACCGACATTTCCGCCATGCCTTCGAAATTCAGGTCAATCCATGGTTGATCCACGTCGGTGAGGCTGCGCCCCAGCGTGATGAAGGGAATCTTGTGACGCGCCAGGAACTCGAAACGCGCGTCGTGGCGCCGTGTCGCCGAGAGGATGATACCGTCGGCAAAACCCCGGGCGACCATCCGTTTCAAATAATCGTCCGGATCCTCTTCGGATGAACACAAGAGAGCGACGAGATCGAGCTTGTGGCGGGCCAGCACCGTCTGCACACCGTCGAAGACACTCATAAAGAAGATATCGCCCTGGCCGGTGATTTCCGGCCCGGTCTGCATCATGAAACCAATCACTCCGGTCGCGCCCTTGCGCAGTGCGCGGCCTGACTGGTTGGCGACATAGCCGAGCTGTTCGGCCGCCTCCAGCACGCGCCGGCGCGTTTCCTCGTTCACGTCCGGCTTGCCGTTAAGCGCGCGGGAGACCGTGCCGATCGAAATGTCGAGATGTTCTGCCAGCCGGCGAATGCCCTTCATGATCCCGTCCTATCAGACCGTAATCGTTTTCGGAAATCCTATTGACAAAGACCATAGCCTGTAAATAGGATCGTAAACGTTTACGGAGCCCGATGGAGGAGCATCGGCACCGTCGGCAAGGAGGGTATCGTGACATTGAAGGCAGTCCTATGCGGATGCGGAGCCATGGCACATGGCTGGATGCGGGCGTTGAAGACAACGCCCGGCCTGGCAGAGGCCATCACGATCGTCGGGTTGGTCGATCTCGATCGATCGGCCGCCCGTTCGCTTGCGGAGGCTTTCGACCTGACGGACGCGGTTGTCGGGACCGATCTTGATCGGGTGCTGGAAGAGACCAGGGCCGATCTTCTGTTCGATGTGGTCGTGCCGGTTGCCCGCAAGGCGGTCGTTGCCGCTGGGCTGAAACATGGTTGCCACGTCTTGAGCGAGAAGCCGATGGCGACTTCGCTGGAAGAGGCGAGGGAACTGATTGCGCTGGCCGAGACAGCCGGTCGGATACATGCGGTGGTGCAGAACCGCCGTTTCATATCCGGCATCCGCCGCATGCGCCGCTTCGTCGAGAGCGGTGCCATCGGCGAGTTGACCGGCGTTCATTGCGACTTCTTCATCGCCCCGCATTTCGGTGGGTTTCGAGAGCAGATGGAGAACGTGCTGCTGCTCGATATGGCGATCCACACCTTTGACGCCGCCCGCTTCGTCAGCGGCAAACGGCCGCTCTCGGTTTATTGCCTTGAAACCAATCCGGCCGGCTCCTGGTATGCCCACGGGGCTTCGGCGAACGCGATCTTCAAGTTTTCCGACGATGTCGCCTTTACCTATCGCGGCTCCTGGTGCGCCGAGGGCCGCCGCACGAGTTGGGAAAGTGCCTGGCGGCTGGTCGGCTCGAAAGGCATGCTGACCTGGGACGGCGAGGAGGCCTTCGAGGCGACAGTCGCCGGCACGGGAGAAGGGCTTCTGCGTGGCCACCGGGCGATCGATGTGCCGCCGCCACCGCGCGAGGAGGAAACGCACGGCCATGCAAGCGTGATCGCCGATTTCCTCAACGCGATCCGGTCCGGCCATCCGCCCGAAACGGCGGGTTTCGACAATATCAAGAGTCTGGCCATGGTGTTCGGCGCCATCGAAAGCGCGCGAACCGGCCAGCCTGTCGCCATTCAAGTGTGAGGACCAGGAACAGTGAGCAATCCGGCCAAATCCATCCGTATCGGCACCATGATCCGTGGCACCCAGGGGCACGCCGCAGAGCGCATCGCCCAGATTGCCGATATGGGTTTCGAGAGTTTCCAGCCGTTCTTCTGGCAGACGACGAATGGTCAAAACCTTGCGGAACTTGGCAAGCGCTGCCGCGAGGCCATCGGTGATCGCGACATCACCATTCCGGCGATCGGCATGTTCGGCAATCCGCTGGAAGAGACCGATGTCGACCTCCAGACGCTCCAGGGCTGGAAGGACTGTATCGACAATGCCCATCACTTCGGTGCGACTTGTATTGCAGGCTTCACTGGCCGATTGCGAGGCCGACCGATCCCCGAGAGCCTGCTGCGCTATCGTGAGATCTGGAGCGAGCTTGCGAAGCGCGCTGCGGACAAAGGCGTCAGGATCGCCTTCGAGAATTGCGCCATGGACGGCAACTGGCAGTCCGGCGACTGGAACATCGCCCACAATCCGGATGCCTGGGAACTGATTTTCAACGAGACGCCGGACGACAATATCGGCCTCGAATGGGAGCCGTGCCACCAGATGGTCTACCTGATCGACCCGTTGCCGCAGATCCGCAAATGGGCGCCGAAGATTTTTCACGTGCATGGCAAGGACGCGACGATCCGCCGGGACGTCATTCGCGAGCATGGGATTTTCGGCAAACATCCCTTCGTTTTCATGCGCACGCCCGGCTTCGGCGACACGAACTGGACGGATGTCATCTCGGAACTCAGGCTCGCGGGCTGGTCGGGTTCGATCGACATCGAGGGATGGCATGACCCCGTTTATCGCGACGAGCTCGAAATGACCGGTCAGGTGCATGCGCTGAATTATCTGAAGTCCTGCCGGGGCGGCGATTTCGTTACGGATCCGGTTTGATGCAGCCGCTCGCCGCGTGCGGCCTGGAGGAGGTCGCATCGGGAGCACAACCTGAAGGAGGAGAGCATGGGTATTCGCAAATTGGCTTTGGCCGGCGCGCTCGCGGTCGCCAGCATGTCGGCATTCTATACCTCGGCCCACGCCGAGGACGTGAAGATCACCGTCTGGTCGCTTGACCGCGACATTCAGCCGGCTCCGAACCTCATCAAGGATTTCAACAATCTGAAGAGTGGCATCACGGTCGAATATCGCCAGATCCAGTTCGACGATGTGGTAAGCGAGGCAATGCGTGCCTATTCGACCGGGCAGGCGCCCGACATCATCGCCGTCGATAATCCGGAACATGCACTGTTTTCGTCGCGTGGCGCATTCCTCGACCTGACCGACATGATTGCGCAGTCGAGCGTCGTCAAACCGGAGAACTACTATCCCGGTCCCTTGAAATCGGTGATGTGGAAGGACCGTTACTTCGGTATTCCGAAGGCGACGAATACAATTGCGCTCTACTACAACAAGGACATGTTCCGGGCGAAGGGACTCGATCCGGACAAGCCGCCGCAGACATGGGACGAATTGGTCGAGACCGCCCGCAAGCTGACCGATCCGGCGAAGAACGTCTATGGCATCACCTTCTCGGCCAAGGCCAACGAGGAGGGGACTTTCCAGTTCCTGCCCTGGGCGCAGATGGGCGGCGGCGGTTATGACAAGATCAACGCGCCGGGTGCGGTCAAAGCGCTGGAAATCTGGAAGACGATTATCGACGAGAAGCTTGCCTCACGCGACACGCTCACCCGCAGCCAATGGGATTCCACCGGAACCTTCAATTCCGGCAATGCGGCGATGGCGATTTCCGGCCCATGGGAGCTGGATCGCATGGTGAAGGAGGCGAAATTCGACTGGGGCGTGGCATTGCTGCCGCTGCCCGAGCCGGGGGCCAAGCGCTCATCCGCCATGGGCGATTTCAACTGGGCGATCTTCGCCAACACCAAACATCCGAAGGAAGCCTTCAAGGTGCTGGAATATTTCGTCTCGCAGGACAACCGGATGTTCAAGGATTTCGGCCAACTGCCGGCCCGCTCCGACCTTGCTATTCCGCCCACCGGGCAGCCGCTCAAGGACGCTGGATTGAAGGTCTTTCAGGAGCAGCTGAAATATGCCCAACCCCGCGGGCCGCATCCGGCCTGGCCGAAAATCTCGAAAGCGATCCAGGATGCCATCCAAGCGGCCTTGACCGGCCAGATGAGCGCTCAGGAGGCGCTCGATCAGGCGGACCAGAAGATCAAGGCTGTGCTTGGTTGAACCATGGGAGCGGGCCCCTGACAGACGGCTCTTAACCTTTCCTCCCGGCCGGGGTCGCGATGGTTTTGCCGCGCGGCTCCGGACCGGAAGGTGGATGCCTATCCGGAGGTGTCATGAGAAAATTCCTGCTTTCCATCAGCGACGGGCGCGGCTTCGACATCAGCCTCGTCTCCGTGCCGCTTGCCTTCCTGTTCGCGATGGCCGGTCTGCCGCTCATCTACAATATCGTGATGAGCTTTCAGGAAGTGGACATGTTCAGCCTCGGGACTTTCGCGCGGCCGTTCGTAGGATTCATGAACTATGTCACGCTGTTCTCGCTGCCGGAAACCTGGCCGATCCTCGGGAATACGGCGGTTTTCGTGGTCGCTTCGATTGCCGGGCAATTCACCATCGGTTTTGGATTGGCGCTTTTCTTCTGGACCGGCTTTCCCGGTTCTTCCTGGCTGCGCGGGTTGTTTCTCGTCTCCTGGGTCATGCCGGGTCTGGTCGTCGGCGCCATCTGGAACTGGATTCTCTCGGGCGATTTCGGCGTGCTGAATTACATTCTCCGAGAGTCGGGGCTCATTTCCGGCAATATCTTCTGGCGCTCCGATCCCGATTTCTCACTCTGGGCCGTGGTTATCGCCAATATCTGGCTCGGCATCTCCTTCAATATGATCCTGCTCTCGGTTGGCCTTTCGGCCATTCCTCAGGACCTTTACGAAGCAGCCGAGCTGGATGGCGCCAATGTCATCCAGCGGTTCTACACGATCACCCTGCCGATGATGCGTTCCACGATCGGAGCGATCATCTCGCTCGGCCTGATCTTCACCTTGCAGCAGTTCGACCTTTTCGCCGCGATCACCGCCGGCGGGCCGAACAATTCCTCGAATGTGGCGCAATACTGGGCCTGGGACCTGTCCTTCCGTCAATATGATTTCGCGCAAGGGGCGACGGTCTCCGTCATCATGATCGTCTTCGTGATGATTGCGTCGGTCGTCTATGTCCGCTCGACACGGCATGAGGTGCGCGGATGAACCTTGCCCTGCGCGACAAGCTCATGCTGGCGATCGCGGTCCTGCTCGCGGCGGTCTATCTTTTCCCGCTCTATTGGATGTATGTCACGGCCATCAAGACGGGGTCGGCGATGTTCGCCTCTCCGCCTGCCTTCTGGCCCAGCGATCCGCAATGGGGCATCTACGGCTCCGTCTGGGAGAGCCGCAATGTCGGTCGCTATCTCTGGAACTCGCTCGTCATCGCTTCCGGTGCGGTCTCGCTGATCGTCATCCTCGGCACGGGCTGCGCCTATGTGTTGGCGCGTTACCGGAATGTCTGGGTGGATATCGGCCTGTTCCTCATCCTCATGCTTCAGGTGCTGCCGGCCTCGCTGATGATCACGCCGATCTTCGTCGGCTTTTCGCAACTCGGTTTGCTCGACTATCCGCGCACCGCCGTCATCCTGGCGATCGCGGCAAAAAGCATGCCCTTCTTCGTCGTACTGGTCAGGGCGACCTTCATGAGCGTGCCGATGGAACTGGAAGAGGCCGCACTAGTGGACGGCAATTCCCGCCTCGGCGCCTTTTTCAACATCGTGCTGCCGCTCGCCCGAAACGGCATTCTTGTCAGCGCCATTCTGATCTTCATGCAGGCCTTCGGCGAGTTCGTCTATTCGAAGTCGATGATCCAGGCGATCGAATACCAGCCGGCAAGCGTCGGGCTCAATTCCTTCATGGGACCGAACACCAACGAATGGAACAATATCATGGCCTATGCCGCGATGTACGTGACGCCCATCCTCGCCATCTTCGTTCTCTTGCAACGCCGGATCGTGTCCGGCCTGACCTCGGGAGCTCTCAAATGACCGCGAACCAGATCGAACTTTCCGGGGTGAACAAGTATTACGGCGCCTATCATGCGCTGAGGAACATCGACCTGAAGATCCGCAAGGGTTCTTTCGTGGCGCTCGTCGGTCCTTCCGGCTGCGGCAAGTCCACGCTGCTGCGTTCGCTCGCCGGGCTGGAATCGATTTCCGAGGGAGAGCTAGTCATTGCGGGCGCCCGGATGAACGGCGTTCCGCCTCGTAAGCGAGACCTTGCCATGGTCTTCCAGTCTTACGCGCTCTACCCGCACATGACGGTCGAGGAGAACCTCACCTACAGCCTGCGAATGCGCGGTGTCGGCAAGGCCGAAGCCAGGCGCAAGGCGGAGGAAGTCGCGGCCACCACGGGCCTTTCAAACCTTCTCGGCCGCTATCCGCGCGAACTATCCGGCGGTCAGCGACAGCGCGTAGCGATGAGCCGGGCGATCATCCGCAATCCCAAGGCCTTTCTGTTCGACGAGCCACTTTCCAACCTCGATGCGGCGCTCCGCGTCCATATGCGCAAGGAAATCCGGGCGCTGCATGACCGGCTGGGTGCCACGTCCGTTTACGTCACCCATGACCAGATCGAGGCGATGACCATGGCCGACCATGTGGTGGTCATGCGCCAGGGCGTCATCGAGCAGCAGGGCGCGCCGCTCGAACTCTATGACCGGCCGGCAAACCAGTTCGTGGCGGGGTTTATCGGCTCGCCGGCCATGAATTTTGTGCCCTGCATAGCCGGAGCGGACGGACGATCGCTGGTGCTTGATCTGGGAACGCCTCAGACAGTGATCGCGCCCAAGGCTGTCGCGACCGGTCGGGCGCTGACCATGGGGATTCGCCCGGAGCATATCGAGCTTTCCAGCGAGGCCGACGCGACGCTCCGGCTGCCGGTTGGGGCCGTCGAAAGCACCGGTGCTGCAACCTATGTCACGACCGCGACGTTGCCGGAACTGGTCATCGTGCTGAACAGTCGCATTCAGATACGTCCGGGGGAGACGGTTCCACTCCGTCTCGACCAATCCCACCTGCACCTTTTCGATAAAGAGACGCAGCTGCGGCTGGCTTGAAACCTTCCAGCGCGGTCAGATGATCGTCAACACGTCCGGATGGGATACCGATTGCAATGCCGGCAATCTCGGCTGCCTGCACGGCATCATGCTCGGCCTCGAAGGCTGGGGGCAGGGCCGGACTGGCGCGGGCCGGTGGCCGATCGCCTCTATATCTCGACGGCGGACTGTGGTCGCTCCATCACGGATCCAGCGGGGGTCGCGCTCTGGCTTGCCAATCTTCTGGGATAGAACGGACCGGCGAGCCAGTGGGGACATATACCGCAGCGCGTATCAACGGCGATATCCCAGCGCCCGGCTGATCTCGTCAGCAGCGCTGCGCACCATCAGGAGGAGGGTCTCGCGCCGCTCGACGTAACGGATCGTCGGCATGCCAAGGTTGAGGGCAGCAACGACGGCACCATGGGCGTCGAAGACGGGGGCGGCAAGGCCGGTCGAGCCGGTGATGAACTCCTGGTCGTTCAGTGCGTAGCCATCGCGCCGTATCTTGACGAGCATCTCCCGGATACGATCAACATCGGTTACCGTATATCGCGTGTAAGAGAGGAGCTGGACCCGGGCCAGATAGTGCTCCAGTGCCTCCTTCGGCGCATGGGCGAGAAGCATGCGGCCCGTGGCCGTGCAATAGGCCGTGATTGCCGCATCCAGGTTCACATCGTAACGCACCCGGTGACGGCTTACGCATTTGGCGAGGCGGCGCATGTCGCAATGGGCGTTCATGGTTGCGAGCAATACCGTTTCACCGGATTCATCACGCAGCCGTTCCATGAACGGCCGTGCCGTCACCACCAGCGGCTCTTCATGTCGGCGGAAGGGAAATCCATGCCGGCTCGCTTCGACCAGCATGTAACGCCCGGCGGCATCCTGGACAAAGTGCCCGCGGGCCGCCAGCGTCTGAACGAGGCCATGTGCGCTGCTTTTCGGAAATCCAAGATCGCGGACGATCTGCGCCAGCGGCACCGCTTCCCGCTGCGAGGCCATATATTCGAGCAGATCCAAAACCCGGCCGGCGCTTTTCACTTCGAAGTTCATGTATGTGAACAAAACCCCCGTTGATGGCTATTCCGTTGGCTCATAACAATTCTGCCCAGAAAGCGGCCACTCACATTTTCGCGTGTTGTGGCGAAAGGATGAACGATCTCATGAACGCGCCAAATAAGCAAAACGATGCCTCAGAACCATGGCTGTGGCCCGATAGGGTCTGGCAGCAAAAGGTTCAGAAAGTGCGGGCGGGGCGTTCCCTGAAACCGGCGAAATGGAAGGATGGCGCGCGCATGGCGGTGGCGTTGTCTTTCGATTCCGATCACGAGACAATGGAATTGCGCAACGGGGGACTTTCCTTCGGCAGGATGAGCCAAGGCCAGTATGGCGCCCGTTCCGGCATGCCGCGCATTCTGCGCCTGCTCGAGAAATATTCCATTCCGGCCTCCTTTTTCATGCCGGCCGTCTCCGCGATGATCAACGCCGAGGAGGTGAGAACGGTGGTTTCCGCTGGGCACGAGCTCGGCATGCATAGCTGGATCCACGAATTCAATTCCCGCCTGGATGAAGCGACGGAACGGAATCTTGCACTGCGTGCCGCTGACGTGCTGGAGCGGCTCTCTGGCGCGCGTCCGGTCGGCATGCGCACCGCCTCCTGGGATTTCAGCCCCTACACGCTGAAGATCGCCCGCCAGATGGGGCTTCTCTACGATTCCTCCCTTATGGCGGACGACGAGCCTTACGAGCTTATCGAGGACGGCGAGCCGACGGGCGTCGTCGAAATTCCCGTCGAGTGGATCCGCGACGACGCCCCTTATGTGGCGATGGACCGCATGACCGGCGCTCGGCCCTATGGCGGCCCCTCAATGGTCTTCGACATCTTCAGCCGGGAACTGGAAGCCGCCTGGGATGAGGGAGGGCTGTTCCAACTCACCATGCATCCGCACCATGTCGGCCACCGCTCGCGCATCTTCATTCTCGAAGAAATCATCCGACTTGCCAAATCGAAGGGCGATGTCTGGTTCTGCACCCATGCGGAACTGGCACGCTATTGCGCCGATGAAGCCGGCCTCAAGACCGCCGAAAAAGCCGCGTGAGCAGATTTTAAATGAAGCAACAACATCTAAGAGGGTAAGGAACATGTCTGCCAGAATCGCATCCATAGCCGCAGTGCTCTTGGCGTTCACCGCCTCGACCGCGCTTGCTCAAACCAAGGACACGCTGACCATCGATCTTCCGGGCGATGCCGCGACGCTTGATCCGCATCTGCAGTGGAATACGGACAGCTATACCATCTATCGCAACATCTTCGACAACCTCCTGACCCGCGATGCCTCAGGCGAGATCGTGCCGCAGATCGCGAAATCCTGGAAATATCTCGACGACAAGACGATCGAGTTTCAGATCCGCGATGACGTCACCTTCCAGGACGGCAGCAAGCTGACCGCCGAGGATGTCGCCTTTTCGATCAACCGTATCATCGATCCAAAGCTGAAGAGCCCGCAGCTCTCGCAGTTCGACCAGATCGAAAAGGCGGAAGCTACAAGCCCGACGACCGTGAAAATGACGACCAAGTCGCCTTATCCGGCGCTGCTTGCCCAGCTCGTCAAGCTCTCGATCGTGCCAAAAGCCTATGTCGAGAAGGTCGGTGACCAGGAATTCAATCTGAAGCCGCTCGGCTCCGGCCCTTACAAGATGGTCAACTGGCAGAAGGGCATTCAGACCGAGTTGCAGGCCTATGACAATTACTGGCGCGCAAAGCCCCCGTTCGAGAACGTGGTCTTCCGCGCCGTTCCGGATGTCTCGACGCGCATCGCGGACCTGAAGACCGGCAAGGCGGACCTCATCCGCGATGTGCCCCCGGATCAGACGGCGAGTGTCGACGGAGATTCGAACTCTCAGGTCCTTTCGGTTCCCACCGAGCGTGTCGGCTATATGTTCATCAATGCCGAGGCCGGCCCGACGAAAGATGTTCGTGTCCGCCAGGCGATCGCCTACGCGATCGACCGTGATGCGCTGATCCAGTCGCTGCTCGAAGGTTACGGTGCGCTGGTCAATATCGTCGGGGCCAAGCCGGTGTTCGGTTACACCGACAAGGTTCAGGGTTACTCTTACGATCCGGAAAAGGCGAAGGAACTGATCAAGGCTGCCGGCGCCGAAGGCGCCAAGGTCGAGTTCCTGACATCGCCTGCTTACAATCGCGCCATGGTCGAAGCGATCCAGCAGATGGTCAACGAGGTCGGCCTCAATGTGGAAATCTCGTCCAGCGACCAGGCGACCTTCCTCAAGCGCCGCCAGGGCGATCCCGCCAATGCGGGCGGCCTTGCGCTCGGAGCCTGGTCCTGCGCCTGCCAGGATGCGGACGGTATCATCTTCCCGCTCTTCCGAAGCGGCAGCATCTGGGCAAAGTACAAGAACGAGACGTATGATGCCCTGGTCGATAAAGCCCGTACGATCCTTGATGAGGACGAGCGGCTGAAGCTCTACGAGCAGGCTTACGAGATCCTCCGTGAGGATGTTCCGGGCATGGGGCTTTATCAGGCGTACGCGCTCTACGGCGCAAGCAAGAAGCTGAAATGGCAGCCGACGGCCAATGAGTCCATGTTTGTCATGGACATGGGCTGGCAGCAGTAAAAAACGGATATCGGGATCATGTTGAGATACGCCGTCGAGCGTTTGGTACAGGCAATCATTGCGATCTTCGGCGTTCTCACCATCGTGTTTGTCATCATGCATCTTTCGGGCGATCCAACCCTGCTGCTCGTGCCGCAGGACGCATCGGCCGAAATGATCGCCGAACTGCGCCATCAGCTCGGCTTCGACCGGCCGATCTGGGTGCAATATCTCGAATATCTTGGAGATCTCGCCCATCTCGATTTCGGCATTTCCGTCGTGCAGCGTGTGCCGGCGATCGACATCGTCGCCTCGCGCATACCCTACACCGTGATGCTGGCGACCGGCGCTATGGTCGTGGCGATCGGCATCGGCATTCCGGCCGGCATCCTGATGGCAACGAAGCGCGGCGGCTGGCTCGAACGCCTGCTGACCGCCATCGTCGTTACTGGCCAGAGCGTGCCGACGTTCCTTTCCGGCATCGTGCTGATCTTCATTTTTGGCGTGACGCTCCGCTGGCTGCCGACTTCGGGCTCTGGCGACTTCGCTTCGCTGATCATGCCGTCGCTGGCGCTCGGCGCAATCTCGATGTCGACCTTCGCCCGCATGACGCGGATTTCCATCATCGATGAACTCGGCAAGGATTATGTGCGGGCGGGACGGGCCCGCGGCCTTTCGCTTGGCTCGGTGGTGGTTCGCCATGTGTTGCGCAACGCATCGATACCGGTGATCACTATCGCCGCGCTGGAAATCGGCAACCTGCTCGCCGGTGCGGTCATCATCGAGACGGTCTTTGCCTGGCCAGGCATCGGTCAACTCGCGATCCAGTCCATCCAGGCGCGCGACTTCCTTGTCGTCCAGGTCATCGTGCTTCTGATTTCCTTTGTCTATGTGCTGACCAGCGTGCTTGCGGATTTCGTCTACGCGCTTGTCGATCCGCGCATCCGTCTGGTCCGGTGAGGAGGATTTCATGAGCACCGCCGTTCTCGTCCTTCGCCAGCGCCTTCGCCGGGTTCCCATCTCGGTCGTCATCGTCTCGATCATTTTCCTGGTGATCGTGCTGCTCGCAATTCTCGCGCCCTGGGTTGCACCCGCCGACCCCGCCAAGCAGAATCTGCTTGCCCGCCTGAAGCCGCCGGGTTTCGAACTGCGTGGCGTGACCTACTGGCTCGGCACCGACGATCTTGGCCGCGACCTGCTCTCGCGCACCATTTATGGTGGGGGTGTGTCGCTCTCCGTCGCCGTGCTTTCCGTCGTCGTTTCGACGCTCGTCGGGGTGACGCTCGGCATGGTCGCCGGCTGGTTCCGTGGTAAGATCGAGATCGTCATCATGCGCCTGGTCGACATCATGATGTCGATCCCGGCTATCCTGCTTGCGGTGCTGACCGTCGCGGTCCTCGGTCCCGGTTTCCTGAAGCTCGTCCTGGTGCTCGGGCTGACCCGCTGGCCGCGCTACACCCGCGTTGCCTATGCCCAGACACTGCAGATCGCCAACCTGCCGTTCATCAAGGCATCCGAACTCGCCGGCGCCGGTGCTGCTCGCATCCTCTTCCACCACATCCTGCCCAACATTGCCGGCCCGGTGCTGATCGTCGCGACCGCCGAATTCGGCCTGATGATCCTGATGGAAGCCGGCCTTTCTTTCCTCGGCCTCGGTATCCAGCCGCCGGCTTCGAGCTGGGGTTCGATCATGAGCGTCGGCCGCCAGTATCTCGAAAGAGCCTGGTGGATCGTCGCCTTCCCGGGCGTATGTCTCTTCCTGCTTGTCTTTTCCGTCAATGTGCTGGGCGACTGGTTGCGTGACCAGATCGATCCACGTTCCCGTTCGCGCTGAGGTTTCTCAAATGGAATTTGAAAACAAGACCATGGTCATCACCGGCGCCGCCGGCATTTTCGGCCGCTGGATTGCCGCCTATTTCGCAAGGGAAGGCGCGAGGCTCTGCCTCAGCGACATCCGCATGGACGCGCTGGAAAAGGTGGTAGCGGAACTCGGCCTCGACCGTTCGAAGGTGCTTCTGCATGCGACCGAACTGACCAGCGACGCATCCATGCTGGAATTGGTCGATCTCGTGCGACGTGAATGGCAAGCGCCGGACATTCTTGTCAACAACGCCGGCATCTATACCCGCTTCAGCCTGCTCGACATGGAATTCTCCGACTGGGATCGCGTTTTCGGCGTCAACCTGCGCGCGCCTTTCGTGCTGTCGCGCGAGATGGCCAAGCTGATGATTTCGGAAGGCAAAAAGGGCTCGATTATCAACATCTCGTCTGGCGCGGCGCGTAAGATGAACCAGAATTCCGTGCCTTATTGCACCTCCAAGACGGCGATCGAGCGGCTGTCGAAAGGTTTCGCCATGGAGCTTGCCGAATACGGTATCCGTGTCAACGTCGTCGAACCGGGCTTCGCGCCGGGCAGCGAAGTGAGCGAGCTTTCCGATGAATACGTCACAAACATGCTGAAGAACATCCCACTCGGGCGGTCCAGCGGGCCTGAAGATGCGCCGGGCGCGATCGCCTATCTCTGCTCTGACAAGGCCTCTTTCATTACCGGCGCCGTGCTCTCCGTCGACGGCGGCAATTCGATCGGCAATTACAAGCGCCCCGAGCGCTACACCACGAAGGCTTGAGATTGATGAATGCCGCCGCAAGCCCGCTGCTTGCCGTCGACCGGCTCACCATTGATATCGGTGGCGCCAAGGTCGTCGACGACGTGTCGTTCACCGTCGCGCCCGGCAAGGTCATGGCGCTGGTAGGCGAGTCGGGCTGCGGCAAGTCTTTGACTTCCTATGCCATGCTCGGCCTGCTGCCATCGGCGGCGCGGCGTACCGGTGGCCGGATCATGCTCGAAAATACCGATCTTGCCGCCTTGTCCGAACGGCAGTTCCGCAAGGCGCGCGGCAAGGATATCTCGATCATCTTCCAGGAACCGAGCGCCTCGCTCGATCCGCTGACGACGGTGGGTGAGCAGATCGCCGAGGCCTATCGCGTCCATCACGGCGTCTCGAAGACCGAGGCTTTCGAGAAGGCACGGCAGATGCTGGTCGATGTCGGCATCCCCGATCCCGACCGGCGTCTGCACCAATATCCCTTCGAGCTTTCGGGTGGCATGTGCCAGCGCATCATGATCTCGATCGCACTGATCAACGGCCCGCGCCTGCTGGTTGCCGACGAGCCGACGACAGCGCTCGACGTGACGATCCAGGCGCAGATTCTCGATCTGATGAAGAAGCTGGTCGCCGAACGCGGCACGGCAATTGTGCTGATCACGCACGACATGGGCGTGGTCGCCGACATCGCCGATGAAGTTGCGGTCATGTATGCCGGTCGCATCGCCGAGATCGCGCCGGTGCATGCCCTTTTTCGCGCGCCGAAGCATCCTTACACGGCCCTGCTTCTGGCCAGCGTGCCGAAACTCGACGACGCGCCGAAGGCGGACCTTGCGACCATCGAGGGAATGGTGCCGAGCCCAAGCGAATTCGGCATCGGCTGTCGTTTTGCCGATCGCTGTCCGCTCGCCACCGACAAGTGTCGCTTGGAACAGCCATCGCTGATCGATTGCAACGATGGGCATCGTTCCGCCTGCTGGCATATCGACCGAATGGCCGAAATCCGCGAGGTTGCGGCATGAGCAAGACCAAGAACGTCCTCGAAATCCGCGACGTCGCGGTGCATTTTTGCGGCCGCGGTGGGCTGCTTGGCCAGCCCGGGCCGGTCGTGAAGGCCGTCAATGGCGTGGATCTAGACATTCCTCGCGGCGAGACGGTGGCACTGGTCGGCGAATCCGGCTGCGGTAAGTCCACGCTTTCCAACACGATCGTCGGTCTGCAGGCGCCGGCGTCCGGCAGCGTGAGGATCAGCGGCGAGGAAGTGGTCGGAGCCGACAAGAGAAAGCTCAATGACATTCGCCGCAAGGTGCAGATGATCTTCCAGGATCCGGCGTTGTCGCTCGATCCGCGTTCGACGGTGGGGGCGACGATAGCCGAGCCCCTGATCGTGCGTGGTATCGCCAAGGGTAAGGTACTGAAAGCACGCGTCGCGACGCTTCTGCAGCAGGTGGGCCTCCGACCGGAACACGCGGACCGTTATCCGCACCAGTTCTCGGGCGGCCAGCGTCAGCGGATCGTCATTGCCCGGGCGCTCGCACTCGAACCAGACCTCGTCATCTGCGACGAGCCCGTCTCCGCGCTCGACGTTTCGGTGCGTGCGCAGATCCTCAATCTGCTTGTAGCGTTGCAGAAGCGCACCGGTGTTTCCTACCTTTTCGTTTCACACGATCTCGGCGTGGTTCGCCACATCTGCGACCGCGTCGTGGTGATGTATCTCGGCCGCTTCGTGGAGATGGCGGACCGGGATACATTCTTTTCCAATCCAAAGCACCCTTACACGAAGGCGCTGATGTCGGCCGTGCCGGAAGCCGATCCCGTCGTCCAGCGGTCCAAGGAACGGCTGATCCTCGGCGGCGAACTGCCAAGCCCCGCCAACATTCCCACCGGCTGCGCCTTCCATACGCGCTGCCCGCTGGCGACCGAAATCTGCTCGAAGGAGCGGCCTGAGTTGACACCGCGCCCGGACGGTGCTCGCGTCGCCTGCCATCACGCCTAACCGCCACTGCCCATAGGGAATGCCATGACCGATGCCCCGACGAACGAAACGCTCCGACTGGCCGGCCTCAGTGCCGAGGCGGAGATACGCATCGACGGCTGGGGCATCCCGCATCTCAAGGCGGCAAACGAGAACGACCTGTTCTTCGTGCAGGGTTTCAACGCTGCACGCGACCGGCTCTGGCAGCTCGATCTGTGGCGCAAGCGCGGGCTCGGGCTGCTTGCCGCGGATTTCGGCCCCGGTTACCTGGCGCAGGACCATGCGGCCCGGCACTTCCTCTACCGCGGCGACATGGCACCGGAATGGACCTCCTATGCGCCGGATACGGAGACGATCTGCAACGCGTTCGTTGCCGGCATCAATGCCTATACCGCGCTTTGTGAGGCCGAACCCGCCCGCCTGCCGCCGGAATTCGCTGTCTTCGGCACTAGGCCGGCCTACTGGCAACCCTCAGATGTTGTGCGCATCCGCAGCCACGCACTGACCCGCAACGGCCTTTCGGAAATCCTGCGCGCCAACATCATGGCGCTTGCCGATGCCGAAACCGATCTTCTCCGCTACGAGATCGATCCGCCGGTTGAGTTGAAGCCTGCCGAGGGCATTGTGCTCGCCGACATTCCACTCGAAGCGACCCGCCTCTTCAAGCTCGCCACCGCGCCGGTAACCTTCGACAAGGTTCGGCTTGCCGCGACCCTCGACGACGTCTGGAAATGGACCGAGGTAACCGATCTCGGCGACGTCATCCAACGCGTCACGGAAGAGGGCTCCAACAACTGGGCCGTTCACGGTTCGCGCACGGACACCGGCCGGCCGATCCTGGCGAGCGATCCGCACCGGGCGCATGCTGTGCCGTCGCTGCGTTATCTCGTGCATCTCCAAGCGCCCGGCCTCAATGCCATCGGCACCGGCGAGCCGACCGCGCCCGGCATTTCGCTTGGCCACAACGAGAAGGTCGCCTTCGGACTCACAATCTTCGGCGCCGACCAGGAAGACGTTTATGTCTACGAGACAAAGGACGGCGATCCGGATTCCTACCGTTATGGCAGCGGTTGGGAGAAGATCAACCGAATCGAAGAGCGCTTCGGGGTCAAGGGCTTCTCCGACCAAACGTTGACATTGTCCTTCACTCGCCATGGACCGCTCCTGTACGAGAACCCGAAGAAGAAACTGGCGATCGCCATGCGTTCCGTGTGGCTATCGCCGGGCTCGGCCGCCTATCTCGGCAGCCTGGCCTACATGCGCAGCTCGTCGGTGAAGGCTTTCGCCGAAACGCTCGGTCACTGGGGTACGCCGTCGGTCAACCATGTCAGCGCCGACGTGGACAGCAATATCGGATGGTTCACGGCCGGTTTCACACCGGTACGACATAACTGGCAAGGCCTGCTGCCGGTGCCGGGCCATGGATCCCATGAGTGGGACGGTTTCCTGCCGGCCGACCAGTTGCCACGGAGATACAATCCCGCCGAAGGCTTCGTCGCTTCCGCCAATGAAATGAACCTTCCCTCCGACCGCGACCCGAACGCTCCTTCGATCGGCCATGAATGGGCGGAGATCAGTCGCGCCCAGCGCATCAAGTCCGTGCTCGCCGCCGATCTGAAACATACGTTGAAAGGCTCGATGGCGCTGCAGACGGATACGTATTCCCGTCCCGCCGCAACGATCTGCAGCCTGCTGGAAAAGGTTGCCGTCCGGCATCCACTCGATGGCACGCAGCGAATGGCGCTCGCTCTCGTCAAGGGCTGGGATCACCGGCTGGAAGCGACGAGCGCTCCGGCCGCACTTTTCGAAGTGTGGTGGATGAAACATCTCCGTCCAGCGCTGTTGTCGAAATTCGCACCGAACCAGACCGTGCGCCAACTGCTTTTGCCGGGCGATGTCGACCGCATGCTCTCTCTGCTGACCGAGCCCGGCAGGCATTGGGACGAAGCCGAACGCGACGCCATGCTGCTTTCGACACTCTCGGCGGGCTTTGACGATTGCGAAAAGCGGCTCGGTTCCAGCCCTGCCGCCTGGCAATGGGGTGATCTGCACAAGGCGACTTTCGAGCACGCCACCAGCCGCATCACGACTGGAGGCATCGCAAATTGGAACGTTGGCCCGCTGCCGCTAGGTGGCAGCCGTTCGACACCCATGAATGCGGGTTACCGGATGAGCGATTTCGGCGTCACTGCGGGTGCTTCCGTGCGGCTCGTGATGGATGTCGGCGATTGGGACAACAGCGTGTGTATCAATGCGCCCGGGCAGTCCGGAGATCCTCGTTCACCGCATTATGGCGATCTCGCCGAAATCTGGTCAAAGGGTGGCTATGTGCCGCTGGTCTACAGTGAAGCTCGCATCGCTCGGGAGATTGTCCGACGCATCACCCTTCTGCCTGGCTGAGTGCGATGCAGGGATTTCAAAACCGTTGACAATCCGGACATCCAGGGCGGAAAATATTTCGCTCTGCGCGATAAGGCGTAGGGACGGAATGAAAGTCGCCTCGATCATGCAGCTTACGGTTTTTTCCGACTACGGGATGCGGTTGATGATGATGGCGGCCGCTCATCAGGACAGGCTCATCACGATCGAGGAAGCCGCCAGGGTTTACGGCATCTCCCGCGCCCACCTGATGAAAGTGGCCCAATTGCTGGTCAAGAAGGGGTTTCTCAAGGCTGTACGCGGCCGCACCGGCGGCCTCATGCTCGGGCAGCCGCCCGAAGCCATCCGCATTGGCGATATCGTACGGGCCACAGAACCGGATTTCGCGGTCGTTGAATGCTTTAAACCCGACAACAGGTGCCGGATTACCCGCTCCTGCCGCCTGCAGGGAATCCTGGGAGAGGCGGTTATGGCATTTATAGATGTTCTGGATCGCCATACGTTGCAGGATCTCATGCTCAACCCCGAAGATTTCGGCACCCCGAACGCTGCCTGAACTGACAGGGAAGCCGGCGAGCCAAAATTTCAATCGCAAAAAGATGCATCCCTTATAGTTGATTTAGCTCAAAGAGTATTTTCCCGAGTCCCCTAAAGCTCTGCTCGTAATTCACAGAAGACCGAGCAGATGCCACAGAGATCACGTTTTTCGCTGCGCCCTTCGATCCTGTTTGCCTGGTTTGCGGCCTTCTTCGTTGCATTCATGATTGCAACGCAAGGCCATGCTGCCGGGCAGCTCTCTACTTTTCTCGACAAGGTCCAGCCGGGAGATCTTTTTCAGGGCGCAGATCGTTTCGGACCGATTGCCGGAGACCCGCCGATCGTTCCGGTTCTCCGTGGCGACGAGCTGCTTGGCTACGCCTATCTCAATTCCGATTTCACCAGTTCCGTCGGTTATTCCGGCAAGCCCATCCGCATCGTCGTCGGCATTGATCCGAAGGGCGTCATACGGGGCTTCAAGCTGGTCGATCACAAGGAACCCATCGTTCTTATCGGCATACCGGAGAAGAAAGTGGTCGCATCGATGAATGCGATCATCGGAAAGGATATGGGACGCGTTGCGGCGGGAGCGGAACGACCGCCGCAGGTCGATATCGTCAGCGGTGCGACCGTCACCGTCCTTGTCATGGGCGACAGCGTGGTGCGGTCCGCAGTCCAGCTCATCCGCAGCAATCGGCTGAATGCAGGTAGCGGCGAGACGGTTGCGACGGTGACCGAAATCAGAAAGGTCGATCCATCCAGGACTGCCGTGAGTGACTGGCAGACGCTCATCGGCGACGGCTCGATCCGCAGCCTTCGGCTAACAGTCGGGGAAGTGTCGGATGCGTTTCGACAGGCGGGCCAGCCGATCGCCGCGGAGAAGGCTGAAACCCAGAATCCCGAAGACAGGTTCATCGATCTTTTCATGGCGCCTGTCAGCGTCCCGGCGATCGGCAGAACGCTTCTGGGAGAGGAGGGTTACCAGCGTCTGACAGCCAGGCTTAAGCCCGGACAGTCCGCCCTCATCGTGGCTGGTGATGGAGCCTATTCCTTCAAGGGCTCGGGCTATGTTCGCGGCGGCATTTTCGATCGGGTCGAACTGCTGCAGAACGGCCAGGGCCTCCGCTTCCGTGATCGCGACCATACGAGGCTGCCGGCATTTGCCGCACCGGACGCGCCACACCTTCGCGAGATCGCTCTGTTCATTGTGCCGAGCGAGTTTACATTCGATGTCACGGAGCCCTGGGAGTTGCAACTGCTCGTGCAACGCAGTGCTGGCGGTCGTGAGAAGGCTATCCTTCCCTATAACCTCGGCTATTCTCTCCCCTCTGCCTACATGACGGTCGAGAGCCGCCCGGCTGCACCACCGGTGCCTGTCGCGACTGACGAAAAAGCGATCACGGCCGCGTCAACTGATCCGCTGCAGGAGGGCCAGCCCCTGTGGATCAGCATCTGGCAGATGAACCGCATGTCGATCGGCATCACGGTCGTAGCCGTGCTCGTGCTGACTGCGATCTTCTTTTTTCAGGATTGGCTGGTCCGGCGTCCCAAACTTTTCGCCTGGGTCCGCAACGGCTATCTCATCTTCACTCTGGTCTGGCTTGGCTGGTATGCCAATGCCCAGCTATCGGTCGTCAATGTCCTGACGTTCGCCAATGCCCTCGTCGCCGGCTTCAACTGGGAATTCTTCCTCGCGGCACCACTCATCTTCATCTTGTGGGCGTCGATAGCAGCTGCACTGCTTTTCTGGGGACGCGGGCCGTTTTGCGGCTGGCTGTGCCCGTTCGGCGCGCTTCAGGAACTGACCAACAAACTGGCCCAACGGCTGAAGGTGCCGCAGCTCAAGCTGCCCTGGGGGCTGCACGAGAGGCTCTGGCCGGTCAAATACATTATCTTTCTCGGACTGTTCGGCCTTTCCTTCTATTCGATGGCGCTCGCTGAGACAGTCGCAGAGGTCGAGCCTTTCAAGACGGCGATCATCCTGAAATTCGCCCGCCAGTGGCCCTTCGTCCTCTTCGCCGTGACATTGCTCGTCGCCGGCCTTTTCATCGAGCGTTTTTACTGCCGCTACCTCTGCCCGCTCGGCGCAGCTCTCGCCATACCCGGTCGCATCCGCATGTTCGAATGGCTGAAACGCTGGCCGGAATGCGGCTCGCCCTGTCATCGCTGCGCCAAGGAATGTCCCGTGCAGGCCATTCATCCGGAAGGGCAGATCAACGTCAACGAGTGCATCTACTGCATGCACTGCCAGGAACTCTACCAGGACGACCAGCGCTGTCCGCACATGATCGAGGTGCGGAAAAAGCGCGAGAAATTCCTGCGGCTGTCTTCCCCCGCTTCCCGCGGCGAAACGCCACCCAAAACCCAGGTCACCTACAAGGGTGCACCAATCACCAGCTCTGACGCCGTATCGGATCAGCCGGCGTGAAGGACCAACCAAGGAGAGACGAACAATGTCTGACGAACACAACCCACCGCGCCTGAACAGGCGGCAGATACTGGGGACGACCGCCATGGCCGCAGTCGCAGGCGCGACCGGGGTCGGTGGTGCGCTCACGCTTTCCGGCGCGGCTGCGACGCCGGCGCTCGCGCAGAAGGTGGGCGACCAGCCATACGAGGTGAAGCCGGGCGAGCTGGACGAATACTACGTATTCTTCTCCAGCGGGCAAACGGGCGAAGTCCGTATCGTCGGCCTGCCCTCCATGCGCGAGCTGATGCGCGTTCCGGTTTTCAACCGGTGCAGCGCGACTGGCTGGGGCCAGACCAATGAAAGCCGCAAGATCCTGACCGAAGGTCTGCTCCCGGAAAGCGTCGAGTTCCTGGAGGATAAAGGTGGCATCTATCTCAACGGCGACCTCCATCATCCCCACCCGTCCTTCACGGAAGGCTCCTATGACGGGCGTTATCTCTTCGCCAACGACAAGGCGAATACCCGCGTTGCGCGCATTCGCCTCGATGTCATGAAGTGCGACAAGATCATCCAGCTTCCCAATCAGCACACCGTCCATGGGCTGCGTGTCCAGAAATATCCGAAGACCGGCTATGTCTTTGCCAACGGAGAGGATCGTGCGCCTATCCCGAACGACGGCAAGATCCTCGACGATACCAAGCAGTACCATGCGATCTTCACCGCTATCGACGGCGAGACCATGAAAATCGCCTGGCAGGTCATGGTGGATGGCAACCTCGACAACGTCGATGCCGACTACCAGGGCAAATATTGCTTCGCCACCTGCTACAACTCCGAGGAAGGCGTCAACCTCGAACAGATGATGTCAAAGGAGCAGGACTGGGTCGTCGTGTTCGACCTGAAGCGGATCGAGGAAGCCGTTGCCAAGGGTGACTACAAGGAAATGAACGGCGTGCCTGTCGTCGACGGCCGCCATGGCTCTCGCTTCACGCGCTATATTCCGGTCTCCAACAGTCCGCACGGCATCAACACGGCACCGGATGGCATTCATGTGGTCGCCAACGGCAAGCTGTCGCCGACCGTGACGGTCTTCGACGTTCGCAAGTTCGATGACCTCTTCGCCGACAAGATCAAGCCGCGCGATACCGTCGTCGCCGAACCGGAACTGGGCCTCGGCCCGTTGCACACGGCCTATGATGGCAAGGGCAATGCCTATACGACGCTCTTTCTCGACAGCCAGATATGCAAATGGAACATCGAGGATGCCAAACGTGCCTTTAAGGGCGAGAAGGTCGATCCGATTCGCCAGAAGCTCGACGTCCAGTATCAGCCAGGCCACAACCACACCTCCATGGGCCAGACCAAGGATGCCGATGGCAAGTGGCTGATCTCGCTTAACAAGTTCTCCAAGGATCGCTACCTCAACGTCGGTCCGCTGAAGCCGGAAAACGACCAGCTGATCGACATTTCCGGTGATCAAATGGTGCTCGTGCATGACAATCCGACATTCGCGGAACCGCATGACGCCACGATCGTCCACGCTTCGAAGATCAACCCCATCAGCATCTGGAAGCGCGACGACCCCTTCTTTGCCGACGCCGTCAAGCAGGCGAAAGCCGACGGTATCGATCTGCTCGTCGATTCCGAGGTCATCCGGGATGGCAACAAGGTGCGTGTCTACATGACCTCCGCCGCCCCCGCCTTCGGCCTGGAAAGCTTCACGGTCAAGGAAGGGGACGAGGTCACGGTCTACGTCACGAATATCGACGAGATCGAGGACCTGACCCACGGCTTTGCCCTCGTCAACTATGGCATCAACATGGAAATCGGGCCGCAGGCGACTTCCTCGGTGACGTTCAAGGCCAGCAAGCCGGGCGTCTACTGGTACTATTGCTCGTGGTTCTGCCATGCCATGCACATGGAGATGAAGGGCCGCATGTTGGTCGAGCCCAAGACGGCATGATGCGGCGGAGATCAACAATTGCGACAATCGGGATGGCGGCCTTCTGGGCCGCCCTTCCAGCCGTGGCGCTTGCGGAAAATCACATCGTCGGGCCGGGCGAGGGAGTGTCGTTGCAGGCGGTCATCGATGCAGTTGCCCCAGGCGATCTCATCGCCTTGGAACCGGGTATCTATCCAGCGCCTATCGTTATCGACAAGCCCCTTACGATCTCCGGCAAAAAGGGAGCAAGCGTTGTCGGCAACGGCAGGGGCAGTGTGATCACGATCAATGCGGCGGGCGTCACTATACGCAATCTCGCTATCAGCGGCTCCGGCCACGATCTGACAGCACTCGATTCGGGAGTGCTGGCGACGGAGGCGGCGACCGGCGCAGTGATCGAGGGCAATGTGATGACCGGCAATCTTTTCGGCATCTATCTGCACGGCGCGGCCAATTCCGTCGCGCAACGGAATACGATTGTCGGACTGCAGGGCGAGCGCCTCAGCGAGGCCGGCAACGGCGTTTCCGTCTGGAACGCGCCCGGCGCGCAGGTGCTGGACAACGTGATCAGCTACGGACGGGACGGCATCGCCACCATGGCGAGCAAGCGCAATGTCTTCAGCCGCAACCGCTTCAGCGATCTGCGCTTCGGCATCCATTACATGTACACGAACGACAGCGAGATCAGCGACAATATCTCCACCGGCAATTCCGTCGGTTACGCGATCATGTTTTCCAACCGCCTGAAAATCACCGGCAATGTCTCGGACGGCGACCGCGACCACGGTCTGCTGCTCAACTATGCCAACAGCTCGGTCATCACCGGCAATTCCGTCTTCGGCCGCCTGCAGCCGGCGAGCCGCTGGTTGCTCGGGGGAAACCGGAACGCCGATCCCGACATGCCCAAGACCGAAGACACGACATCGATGGACCGGAATCCCGTGGGATTACGACCAGGCCCGGAAAAATGCGTGTTTATCTACAACGCCAACAAGAACCGCTTCACCGACAACCTCTTCGAGGGATGTGCGATCGGCATTCATTTCACTGCGGGCTCCGAAGCGAATGCTATCAGCGGGAACGCCTTCATCAACAATCGCAACCAGGTCAAATATGTCGGTACGCGCTATATGGACTGGTCGAAGGACGGGCGGGGCAACTACTGGAGCGACAATCCGGCCTTCGATCTCGATGGCGACGGTATTGCGGACAATCCCTACCGGCCAAACGACCTGATCGACAAGGTTCTGTGGACGGCGCCGCAGGCCAAGCTTTTGACGACCAGCCCTGCAGTTCAGGTCATCCGCTGGGCACAAGCGCAATTCCCTGCCTTGCTGCCGGGCGGCGTGGTCGACAGCCATCCTCTGATGAGGCCGATCATCGGAAAGAGACAAATCCAATGACAGCAACGGTCGAACTCACGGGCGCCTCCAAGCGCTATGGCAAAATCGAGGCCACGAAGGATATGTCCTTCGCGCTGAAGGCCGGAGAGACCATTGCCCTGGTCGGGCATAACGGTGCGGGCAAGACCACGCTGATCAAGCTGATGCTTGGCCTGATCCGCCCGACCACGGGCTCTGTCAAGGTTCTAGGCGAAGACCCGGCGACAGGCGACTTCGCGGTCCGCCAACGGCTAGGCTATCTGCCGGAGAGCGTTTCCTTCCATATGACGCTGACAGGACGCGAGACGCTTGCCTTTTATGCCAAGTTGAAGCGCGTGGCGGTTTCCCACATGGATATGCTCTTTGAACGTGTTGGGCTGGCGCCCGAAGCCGCAAACCGACCGGTGCGCACCTATTCGAAAGGCATGCGTCAGCGACTAGGTCTCGCCCAGGCGCTCCTCGGCGAGCCGCGCATCCTGCTGCTCGACGAGCCGACCAGCGGGCTGGACCCGGCGCTGCGGCGGAATTTCTACGACCTGATAACCGAGTTGCGCGGTGGCGGGACGACGGTGCTCCTCTCATCGCATGCCCTGACCGAGCTCGAAGATCGGGCAGACCGCGTCATCATCGTCAATCGTGGCACCAAGATCGCGGACGGAACCCTGGATGAATTGCGCAAGCTCGCGCGTCTGCCGACCCGCATCAGCGTCCGGCTTGCGAACGGAGCAAGCAGCCTTGAAGGGGCAAGCTGGAGCAGAACGGCCGAAGGACGTCTCGAAGCCAATGTCGCGCCGGAGGACAAGATCGCGCTGCTGCGCGAAGTCACGGGCGATCCCTCCATGCTGGCCGATTTGGCTATCACCGAGCCTACGCTCGACGATCTCTACGCGCATTTCCTGAACGGGCAGAAGACGCAATGACCAACATCCTCATCGTCGCCCGCAAGGAAATCCAGGAGGGCCTTCGCAATCGCTGGGTCCTGGCCACCACGCTGCTCCTGGCGGCCCTCGCGCTTACGCTTTCGTTCCTCGGAAGTGCGCCGACCGGTAATGTCGGTGTCAACCGGCTGGATGTCGTCATCGTCAGCCTGTCGAGCCTCACCATCTTTCTCATCCCGCTGATTGCGCTTCTGATCTCACATGATGCGATCGTCGGCGAAGCGGAGCGCGGGACCATGCTGCTGTTGCTGAGTTATCCACTCGGCCGGAGCGAGGTGATGCTCGGCAAGTTTCTCGGACATGTATCCATTCTCGCTTTCGCGACGCTCTTCGGTTACGGCGCATCCGCGCTGGGACTTGCTCTGACCAGTACGGGGATCGACATCGAAAGCTGGGAATCCTTCGCCTCGATGGTGGCATCCTCGGTACTGCTCGGCGCTGTCTTTATCGCCATCGGTTATCTGGTCAGCACGCAGGCAAGCGAACGCAGCACGGCGGGTGGGATCGCCATCGGCATCTGGCTGTTTTTCGTCCTGATCTATGACATGGCCCTGCTCGGCGCGCTGGTCGCCGGGCAAGGCCAGGCCTTGCCCTCGGGGCTCCTCGACCTGCTTCTGGTCGCCAATCCGACTGACGCCTATCGCCTGCTCAATCTTAGCTCCGGAGGCGCGAGCGCTCTTTCGGGCATGGGAGGGATAGCAGGCCATACCCGGCTTTCCACGCCTGTTCTGGTCGGTGCTCTGGGGTTGTGGACCGTCCTCCCGCTCGCCGTCGCCAACTTTATCTTCGCCAGGAGGGAAGTATGAGATTGATCCTAGCCGCAGCGGCAGTCGCTGCATCTTTCCTTCTTGTCGGCTGCAAGGAGGAAAGCACCATTGTCCCGCCTCCGTTTGCCCTGACGGAAGAGGCGATGGGCCGTTATTGCGGCATGAACGTGCTCGAACATCCAGGCCCGAAAGGGCAGATCATCCTGCAGCAAATACCTGAGGCGATCTGGTTCTCGTCCGCACGCGATGCTCTCGCCTTCACCATGTTGCCGGAAGAACCGAAGGACATCGCCGCGATCTATGTGTCCGACATGGGCAAGGCACCGAACTGGGATCAGCCGGGAGCGGAAAACTGGGTCGACGCGCGCAGGGCATTCTTCGTCATCAACAGTTCTGCGCGCGGCGGAATGGGTGTCGATGAGGCCGTGCCCTTCTCCAATGAGAACGATGCGCACGCGTTCGCCTCGAAGAATGGTGGGCGCGTGGTTGGTTTCGCCGAAGTGCCGAAGGCCTATATCCTCGGAGCCGGCGCGGAACTACCCGCAGCGGATTCCTCCCAAACAAACGACAACGGTGGGGGCCATGATCATGGCTGAGACTTTCACACGCCGCCGTGCAATCTGTATTCTTGCCGCTGCTGCGGGGCTTCCGCTCATCCCATCTGCCGGACTTGCGGCGCAGACGATGGAACCTGTCGGCTGGAAAGGCCAAGCCCTTGGAGCTCCGGCGACGCTGATTCTGAACCACGACGATCCCGTGCTGGCCAGGCAGTTGGTCAATCGCGTCATTGCCGAAGTCTCCCGGCTGGAAGCGATATTCAGCCTGTACAGAAGCGATTCCGTTCTGGCGGAGCTGAACAGGTTCGGCGCAATCGCTGCCCCCCCTTCAGACATGATTATGTTGCTGGAAAGGTCCCGCGCCATTTGGGAAGCAAGCGACGGTGCCTTCGATCCGACGATACAACCGCTCTGGGCCCTCTATGCGAAGCATTTCTCCAGGGCTGATGCCGATCCTGCCGGACCGAAAAACGACGAACTCCGGACTGCCCTTTCTCGTGTCGGTTTTGATGGCGTTCGCTTCAACCGGGATCGCGTCGCTTTCGCTCGATCACACATGGCCCTCAGCTTCAATGGCATTGCGCAGGGTTACATTACCGACGGCATCGTTCAGATGCTTCGCGATGCCGGGGTCACGAGCAGCCTTGTCAGCATGGGGGAAAATCGTGCCATCGGCGCCGCGTCCGATGGTCGACCCTGGCGTATCGGCCTCGCTGAAATGGAAGCCGGTGAAACCCCGAATACGGTCATCGATATCATCGACAAGGCGGTTTCCACTTCGAGTTCATCAGGATTCCATTTCGACCGTTCGGGCCGCTTCGGACATATCCTGGACCCAATCCGTGGCTGCGTTCCGGAGCGTTACCGGCGCATGAGCGTGATTGCTCCGGATGCGACGACGGCCGATGCGCTCTCCACCGCATTTAGCCTGATGGAACCGGCAAGAATTCGGCATTTCCTTGAAGCGCGCCCGGATATCGCCGTAGATATGGTCGCAGCCTCCGGCGAGCATGTTCGTATCGGCTAACTCGAAATCAGTATGGCAAATCCGAACCGTCGTTGGCGATGGCGTTCATGGCCGAGCTTCGTGCAGATACCCCTCAAACCATTTGATGTTACGAACCATTTAGTACAAAATCCCTGACCTCTAGCGAGGAGCAATCGGCGGCGGCCGATGCCCTCATGAAACGTTCTGCGGAACTGGAGGAAGGGAGGAGTACATGAAGACCTCGATAGCGACCGTATCGATCAGCGGGGAGCTGCCTGAAAAGCTTGAGGCCATTGCAAAAGCCGGCTTCGATGGCGTGGAAATCTTCGAAAACGATTTCCTGGCCTTCGACGGCAGTCCGGTGGATGTCGGCAGGATGGCGCGCGACTACGGCCTTGAGATTACACTATTCCAGCCCTTTCGCGACTTCGAGTGCATGCCGCCTTCCCACCGGCAACGAACCTTCGACCGTGCCGAGCGCAAGTTCGATGTCATGCAGCAGCTTGGCACCGACCTGCTGCTTGTTTGCTCGAATGTCTCGCCAGTCTCGCTCGGCGGGATCGACCGGGCGGCGGCGGATTTCCACGAGCTCGGCGAGCGGGCTGCCAGGCGCGGCCTGAAAGTCGGTTATGAAGCGCTCGCCTGGGGACGCCATATCAACGACCATCGCGACGCCTGGGAGGTCGTGCGGCGTGCCGATCATCGGAACATCGGCCTCATCCTCGACAGTTTCCATACGCTGTCGCGCAAGATCGACATCAACTCCATCCGTTCCATCCCGAAGGACAAGATTTTCATTGTCCAGCTTGCCGATGCGCCGCTGATCGACATGGACTTGCTCTACTGGAGCCGGCATTTCCGCAATATGCCGGGCGAGGGGGACTTACCCGTAACGGAGTTTGCAACAGCGATCGCCGAAACCGGCTATGACGGCTACTTCTCACTGGAAATCTTCAACGACCAGTTTCGCGGCGGTTCGACCCGCTCGATCGCGGCGGACGGCCACCGTTCGCTGATCTATCTCGGCGACCAGGTGCGAAGGAGCCCGAATGTGTCTGGCCTGACCCTTCCCGCCATGCCGGATCGGGCAAAGGTGAAGGGTGTCGGCTTCGTGGAATTCTCTGCCGATGAAAAGGAGGCCACGGATCTTGTTGCCATCTTCCATACGCTCGGCTTCCGCAAAGCAGCTGTTCACAGAACAAAGAAGGTCTGCCTGTTCAGCCAGGGCGGTATCCGGCTGCTCGTCAATACGGACGAGAAAGGGTTTGCCAACGCGTCCTTCGCCGTGCACGGCACCTCCGCCTATGCCATGGCACTCTTGGTCGACGACGCCAAGGCCGCGCTCGCGCGTGCCGTGACACTCGATGCCGAACCCTTCAATCAGCCGGTCGGGCTGGGTGAGGTGGAGATACCGGCAATCCGCGGCGTCGGCGGCGGGCTGATCTACCTGATCGATGACAAAAGTGAGCTCGGGCGATTTCCCGAAATCGATTTCCTGCCCGTTGAAGAAGGTATGGAGATTGCCCCGGCCCATCTCCTGCGCATAGATCATATCGCCCAGACGGTGGCCTATGACGAAATGCTGACCTGGCTTCTGTTCTATACTTCGATCTTCGACGCCCATAAGACGCCGATGGTGGATATTATCGATCCGGCCGGCGTGGTGCGCAGCCAGGTGGTTGAGAATGCCTCAGGGGCACTGAGGGTCACGCTGAATGGTGCGGAGAACCGCCGCACTCTGGCAGGCCACTTCATTGCGGAAAAGTTCGGTTCGGGCATCCAGCACCTCGCCTTCGAGACCGACGACATCTTCGCGACCGCCGCAGCGCTCCGGAAGAACGGGTTCCGGCCGCTCTCCATCTCGCCCAACTATTATGGTGATGTCGAAGCCCGCTTTGGTCTCGACCCGGAGCTGACAGAGCGGCTGAAGGCGGACAACATCCTCTATGACCGTGACGAACACGGAGAATATTTCCAGCTCTACAGCGGCACTTATGGCGAAGGCTTCTTCTTCGAGATCGTCGAACGGCGTGGCTATCGTGGCTATGGCGCCCCGAATGCCATCTTCCGCATCGCCGCGCTCAAGAAACAGATGCGCCCGGAGGGCTTGCCGAGAACTTAGCGTTTGCCTGCGTGCGCTCCATCTTCAGATCTGGCGGTCTATGTGCGGTTCGGCATATTTCTCTTCAATATTGGCTGCGACTGAACAGGATGTTTCCTATTCCGCGGCTTCGTTTGGCTTGAGGACGCCACGGCGAATCTGATCTTCCTCGATCGATTCAAAGAGGGCGCGGAAATTGCCCTCTCCGAAGCCTTCATCGCCTTTACGCTGGATGAACTCGAAGAAGATCGGGCCGATGACGGTCCTAGAGAAGATCTGCAGCAGGATCTTCGTCATACCGCCGTCGAGCACGCCTTCGCCGTCAATCAGGATGCCGTGTTTTTTCATACGGTCGATCGGCTCGTCATGGCCGTGCACGCGCCCTTTCGACATTTCGTAATAGGTGTCGGGTGGACCGGGCATGAATTTCAGCCCGTTATCGGCGAGCCTGTCGGTCGCCTCGTAGATGCTCTCCGTCCCGACCGCGATGTGTTGAATGCCTTCCCCCTTGTACTTCTTCAGATATTCTTCGATTTGGCTGGTGTCGTCCTTGGATTCGTTCAAGGGGATACGGATCTTGCCGCAGGGCGAGGTGATTGCCCGGCTCATCAGGCCGGTGATGCGACCGTCGATATTGAAGAAGTGGATCTGCTTGAAATTGAAGAGCTCGCGGTAGAAATCCCACCACCTGTCCATATTGCCGCGATAGACGTTGTGGGTCAGATGATCGAGGTAATAGAAGCCGACGCCCTCGGGTTTTGGATTGCGTTCGCCGAGCCATTCGAATTCCGTGTCGTAGGCTGAACCTTTCTCACCATAGGTCTCGACGAAATAGAGAAGCGATCCGCCGATGCCAACAATGGCCGGCACATCGAGCGTTTTGTCTTTGTCCTCATAAGGTTTCGCGCCCCTGGCGACCGCATGATTGAAAGCGTGTCTGGCATCGACGACACGCCAGGCCATGCTCGGCGCGCAAGGGCCATGTTCATCGACGAAACGCATGGCATGGCTGCCCGGCTCGGCATTGATGACGTAATTGATGTCGCCCTGGCGCCAGACGGCGATGTTCTTCGTCCTGTGCCGCGCCACCGGCTTATAGCCCATGCGGGAAAACAGTTCTTCCAGCTTCTGCGGCTCCGGATGGGCGAATTCGACAAATTCAAAACCGTCGGTCCCCGCCGGATTGTCGGGGGTGATCTCGGAAACCGGTGCGTCGTGCGGGAAAGGACCCATGGTAAACTCCTCCTGTCAGTCACCTTTCATGATGATGCAGGTCACGTGCATTGTGCTTGCAATATGGGCTGTATTCCGCTCGAATGATGCATGATGTGTGCGAGATTAGTGAAGTGGGTGCACGATGGATGCTCTGGACGGATATGATCTAAAAATCTTGAGCCATCTGCAGAACGACGGGCGGCTGACCAATAACGAGCTCTCCGAGCTCATCGCCTTGTCTCCCTCGCAATGTTCACGCCGGCGGGCACGGCTGGAAAGTGAGGGGTTCATTCAGACCTACCGGGCACATCTCAACCGGCAGAAGCTCGGTCTCGACCTGCTCGTGGTCATCGCCGTGACGCTGGCCACGCATAACCGCGATAATGCCAAGCGCTTCGCGCGCCTCGTCGAGGACCTGCCGGAAGTGCTGGAATGTTTCTCGCTGACCGGTGAGATGGATTATCATCTGAAGGTGGTGACACGCGATCTCGCGGGCCTGTCCCATTTCGTCAATGACGTGTTGCTGCCGCATGAAAGCGTGCAACATGTCAAGACATCGATCGTTCTCAATGTCCTGAAGGATTTCGGCGGGATTCCGATTCAAAAGCCCGCCAAGAGCTGAGGCTCAGAGGCCATCAGGTTCCGGAAGCTTCTTGCCCCTGGCGGGCTTGCGCATGACGCGTTCCACGGCCGCGAGACCCTCGTCAAGCGCCCGGACACCGCCGTCACCGAACTCTGCCTCCAGCTCTGCCTGATACCGGCGGGCGAGTTCGATCAGCTCCCGGTAAGCCTGTAGCCCGGCAGCAGTGAGTTCCAGATGCTCGAGCCGCCGGTCGGCTTCGTCCTGCGTTCGTCTTAGCCAGCGACGCTGTTCCAGCTCAAACACGGCGCGGCTTACCTTCGTCTTGTGCATGCTCGAATGGATGCCGACAGCCTTCGATGTCATGCGGCCGGAACTGCCGAGGGCTGCGAGCGTGCGCCATTCCGGCCGTGTCATGCCATACTTTGCCTTGTAATGCGCGGCGAAGCGCAGGCCGACAAATTCGGCGGCGCGATTGAGACGGTAGGGCAGAAATTGTTCGAGAGCAAAGTGGTCCATGGCGTTGATGGTTACAAAATAGATGGTTACATTTGCAACCATATCGTCATCATGGGAGGAAGCAAGCCATGCTGGACAAGATCGATCCGAAAGCCGTAAAGGCCTCTGTCAAAACGCAAGCGCTCGCCTACATGCCGGGCTTCGGCAATGATTTCGAGACCGAGAGCCTCCCGGGAGCATTGCCGCAGGGCCAGAACAGCCCGCAGCAGTGCAATTACGGCCTCTATGCCGAGCAGCTTTCCGGCTCGCCTTTCACCGCGCCGCGCGGCACCAATGAGCGTTCGTGGCTCTATCGTATTCGTCCCAGCGTGCGGCACACGGGCCGCTTCACGAAAATCGACTATCCATTCTGGAAGACTGCGCCGCATATCGGCGAGCACTCGCTGGCGCTTGGGCAGCTTCGCTGGAGCCCGCTGCCGGCTCCAAAGGAGGAATTGAATTTCCTGCAGGGTATCCGCACCATGACGACGGCGGGCGATGCGCTGACCCAGGCGGGCATGGCGGCTCATGTTTACACGTTTAATGCCGACATGGTGGACGACTATTTCTTCAATGCCGATGGCGAGATGCTGGTTGTGCCGGAGACAGGATCGATCCGCGTGTTCACCGAGCTCGGCAAAATGGACCTGGAGCCATCCGAAATCTGCATCGTCCCGCGCGGAACCATGTTCAAGGTCACCCGGCTCGGCGAGGAAGACGTCTGGCGCGGTTATATCTGCGAGAACTACGGCGCCAAATTCACGATGCCGGACCGCGGTCCGATCGGTGCCAACTGCCTCGCCAATCCGCGCGACTTCAAGACACCGGTAGCCACCTATGAAGACAAGGAAACGCCATGCCGTGTGCACGTGAAGTGGTGCGGCTCTTTTCATGTGACCGAGATCGGCCATTCACCGCTCGACGTCGTCGCATGGCACGGTAACTATGCGCCTTACAAATATGATCTGCGCACCTTCTCGCCGGTCGGTGCGATCCTGTTTGACCATCCCGATCCGTCGATTTTCACTGTGCTGACGGCACCGTCGGGCGAAGAGGGAACGGCGAATGTGGATTTCGTGATCTTTCCGCCACGCTGGCTGGTGGCAGAACACACGTTCCGGCCGCCCTGGTATCATCGCAACATCATGAGCGAGTTCATGGGGCTGATCTACGGCCGCTATGACGCCAAGGAAGAGGGATTCGTGCCGGGAGGCATGAGCCTGCACAACATGATGCTGCCGCACGGCCCCGATTTCACGGGTTTCGAGAAAGCGTCGAATGGCGAATTAAAGCCTGTCAAGCTCGAGAACACCATGGCCTTCATGTTCGAGACGCGGTTCCCGCAGCAGATCACCAGGTTCGCCGCGGAGTTCGAAACGCTGCAGGACGATTATATCGATTGCTGGACCGGCCTCGAACGCAGGTTTGACGGAACGCCAGGCATCAAGTGAAATAATACGAGGGCACGTCTACTCAATTAAACAGTCTGGGCGTTGTTTTCTTCGGCAGGCGCCACACATTCTGACATGTTGCCTTGAGGAGCAGGGCGAATAAGAGGGGGACATATGAAGCTTGCGACGTTGAAGGATTCCACGCGCGACGGTCGGCTGGTCGTGGTGTCGAAAGACCTGACCCGGTGCTCGGAGGTAGGGCACATCGCCCGGTCGCTGCAGGCGGCACTGGACGACTGGGCGCATGCGGGGCCGCGGCTTGCCCGTGTCGCGGAAGGGATTGAAACCGGTTCGCAGCCGACCCTCCGTTTTCATGAGCACGACGCCACGTCGCCGTTACCGCGTGCTTATCAATGGGCAGATGGTTCCGCTTACGTCAACCATGTCGAGCTTGTCCGCAGGGCGCGTAACGCGGAGATGCCGGAGAGTTTCTGGACCGATCCGCTGATGTATCAGGGTGGTTCCGATGCCTTCCTCGGCCCGCGCGATCCGATCCTTCTCGGCGACGAAGCCTGGGGCTGCGACATGGAGGGTGAGGTGGCTGTCATCGTTGACGACGTGCCGATGGGCGCGTCGGCGGATGAGGCCCGCGATGCAATTCGGCTCGTTATGCTGGTCAACGACGTATCGTTAAGGGGACTGATCCCGGCTGAACTTGCCAAGGGTTTCGGCTTCTTCCAGTCAAAACCCTCTTCGGCGTTTTCACCGGTCGCCGTCTCTCCGGATGAGCTTGGCGATGCCTGGGATGGCGGCAAACTGCATCTGCCGTTGCGTGTCGATCTGAACGGCAAGCCGTTCGGCCGGGCCAATGCCGGTATCGACATGACCTTCGATTTCCCGCAACTCATCGCCCATGCGGCTAAGACCAGGCCCCTTGCTGCCGGCACGATTATCGGTTCCGGTACGGTTTCCAACAAGCTTGACGGCGGGCCGGGCAAGCCGGTGGCCGACGGCGGCACGGGTTATTCCTGCATCGCCGAAATCCGCACCATCGAGACTATCAATCTCGGCGTGCCGAAGACGCCCTTCCTGCATTTCGGGGATACTGTGCGGATCGAGATGAAGGACGAGAAGGGGCATTCCATCTTTGGCGCGATCGAGCAGGCCGTGACGAAATACGAGAAGACGGGATGAGCGACACGGTGCTCTACGATTACTGGCGCTCTTCTGCCAGTTATCGGCTGCGGATCGCGCTCAACATGCTCGCCGAGACATTCCGCTCCGTTCCGGTCGATCTGCTTGCCAAAGCACACAGGTCGCAGGAGCATCTGCAGCGCAATCCGCAGGGCCTTGTCCCAGTGCTGGAGATTGACGGCCACATCTTTACCCAATCGCTGGCCATAATCGAATATCTCGACGAGACGCGCGGCGGGGCCTTCCTGCCAGGCGATCCCGTCGGTCGGCAGAGGGTGAGGGCACTCTCCTACATCATCGCAATCGAAATCCATCCGGTCTGCAATCTCAACGTCACCGGCCATGTCCTGTCGTTGACCGGTGGCGGTGATGAAGCACGGATCGCCTGGATGCAAAAATTCATTGGAGAGGGATTGGCCGCTTTCGAAAAATCTCTGGATTCGCCTTCGACCGGCAGGTTCTGTCACGGCGACCGTCCGACCATGGCGGATATCTGTCTTGTGCCACAGGTCTATAATGCACGGCGCTGGAATGTAGATCTCACCGGATACCCGAGACTTTTGGCCATCGCTGATTGCTGCGCCGAGCTGAAATCGTTCGCAAATGCGCATCCGGACAAGGTGGCACGTTAGAAGCTGACTTTTCTCGTTCGGATCGATATCCGCCTGCTGCTTCTTGTCGGATCGGCCGGAGGGCCTCGTCGCTGGCGACAGATTCGCCGATCAGTTCCCGACAGACACCGGGTGGTGGCCGCCATATCACGGGCTCATTAGCTCATCCGCTCCCCGTAACGATGCCGCGCGGGCCCTCGATGCTGGCCTCCGCCGCGGTTCCGCGATCCACTGGTACACTACGGCAGGCCATTGACAGGACCTTCGGGTTCTGTATTCTCTTATAAAGTCTTATATATCATAATAGTGGAACATAAAAACGGGAGACCTCAATGAAACTGAAACTGGCGTTCCTGGTTGCGACTGCCTTGATCGCAGCCCCCTCGCTGTCGATGGCTCAGGAAAAGGGCGGCGTGATCAACGTCGCGACAATCGGCGAGCCGCCAACTCTTGATCCGATGGTATCGACCGCCGACCTCGTCGGCATCGTCACGCAGCATATCTTCGAGACCCTCTATACTTTCGACAAGAGCTGGAAGGTGACGCCGCTTCTCGCCGAAAGCCTCCCGGAGATCAGCGCGGACGGCAAGACCTATACGATCAAGCTGCGTACAGGCATCAAGTTCCATGACAGCAGCGACATGACGTCGGAAGATGTGGTTGCTTCGCTCGGCCGCTGGACGAAACTTGCTTCGCGCGGCAAGCAAGTCGCCGGTTTCATCGAATCCGTCGCTGCTGCCGATGCCGCGACGGTGACTATAAAACTGAAGCAGCCCTATGCACCGCTTCTTTCTCTCCTCGCCTTCAACAATTCCGCGGCCATCATCATTCCGGCTGAAAAGCAGGATGAACCGATGAAAGAGTTCATCGGCACGGGACCCTATATGCTGAAGGAGCGCAAGGCGGACCAGTATATCCAGCTCGCCCGTTTTGACGGCTATAAGCCCCGTTCCGGCGAGAGCGACGGTTATGGCGGCGCCCGTCATCAGTATCTCGATGAAATTCGTTTCGTGCCGGTTCCGGATCCGAACACGCGCGTCGAGGCGGCTGTTTCGGGCCAGTACGACTACGTCGACTCCATTCCAGTCGAATCCTTTGAAAAAATCAAGAATTCCCAGCTATCCGAGCCGATCATGCTGAAGCCGTTCGGCTTCCCGGTCTTCGTTTTCAACACCAAGGAAGGCCTCTCCTCGAACCTCGCGATCAGGAAGGCTGTCGAGAAGGCACTGAGCATGGAAGACATGCTGGCTGCAGCTTTCGGCAGCAAGGATTTCTACAACGCGGACGGAGCCTTCTATCCGAAGAGCTTCGTCTGGAACACCGAGGTCGGGACCGAAGGCAATTACAATCTCGGCGATCCCGAAGGCGCTGCGGCGGACCTGAAGGCAGCCGGCTACAAGGGTGAACCGTTGCGGATCCTCACCAGCCGCCAATACGAGTTCCATTACAAGATGGCTCAGGTGGCGGCAGAATACCTGAAGCTCGCCGGCGTTAACGTGGACATGCAGGTGGTCGACTGGGCGACGCTGACCCAGCGTCGTGCGGATGCCAAGCTTTGGGATATCTACATCACCCATAGCCCCTTCCTGCCCGAGCCGGCCCTGATGGGCGTGCTGTCGACCAGTTCGCCCGGCTGGTGGGATACGCCTGCCCGCAAGGCCGCAGTCGATCCCTTCACGTCCGAAGCTGATCCGGCGAAGCGCGTCGAGCTCTGGGCAAATGTCCAGAAGACGATCTATGATGAACTGCCATTGTTGAAGATCGGCGATTTCAACGCCGTCTCCGCGAAATCGAAGAAGCTCGAAGGTGTCGATCCGGCTCCCTGGCCGTATTTTTGGAACGCCTCGATCACAAAGTAAGCACGAGAAATGCGGATGCCAGGCTGCAGGCCGGCATCCGCTCTCGGCCTTGTCCCGTGCGGACACAGGAACCCGTTTGCATGATACGTTACATCCTTCAGCGCCTCGCGGGCATGATCGTCGTGATGTTCCTGGTCGTCACGATCGTTTTCGTGATCGTGCGCGTGACGCCCGGAGACCCGGCCGCCGTGATGCTCGGTCCCGACGCGACGGCGCAGGACATCGCCGAGCTCAGGACCCGTCTCGGGCTCGACCAGTCGATCGGTGTTCAATACATCTACTATATAGGCCAGCTTCTGCGCGGCGATCTCGGTCAGTCGATCTTTCTCAATATGCCGGTCGGTTCGGCTCTTCTCGATCGCGCTGAGCCCACCTTTTTCCTGACAATCTTCTCGCTGGCGATCGCGAGCATCATAGCCCTGCCGATCGGCATCTATTCCGCCTACAGGCGTGGCTCCTTCATCGATCAGGCAGCGACCACGATCGCCATGCTGGCCGCAAGCATTCCGAGTTTCTGGCTGGGCCTCATCCTGATGCAGTTCTTCGCGGTCAGGCTGAGCCTGTTTCCCGTTTCGGGATACGGCGGTCCGGGTTCCTCCTTTCTGGAACGGATGTACCACCTGACGCTGCCGGCTTTCGCGCTCGGTCTCGTCTCTTCGGCGCTCATCCTGCGCTTCACGCGTGCCTCGATGCTGGACGTGCTGGGTGACGACTATATCCGCACGGCGCGCGCCAAGGGTCTGGTCGAACGGCGCGTCGTGATGAAACACGCCCTGAAGAACGCACTGATCCCGATCCTGACCGTCATCGGCCTGACGGCGGCGGTCCTGATTTCCGGCGCGGTCGTCACCGAAACCGTCTTCGGCCTGCCGGGCGTCGGCAATCTCGTCGTCTCAGCGGTCTTGCGCCGCGACTATCCTGTGATCCAGGGCGCACTGCTGGTGATTGCCGGCCTCTACGTCCTGATCAATTTCGCGATCGACATGCTCTATCTTCTGGTCGATCCCAGAGTACGTTACTGATGGGGGTGCGCACCTGATGGCCGATATCGCAACCACCACTCCCAAGCCGGCTGTCAGCGAGCGAGGCAAATTCCTCCGCCGGCTCCTGAGGCGCAGGACCGTCGCAGCCGGCGTGATCGTGCTGACAATCTTCGTCCTGCTTGCGATCCTGGCGCCCTGGATTGCGCCTTATTCGCCCTCGAAGCTCTCGATCGTCAACCGGCTGAAGCCGCCGAGCGAAATCTTCTGGTTCGGCACGGATGAATTCGGGCGGGACGTCTTCTCGCGCACCATCTATGCCGGGCGGCTGTCTCTGTTGGTCGGGGCTGCCGTGGTGGCGCTGTCGGCGCTGATCGGCGTGACGCTCGGCCTGCTTGCCGGCTTCTTCCAGAAGCTCGACACGCCGATCGCCCGGCTGATCGATGCGATGATGGCATTTCCGGATATCCTGCTCGCCATTGCGCTCGTTGCGGCCCTCGGTCCGTCGCTGGTGACGGTTATCGTCGCTTTGGCGATCGTCTATTCGCCGCGACTTGCCCGGATCGTCCGCGCCTCGACGCTGGTGATCCGCGAACTGCCTTACGTGGAAGCGGCGAAGGCGCTCGGCATTTCGACCTTCCACATCATGACGCGGCATGTGCTTCGCAATCTCATGTCGCCGATCCTGGTGCAGGGCACGTTCCTCTTCGCCAGCGCCATGCTGGCCGAAGCCGGGCTTTCCTTCCTCGGGCTCGGCGTCAGCCCTGAAATTCCAACCTGGGGAACGATGATCGCCGCCGGCCGCCAGTATATCGGCCAGGCCGACTGGATGACCTATTTCCCGGGCTTCGCAATCATTCTTTCCGTGCTGTCGCTGCAAATGGTCGGCGACGGGCTGCGGGACATGCTCGATCCAAGACTTCGAAAGGACCTTTAGAATGACCGGTGAAAAAGCGGGCAAGCCGCTCCTCCTCACCAATGTGAAGCCGATGGCCTTTGGCGGCGATACATCCGCCGCCGTCACGGATATCCTCGTTGGCGCCGATGGCAGGATTTCGGCGATCGGCTCGTCGCTTGCGGCGCCTGTCGATGCGGAGCGTGTCGACGGCAAGGGCGCGTGGATTTCTCCCGGCTGGGTCGACCTGCACGTCCACATCTGGCACGGCGGCACGGATATATCGATCCGTCCGTCGGAATGCGGCGCCGAACGTGGTGTGACCACGCTTGTCGATGCGGGCTCGGCAGGCGAGGCCAATTTCCACGGCTTTCGCGAATACATCATCGAGCCGTCGAAGGAACGCATCAAGGCTTTCCTGAACCTCGGCTCGATCGGGCTCGTCGCCTGCAACCGCGTGCCGGAACTGCGCGACATCAAGGATATCGACCTCGACCGCATCCTCGAATGTTACGCGGAAAACAGCGAGCATATCGTCGGCATCAAGGTGCGCGCGAGCCATGTCATCACCGGTTCCTGGGGTGTTATCCCCGTCAAGCTCGGCAAGAAGATCGCCAAGATCCTCAAACTGCCCATGATGGTGCATGTGGGCGAGCCGCCAGCGCTTTATGACGAGGTTCTGGAAATCCTCGGGCCCGGCGACGTCGTCACTCATTGCTTCAACGGCAAGGCCGGTTCGAGCATCATGGAAGACGAGGACCTCTTCAACCTTGCCGAACGCTGCGCCTCCGAAGGCATCCGCCTCGACATCGGCCATGGCGGCGCGTCCTTCTCGTTCAAGGTGGCGGAAGCGGCCATCCAGCGCGGCTTGCTACCGTTCTCGATCTCGACTGACCTGCATGGGCATTCGATGAATTTCCCGGTCTGGGATCTCGCAACGACGATGTCCAAGCTGCTTTCCGTCGGTATGCCGTTCGACAAGGTGGTGGAGGCGGTGACCCATGCCCCCGCCTCGGTCATCAAGCTTTCCATGGAGAACCGGCTGTCGGTCGGCAGCCAAGCCGATTTTACGATCTTCGATCTCGTTGATGCCGACCTCGAAGCGACTGATTCCAACGGTGATGTCTCGCGGCTGACCAGACTGTTCGAGCCGCGCTACGCGGTCATCGGATCGGAAGCCACCGTCGCCAGCCGCTATATCCCGCGGGCCCGCAAGCTCGTCCGCCACAGCCACGGTTATTCGTGGCGGTGAGCCGACATTCCTGAAATTGCATGACAGGAGTTTACGTGAATACGTCTCCAGCAAAGGCCACTCCGGTGGCAGAAACGCCTTATGGGCGGTTGGCGGCACTCGGCATCAAACTGCCGCCGCCGCCGCCGCCGATTGCCAATTTCGTGACGCATGTACGCGAAGGCAATATTCTCTACCTTTCCGGTCAGGGGCCGCGGGAGATGGACGGTTATCTCCATGCCGGAAAGGTCGGCGGCGATGTCGATGTGGAGCAGGCCTATCAACACGCGCGACTGACGGGCATCAATCTGCTTGCCGTGATGCAGGGCGCGCTCGGCGACCTTTCGCAGGTGAAGCGGGTCGTGAAACTGCTCGGCATGGTCAATGCCGTTCCGGATTTCGAGGATCATCCGCGGGTCATCAACGGATGCTCGGACCTCTTCATCGAGGTCTTCGGCGAGGCGGGCCAGCATGCTCGCTCGGCCGTCGGCTTTGGTTCGCTTCCCGGCAATATCACCGTCGAGATCGAAGCGATCGTTGCTCTGCGCGATTGAGGGGAGGACAGAACTCAGTGGTTGCGCCAGCCCATCAGCTTTTCGATCTTCTCGGCGGAGGCGCGCACCTGTTCCGTATAGTGGTTTTCGTCGGAAAAGACCTTTTGTTCCGGAAGTACGATGGAAATGGTGGCGACGCACTGGCCCTCGCGATCTACGACGGGCGAAGCAATGCAGGCAACGGCATAGTCCGATTCCGCAACCTGAATGGACAGGCGCTCCTGAAACGCCTTGCCTGCCGAGTCGGACAGGGTGCGGGCATTAATCTCGGCACGACCGGTCGGAGAGGTTCGGGCGCAACGCTTGAAGAGTTCGATCCGCTCCTCGTCCGGCAGGTGGCCGACAAGCAGCCGGCCGGAGGCAGTCCAGTTGAGCGGTACACGCGTGCCGACGCGCGAAGCGACCTGGAAATGGCTCGGGCCGTCCGCCATGGCGAGCACCAGCATATAGTCGCCGTCGCGGCCGCAGAGCTGTACGGTTTCACCCGCCTGCCGACAGAGGTCGTGCATCTCGTGGGTGGCGACGCTCATGAAATCCAGCGACCGGGCATAGGCAAGACCGTAGTGGTAAAGCCGAGCGCCGAGCCAGATCGACCCGTCGGGATTGCGGGCCAGCATGTTCTTTTCGACCAGATCATCGATGATCACGTAGACGGTGGAAAGCGGTGCCTTGACCGCCTTGGCGATCGCATAGGCGCCCGCCGGCGCACCGGTTTCGTAGAGATAATCGATCACCTGCAGCGCACGGTCGATGCCGCTCACGCGCGAGCGGCGCGCGCCCTTGGCTTCCGTTTCCCCGGTGGAAACGGCGTCTTCGGAGAGTGCTGCAGATGAAGTCCTGGCGTCCAATTCAATGTTCCTCGCGGGCCCCTCGTGTGATTTCGAGAGGCTATTACATTACTATGGCATAACTGTCGATGGCAATCCGCAGCCGGCCATCACTTTGGAGAGATGAGAATGTCCGATGATATCCGCACCCAGATCGGGCTCCGCCCGGTCATCAATGTATCCGGCACGATGACCAGCCTCGGGGCCTCGATCGTCGTTCCGGAGGCGATCGAAGCCATGGCGGCGATCCTGCCGCAGTTCGTGGAGATCAACGACCTGCAGCGCAAGGCAAGCGCCGTCATCGCACGGCTGACGGGGGGCGAAGCGGGGTTCGTGACGGCCTCCTGCTCTTCCGGTATCAGCCTCGCAGTCGCCGGAGCCATGACCGGCAACAACCTGCTGGCGATCGAGAAACTGCCGGACGCGGCGCCGGAGAAAAACGAGGTCATCGTCCAGATGGGCCATGTGGTGAGCTACGGTGCGCCGGTGGACCAGGCGATCCGGCTTGCCGGCGGCAAGGTGGTGCTGATCGGCCAGGCGACCTCGACGCATCGCTACCACATGGAAAATGCGATCACCGACAAGACGGCGGCCGCCGTCTATGTGGTCTCGCATCACGTCGTCGACTATGGGCTGCTGAACCTCATCGAGTTCGTCGAGATCGCTCATGCGAAGGGCGTTCCGGTCATCGTCGATGCGGCCTCCGAATACGACCTGAAGCTCTTCATGGCGCAGGGCGCGGATATCGTGCTCTATTCCGGCCACAAGTTCCTCGGCGGCCCGACCTCGGGCATCGTCGCCGGTAAAAAGGAGCTGGTGCGCAGCGCCTTCCTGCAGAACATGGGCATCGGCCGCGGCATGAAAGTCGGCAAGGAGAGCGTCTACGGCGTCATGGCGGCTCTGGAAGCCTGGGAGAAACGGGATCATGCGGGTATCCGCGAGCGCGAAACGGGCTATCTGAACCTCTGGAAAAAGACACTCGACGGGCGTCCGGGCGTGACTGCACTGATCGAGCCCGACCCGACCAACAATCCGCTCGACCGCATGCGGGTGATCATCTCACCGCCGGAAGCGCATATCACCGCCTGGGATCTTGCAAGCGCGCTTGGACGCGGCGAACCGCCGATCATCGTCCGCGACCACGAGGTGGAACATCACTATTTCTACCTCGATCCGTGCAATCTGCATCCGGGCCAGGAAACGATCGTTGCGAACAGGCTTGCGGAAGAACTCGACAAGGCACGCGCCTCCAACGAGATCATCGCCACGCCCATCGAGGAACGCAGCCGGCACCGGTTTGATGGAATGCTGCGCTGGCCGGACTGAGCCGAACAAGACCACAGGAAGGGAACGATCATGGCCACCTCGCAAGCGCAAGCCGTCCAGTCCGATCAACCGGTTCTGTCAGTCCAGAACCTGACCACGTCGTTCAACGTGGACGGCGAATGGAAGCCGGTGGTCCGCAACGTTTCCTTCTCCGTTGCGCCGGGCGAGACGGTGGCGATCGTCGGTGAGAGCGGCTCGGGAAAGAGCGTCACTTCGCTCTCCATCATGCGCCTCCTGCAGGAAGGGACGAGCCGTATCGAGGGCAAGATCATGCTCGGCGGGCGCGACCTGCTGTCGCTTCCTGAACACGAGATGCGCAAGGTGCGCGGCAATGACGTCTCGATGATCTTCCAGGAGCCGATGACGAGCCTCAACCCGCTCTTCACCATCGGCGATCAGATTTCCGAGGCGCTGCTCTGCCACAAGGACATGTCGGCGGCAGAGGCGAAAGCCGAAACCATCCGGCTTCTGGAAAAGGTGCGCATCCCGTCGGCTGCCTCGCGTTTTGATGAGTATCCGCATCGTTTCTCCGGCGGCATGCGCCAGCGCGTGATGATCGCCATGGCTCTGGCGTCCAGGCCGAAGCTCCTGATCGCCGACGAGCCAACCACCGCGCTCGACGTGACGATCCAGGGCCAGATCCTCGACCTCATCAAGATGCTGCAGGATGAGGAGGGCACGTCCGTCCTGTTCATCACCCATGACATGGGCGTGGTTGCCGAAATTGCTGACCGAACAGTCGTCATGTATCGCGGCGAGCAGGTCGAGACGGGCGCGACCGCGGACATCTTTCATCGCGGCAAGCATCCCTATACCCGCGCGCTGCTCTCCGCCGTGCCGGTGTTGGGTTCGATGGAAAAGTACCAGCGGCCGCTGCGTTTCCCGGTCGTCAATGCCGCAACCGGAGAGTCCGATGTGCCGGTCGAAGTGCCGGATACAGTCGCGAAGGGCAAGCCGATCCTTGAGGTAAAGGGGTTGACCAAGCGTTTCGATATTCATTCCGGCCTGTTTGGGCGGTTGAGTGGCCGCGTGCATGCCGTGGAGAACGTTTCTTTCGATCTCTTCGCCGGCGAGACGCTATCTCTGGTGGGCGAATCCGGCTGCGGCAAATCGACAACCGGCCGAGCAATCATGCGGCTCATCGAGCCGGACGCAGGTTCGGTCACCGTCGAGGGCCGTGACCTGCTCGCGCTCGACAGACGGGAAATGCGCGAGATGCGCAAATCCGTGCAGATGATCTTCCAGGACCCGTTCGCCTCGCTCAATCCGCGCATGACCGTTGGCCAGGCCATCGCCGAACCCTATCTCGAACACCAGATGGGGACTTCGAAGGAAGCCAAAGAGGTCGTCGCTGACATGCTCGGCAAGGTGGGGCTGACACCGGACATGGCAAGCCGCTACCCGCACGAATTTTCGGGTGGCCAGCGGCAGCGCATCTGCATCGCCCGTGCGTTGGCGCTTCAACCGAAGGTGATTGTCGCCGACGAAAGTGTTTCGGCGCTCGATGTGTCGATCAAGGCGCAGGTCATCAACCTGATGCTCGACCTGCAGCAGAGCCTCAACCTCGCCTTCCTGTTCATCTCCCACGACATGGCGGTCGTGGAACGCGTGAGCCACCGCGTTGCAGTCATGTATCTCGGTGAAATCGTCGAAATCGGCCCACGCGTCTCCGTTTTCGGCAATCCGCAGCACGATTATACGAAGAAGCTCATGGCCGCTGTTCCCGTGCCGGATCCCGATCGCCGGCGAGAGAAACGCATGGGCGCCAGCGATGAGTTGAAGAGCCCAATCCGGCCGGTCGATTACCTGACGAAGACGCGCGAATATCGCGCCGTGTCACCAGGCCACCTCGTTGCGGTATGACGCGGCAGACGGTTCATCTTCTCAGGATGCTTTCGCTGTGTCCCTGTAAAGCAGGTGTCCCGAAAGCATCGCACTATTTGCGTCAGTCTGGCGAGGCCGCTCCCATCGTCGAGCGGCGTTTGATAAGTTCACCGGAAATCCTGCGGATGGTCGGTAGCTTGCCGGGCACACAGGAGCCGTCTTCGAGCATGGTTACCGTGACATCGACAAGCGTGTCGATCGGCTGGCGGAATGTCGTCAGGCTGTAATGTGGCCAGCCTGCCATGGCGATGTCGTCGAAGCCGGCAACAGCGATATCCTCCGGCACGCGTACGCCATTTTCCTGAAGCGCGTCGATACCGCCGACCGCGAGAATATCGTTGGCAAAAAAGATCGCGTCAGTGTCTCCACGGGCCAGAATATCGAGCGCCGCGTTTCGCCCTGCATAATAGCTGTACTCGCCGCCATCGATCAGCGCAGACAGCGTCATGCCGTGCTCGGCGATGCGGGTGATAAAGGCGCTCTGACGCTCGCGGTTGGTGGTGGTGTGCGAAAGGCCCGCCACATAAGCGATACGGCGGCGCCCGATCTCGTGGAAATGATCGGCGATCGTCCTCGCGCCCTCGATATTGTCGCAGATCACGCAACTCAGTTCCGCATCTTCCGCGACGCGGTTGATCAGGATTGCCGCCCGATCCTCCGTCGCCCAACGCAGAGTCGGGCCGGACAGGATCGTCGCGGAAATGATAATGACCGCATCGACGTTGTAGCGTCTCAGCGCCGAAAGCTGCTCCTCCAGGTCGGCGCCCTTGGTGATGTTGAACATCAGACTCTGCAAGCCGATGCGCTGCAGCCCGCGTGAAAGTCTCTCGATAAGCGCCGGATAGAAAGGGTTCTGCATGTCCGAGATGACGATGCCGACGATATTCGTCCGGCTCTTCGAGAGCATGCTGGCGATGGCATTGGGATGATAACCGACGTCTTCGGCATGGCGCAGGATTTTCGCCCGGAGTTGCGGTGCAATGCTGGCCCCGGGTGTGAAGGCGCGCGAAATGGCCGACTGGCTGACGCCGATCATCCGCGCGAGCTCGCGTGCCGTCATCGGCTTGCGCCGCATCTTTTCGCTGGTCGTATTATTCAATGCCGCACTCCCTGGCACCGTTGCAACCGCTGCGAGATTCTCCCTATCGCTTAATCAGCCTTCCTTCAATACGACGAATTGGAACAGAAGCCAATCTTGCATACGTATGCAATGCGCGCTACTTTCGCGACGGCAGGGGAAGGAGACCTGTCGGCAAGCGGTTGGTGGAGGTGTGGATGCCCACGGCATTGGACGGCCTGCGGGTCGTCGATTTCTCGGATAGCCTGGCAGGACAGTATTGTGCACGCCTGCTGGCGGATTTCGGGGCGGACGTCACGCTGATCGAGCCTGTGGAAGGCTCTCCCATCCGCCGCATGCAGCCATTTTCGGTGACTGAGCCCAATCTGTCCTTGCATTTCTGGCACCTCAACGCCGGCAAGCGTTCCATCGTCGTCGACCGGGCGGATGCCGAACGGCTTGACGCGATGCTGGCTGCGGCGGACATTGCGATTCTGCCGGAGGATTTCGATCCGCTGCGCGTGGAGCGGCTGAATCCCGGCTGTATCGCAGCATCGGTCAGTGCCTTCGGGCGGGATGGACCCCTGGAGGATTGGCGAGGGCCGGAGATCGTCCTTCAGGCGCTGTCCGGCATGATGAACAACAACGGCGCCTATGGACGCGAACCGCTCTATGGTGTCGGAAACCGCGCCTCTTACGCGGCAGGGTTGGCGACCTGCATCGGCATTCTCGTCGCCTTGCACGAGCGCCATTCCAGCAATCTCGGTCAGGTCGTCTCGGTCGATGCGGCGGAGACTGCTGCAGCCATGTGCTTCCCTTATGTGATGCGGCACATCTACAACGGCTCCATCCACACGCGGCGGGATCAGACGATCCCCGCGGGCCAGGTGAAATGTCGCGACGGCTGGGTCTGCATCTGGATCTACAATCATCGCTGGCATGCGGTCTGCACGGCGCTCGACCTGCCGCATCTGGAAAACGATCCGCGCTTTGCCGAACCGGCTGTGCGCCGGGCGAATTGGGAAACCCTTTACGAGATCATTCAGGAAAAGGTTACGGATCAGTGCGCCGAGGAACTGGTGGAGCGGCTCCAGAAGGCGCAGGTCATCGCCGCGAAGGGTTACCAGCCGTCCGAGCAGTTGCAGAACGGCCATCTCAACGATCGGAATTACTGGGAAAAGGCAGACGGACGGCTGATCCTCGGCACGCCTTACCGGATGAGCGTTACGCCGCGTAAAGTCACATCCGGCGCACCGGCTCTCGGCGAGGCGAACGGTGAAATCGCCTGGACGCCCCCGGAACGGGTACCAGTTCGGCAATCGTCCCCGAGGCTGCCGCTTGAAGGCCTGAGGGTCATCGAGATCACGACGGCCTGGGCCGGTCCCATGGCTGGTCGGGTGCTTGCCTATTTCGGCGCGCAGTCGATCCATGTGGAATCGCCGAACCGCGTGAATTCCTGGCGGCTCAACAAGGAGAAACCCACTCCGGTCAACTTTCCCGATGGTGAAGCGGGTTCCCGACCCTTCGACCGCTCCTTCCTCTTCAACTCGCAGAACGTCAACAAGCTCTCGTGCATCCTGAACCTGAAGACGGAGGAGGGGCGCAAGACGCTTCGCCGTCTCGTGGCTGTCGCCGATGTATTGATCTGCAATTTCCGGCCGGGCACGCTCGCCAAGCTCGGACTCGACTATGAGAGCCTGGCCGCGATCAAATCCGATATCATTGTCGCGGAATTGCCGGCCTTCGGAGGCAGAGGACCGATGTCGGGCTATGCGGCGCTCGGGCCAACGATGGAAATGGCGACCGGCATGTCGGCAATGATGGGCTATCCTGGCTGCCAGCCGGAAAACAGCGGCCCTTCCTATCTCGATCCGATCGGCGGCTTCAACGCCGCCGCCGCGATCCTGATGGCGCTTTATCATCGCGACCGGACAGGTGAGGGCCAGTATGTCGAGGTGCCGCAGGTGGAGGCGGCCATGCAGTTCATCGGCGCTGAGCTTCTACTTGCTGCTGAAACCGGAGACGACCCGCCGGCGGATGGGAACCGGGTTCTGCACATGGCGCCGCATGACGCCTTCCCTGCGCGAGGCGAGGATCAATGGGTGGTCATTGCCGCGGAGGACCACAAACAGTGGGTCGCCCTTTGCGCGGCCATGGGTCGGCCCGAGCTTGCCTCCGATCCGCGCTTCTCCGATCTTGCCGCTCGCAAGCGTAACGAGGCGGAGTTGACCTCCATCATCTGCGAATGGACAGCGACCCGGGACAAGCATGCGGTCGCAAGGCTCCTGCAATATGCCGGCGTGGCGGCCGCTCCTGTCGCAAACGCAGCCGATGTGGCGGCGAGCACCTATCTTGCCTATCGCGGGTTCTTCACCGAACTCGATCATCCCGATGCAGGGCGACATCGCCATCCCGGCCTGCCCATTCATTTGAGCCGTACGCCCGGAAGCCAGCGCCGCGCCGCGCCACAATTCGGTGGCCATAATCAGCATGTGCTTCGGCACATATTGGCCTTTTCAGCCTCCGACATCGATCGCATTTCGAAGAGCGATGCGATGGCGGCCGTGCCTTTTCCGGACGGTTGAAGCATGAATTCATCTCCCGTCTTTCCACGAGAACTGGCCGTTAACATCCGGCTCGACGACGATCCGCGCTACAAAGGGTCGATCCATGACGACGCGGTGGCAAGATCACGCGGCTACAAGGCAGCACTGGTTCCGGGCGCCTTCGTTTACGGCCATATCAGCCGCCTCGCGCTTCACGCCTGGGGCAAGGATTGGACGGTCCGCGGCGGCATGGGCGTGCGCTTCCGCCGGCCGGTCCATAACGGCGACCATCTGGTGATGCGCGCAGGTCCTCTTCAAGATGAAGGCAGTGTATGCCGGGCGGAAGTTTCGGTTATGAACGAGGATGGTGACGAGGTTGCTGCCGGCTGGATCGGATTGCCGGAGGACTCACCGGACCTGCCGGACATGTCAAGGCTTGCCGCTATTGCAAGGCCCGAGATTCCTCCGCCGGTTGAGGCGGGGGATCTCAGCCGGGGCATGCCTCTCACCACGGCCAATCGAATCCTGACGGATGTTGATTTCAAGGCTTCCCTGCGTGCCTTCGGTGAGGCCGATCCTTTCTACGAGCGGGAGGCGGTCGTCCATTCGGGATGCTTGATGCGGCTTGCCATGGGCGATACGAACAACAGCTTCAGATTTCCCACTCCGGTGGTCCTGACGGGGATCGAGACGCAGCATTTCGCTCAGGCGAGGCCGGGGCAGCGGCTTGCCGTCGTCGGTGCGGTCGCAGGAGCCTATCTCCGCAAAGGCAAGCATTATCTCGAAAGCGAGGAATTCATGCTTGCGGATGGAAAACTCGTCGCACGGTTTCTCCGAACCCAGATCTATGCCTTTGAGCAGGTGTCTTCCTGATCATCATCAGGCCCGCCATTCATTCCGCTTTTTTGCAGATGTCGCTTGCATACGGATGCAATTTGCGCAATGCTGTCAATATGGAGGAATGTGACGGCGACAGGCCGATCACGGTGATCGATGCGGTCGGGAGGGCCGCGCGAGACTTCAGCACAGCATGTCATGCATCGAACTGTTTGCCGGGCGTTGCCGGGACAGTGCCAAAGGACTTTTCAACCCGCGCTCATGCGCGGGCGGTTTTGCTTTTTCATTGAGGATGCGCAGTGGCTACGCCGACGACCATTAAATCCATAGAAGCTTTCCAGGTGATGTGGGAGCCGAACGAGCCGCCGGGTCGCCGCAGCGCGATCGTTCGGGTGACGACGATCGACGGGATCGTCGGATATGGCGAGGCTTCGCCGATGATGGGCGGCGAGCATTCGCTCGGTGTGGTACGGGACTTCGCGCCATCCCTGATCGGTGCGGATGCGCTGGACCAGGCGGTGCTCTATGACAGGCTTTTGCATCGATACGTGAAGCTCGGGCCGGAAGGCGCCGTGACCGGGGCGCTCGCTGCGCTCGACATCGCGCTCTGGGACATCAAGGGCAAGTATTTCAACCAGCCGATCTTCAAACTGCTCGGTGGCGGATGGCGCACGGAGGTGCCGTTCTACGCTTCGATCGGGGGCAATGCCGGGCGCACCGTCGATGAAGTCCTGCGTGTTGTCGAGGCACGCTGGAAGAGAGAGACGCCGGCCGCCATCAAGATCCGCTGGGATGGCGACCGTACCCGGCAGGACTATGACATCCCGGGCGATATCGCAAAGGCGAAAGCGGTTCGCAAGCTCGTCGGCGACGATTTCCCGCTCGCCTTTGATGCCAACAACCAATATTCGGTCGGCGGTGCGATCCGGGTCGGGCGGGTCTTGGAGGAGCTCGGCTATATCTGGTTCGAAGAGCCGGTGCAGCACTATAACGTTCGTGCGATGGGGGAGGTCGCCCAGCGGTTGGACATCACCGTTGCGGCAGCGGAGCAGACTTACACTACCCAAGCGCTTGTCGACATGATCAATGCCGGGGTCCGCATGGTGCAGCCGGATATCGTCAAAATGGGCGGCATCACCGGCCTCATGCAGTGCGCCGCGATCTGCTACGCGCATGGGGTCGAACTGGTGCCGCATCAGACGCAGCCGACCATCGCGCACACCGCGAATCTGCATGTGCTCGCGACCATCATGCACCTTACCAAGCCCGCCGAGTTTGCCGATCCCTCGACCCGCATGCATGTGGCTTTCGAGAATCCGCCGATACCGTCCGATGGCAAGTTTACGGTTCCGAATGGGCCGGGTCTTGGCCTGGTGGTCCGCGATGCTGAATTGAAGATGCGGCGAAGCTGATAGACTCAAACTTGTCTTTGGGAGGAGATGATGAGCTTGAACAGAAGGGAATTTCTTGAACTGGCTGCCGCGGCAACGGCATTGAGCACAATGGGCGTCCGCGCAGCCAATGCCCAGGACACCGACGTCATCCGCATCGGGATTGCCGCAGGCGGGCCGCGTACCAGTGATCCGAACTTCACGACGCAAGGGTCCGATAATTGGGCGACGGAGCAGATGTACGAACAGCTCGTCCGTCCGGAAGACGGCGATTTCGCCACCTCGCCCGACAAATATGTGCCGACGCTCGCGACCGAATGGACATCTTCCCCGGACGCCAAAACCTGGAATTTCAAGCTTCGTCAGGGCGTGCAGTTCCACAAGGGGTATGGCGAGATGACGTCCGATGACGTCGTCTTTTCCTACAAGCGTGCAATTGCCGACGGCACCAACAGAACCATCATGTCGAACGTCGCGGACGTGGTCGCCAAGGGACCTTACGAGGTCGAAATCACGCTGAAGACACCGGACGTGAACCTGCTCGGCACCACGATCTTTTCCAACAATACTGTGATCGTTTCGAAGAAGGCCTTCGACAAGATCGGCGCTGAGAAGTTCATGACGGATGCGGTCGGCACCGGTCCCTACGAGCTCACCCGCTTTGACAGCGAATGGGGCGAGGCGATGAACCGCCATGAGGGTTATTGGGGCAACAAGGCAAAGATTGCCAATGTCGAATGCGTCTTCATCGCCGACACCACGGCCCGCACATTGGCGCTGCTCTCCGGCAACGTGGATATGATCGAGGCCGTGCGTGCACCGGGCTGGGTGGATTCGATGCTGCAGCGTGACCCCACCCTGCAGTTCGACATGACGCAGCCGGGTTCGTTCAATACCCTGCATATCAATCTCAAGCGCAAGCCTTTTGACAACCTGAAGGTCCGTCAGGCGGTCATGTATGCGATCGACCGGCATGCGGTCGCCGAGGCGCTGAAGCCGATGGGTGGCTTCATGGCCGGCCTGCAGCCGGATTTCTTCCCCGCCGGCTCCAAGACCGAGGATCTGCCGCCGGAACTGCAATACAAATACGATCCGGAAAAGGCCAAGGCCCTGTTGGCGGAAGCAGGTTTTCCGGACGGGTTCGATTTCGACAGCAATTGCAGCCAACGCGAGGACTATTCCTCGACCATGCTCATCGTACAGGAGCAGTTGCGCGCCGTCGGTCTGCGCATGAACCTCAAGATCGGCGACCACACGGCCTATCACGCAGACAATCGCAGCGACAAGAACACGCTCGCGATGCATTCTTCGAGCTATCCGCCGATCCCGACGCAGCTTTATTTCCAGCAGCTTTCGTCGAAATCGGAAGTAAAGCCGGACGGCAAGGGTGGCGGCGCCTACAGCCATTACGGCGTGGCGATGCCGGGTATCGACGATCTGCTCAACCAGGCCCTGCAGGCGACCGATTACAAGATCTATGTGGATCTCTGCAAAAAGATCGAGCTGCAGGTGCTCCGCGATCTGCCGCTGATCGGTCTGTCGACGCTGTCCTTCACCGTGGCGCGCAACAAACGCGTTGATCTCGGTTACCCCGTGAAGAGCGGCTATGCCCGCTGGCGCTTCCATCGCGCGACCAAAACGGCGTGATATAATCCTCCCAGCGCCTGCTATCCCTGTTGAGCGATCTTCGGGGATAGCCTTTTCCAGAAGGGTGCGTTCTCCTCTCGAAAAGCAACTCCGACCTCATCCGGTCGCGGGCCCACGAAGACCGGTGATGCTTGTGCCTCGCCGGTCTTCGGACATTTCCTGTTGATTTTATCAGGCCGGAACCGCTTGAGATGCCGTCGGCCGAGGGATCGGAAACGGCTTTGCAAAATGACAGGCCGTGAGCTGACCCGGCGCCACCTCGCGCAAGGGTGGCCGCTCGATGCCGCAGATATCCTGACGGATCGGACAACGGGTATGAAAACTGCACCCTGACGGGACGCGCTTGGGGCTCGGGACGTCTCCCTCCAAAATGATCCGATTTCCCTTGCGGTCGGGATCTGGCTCCGGGGCCGCCGACAGAAGCGCCTGCGTATAAGGATGCTGAGGCATGCCGTAGATCTGCTTCTTCGGTCCGATCTCGACAATGCGGCCGAGATACATGACCGCAACCCGATCGGCGATATGGCGCACCACGGCGAGGTCATGGGCGATGAACAGGAACGAAAAGCCTTTCTGCTTCTGCAAGTCCTGCATCAGGTTGATGATCTGCGCCTGCACGGAAACGTCGAGCGCGGAAACAGGTTCGTCGGCCACGATGAAGCTCGGATCGACGGCGATGGCGCGGGCGATGCCGATGCGCTGGCGCTGGCCGCCGGAGAACTGGCGCGGATGCCTGTCCATGAAGCTTGGCGAAAGTCCGACCTGGGTCATGAGGTCGGCGACGCGTTCGCGCCGCTGGCGACTCGAGCGGACCAAACCAAACACGTCGAGAGGTTCGGCGATGATCTGCGCGATCGTACGGCGAGGGCTGAGCGAGCCGTAAGGGTCCTGGAAGATCATCTGCAGGTGGCGGCGCATGCCTCGCATGCGCGCGGCGGGCAGGTTCGTCAGTTCGGTATTCTCGAAATAGACCTTGCCCGCGGTCGCATCGATCAACCGCAACAAGAGCCGCCCCAGCGTGGATTTGCCACAGCCGGATTCGCCCACGAGTGCCAGCGTCTCGCCGCGATTGATCTCGAAAGAGCAGCCGTCGACGGCGCGCACCCCGTCGGCCTGCTTTGCAAGGCTGAGCCGCATACCGGAGCCGAATGTCTTGCCGAGGTCGTTGACGCGAATGATGGGATCGATCATTGCAGGGCCGCCTCCTTCTCTTTGGCATCCGCCTGGCCGGCCGTCACCCAGCATGCCGCCCGCTGACCAGGCCCGAAAGAGAACATGGGCGGCATTTCGTTCGCGCATTTTTCGATGCGCAGCGAGCATCGCTCGTAGAAGGGACAGCCCTTTTTGACCGATCCGGCCAGCGGCACCGATCCAGGGATCTGGTAGAGGCGGTCGCGGTCGTCATCGAGCCGCGGGATCGATTGCAGAAGTCCCCGCGTATAAGGGTGCTGCGGCGTGCGGAAGATCGAGCGGATGTCTGCTTCCTCTACAACACGGCCGGCATACATGACGACGACGCGCTCGCAAACGTCCGCGATGACGCCGAGATCGTGTGAAATCAGCAGAATGGCGGTGTTCAGCGTACGGCGCAGCTTATGCATCAGGTCGAGGACCTGGGCCTGGATTGTGACGTCGAGGGCCGTTGTCGGCTCGTCCGCGATCAGCAGTTTCGGGTTGCAGGCGAGCGCCATGGCGATCATCACGCGCTGGCGCATGCCGCCCGAGAACTGATGCGGATAGGAGTCGAGCCGGCCTGCCGGGTCGGGAATGCCGACGAGGCGCAGCATCTCGATGACGCGCGCGCGCCTTTCCTCGCCCGTCATTGCCTCATGCAGTTTGATCGCCTCGCCGATCTGGTCCCCGATCGTCATGACGGGATTGAGCGAACTCATCGGCTCCTGAAAGATCATGGCGATGTCGCGGCCCCGGATATCGGGCATTTTCGAGCGCGGCAGCTCGAGCAGGTTCACGCCGTTGAACTCGATGCGTCCCTGCACGATGCGCCCGGGCGGTTCGGAAATCAGCCGCAGGATAGAGAGCGAGGTGATCGACTTGCCGGAACCGGACTCACCGACGATCCCCACCGCTCCGCCGGCGGGGATCTCGAAGCTTACGCCATCGACGACCCGGATCGGATTGGCTTTCGGTCCGAACTCGACAGCGAGATTATCTACCTTCAGAAGCGGTACCGTCATTCCGATATCTCCGGATCAAGTACGTCTCGCACCGCGTCCCCCAGGAGGTTGAACGAAAGGACAACACAGGTGATGGCGAAGCCGGCCCCGATGATCGGCCAGGGCGAACCGAAGAGATTGTTGAGGCCATCGCGGATGATGTTGCCCCAGCTCGGGTTCGGCGGCTGCGTGCCGATGCCGAGGAAGCTCAGCGACGCTTCGAGGCGGATGGCCGAGGCGACCCAGAGCGTCATCAGCACGACGATCGGGGCGGCGATATTGGGGATCACGTGGCGGAAGATGATGACCGGCGTGCGCACGCCGACTGCGATGGCCGCCTCCACATAGGGCTCCTGCTTGACCGCAAGCGTTGAGGCGCGCGCCACGCGGGCAAAGCCCGGAACGAAAGCGACGGTGATTACGGCGATGACATTCCAGAAGCCTCCGCCCAGCACCGCCGCGATCATGATGGCGAGCAGCAATTCGGGGAAGGCGAGGAGGAGGTCGATCAGGCGGGAAATGATGCGGTCTATGACTCCGCCGAAATACCCGGCAACCACGCCAAGCACCGTACCGCAGATCGCCGCCAGCACCGGCGAGATGAGGCCGAAGATCAGCGAGTTCCGCGAGCCGTAGATCATCCTCGACAGGACGTCGCGCCCGAACTGGTCGGTGCCGAGCCAATTGTCGGCGGAAGGCAGCCGGTTGATCTTGAGGATGCTTTGGGCGAGTGGGTCATAAGGTGCGAGAAGCGGCGCGAAGACCGCGACGAACACGAAGACCACGACGACCGCAAACGCGAACATCGTCGATGTGCGCGAGAAGAGCTCGTAGCCAAGCCGGCTCAGCGCCCTCGGTTCCGGTGCGAGGGAAGGGGACGGCAGTTCGGAATGTTCGATGCTGACAGCCATCACTGCACCCGAATTCTGGGATCGACGACGATATAGACGAGGTCCATCATGAGGTTGATGAGCACGACGAACATCGCGAAAATCACGACGCCGCCCTGGATGACTGCATAATCGCGTTCCGAGATGGCGCTGATGAGCAGCTTGCCGATGCCCGGGCGATTGAACACCAGTTCGATTGCCACCGATCCCGACAAAGTGGCGAGCGTGCTGAGGCCGATCCCGGTGGTGAGCGGCAGCAGGGCATTGCGCAGCCCGTGCCGGTAGATGACCCTTGGTTCCCTTGCACCCTTGGCCCGCGCCGTGCGGATGTAATCCTTGCCGAAGACTTCCAGCAGGGACGTTCGCGTGAGCCGTCCGATGAAGGCCGCCTTGACCAATGCCAGCGTGACGGCCGGCAGGAAGACGTGATGCATCCGGTCGAGAAAACCCTCCCCGCCGCCATTGATGGGAAAAAGCCCGAGGTTCAGCGAGAAGGTGATGAGAAGCAGGGCTCCCAGGTAAAAATCCGGCACTGCATAGCCGAGCAGTGAGAAGCCGCGCACCGCACTGTCGGCGGCCTTGTTACGATGGGTCGCCGCCAGCACGCCGAGCGGAATACCAAAACCGACGCCCAGTATCATGGCGACGATAGTCAATTCGATCGTGTAGGGCAGGTTATAGCCGATCAGTCGCAGCACCGATTGATTGTTCATTAGCGACGTGCCGAAATCGAGCGTCAGCATGCCCCAGATGAAGTCGATGTATTGCTGCCAGAGAGGCGCGTTCAGGCCCATCCGCTCGCGGAAAATTTCGAGCTGTTCCGGCGTCGCCATATCTCCTAGCGCTGCGATCGCCGGATCGCCCGGCAGAATGCGCATGGCGATGAAGACGAGGGTCAGAACCAGCAGGACTGTGGGAACGGCATCCGCCAATCTCAACAGAAGATATCGCGCCATGGTGTTTTCCTCCTCCCTGGTCGCGGTGTCCGTTTTGCCTCCTCGCAGCACGGGCAGGCTATACTTGCGCAATCACCTGCCTACTGCCAGCCTCTCTCCTGCAAGGACGTCAAATAAGGCTCGTTGGCGAGGTTCGGCTGCAATCCCGGCGATAAGAAATTTCGTCGGTTGCGCGCAAAGCTGACGAAATACTGCAGGTGATACTTCGAGCGTGTGTAGTCGCCCGGGATGGCAGCGACGAAGCTATCCTCCCGCTGCCTCATCGGCAGAGATATCCAGCGCTCGGCCTGATTGACGTGCCGGTAGTGGAGGAGGGGCTCACCATCGGCCTCTCCGGCGAAGCGGACCACGAAATCCTCGCCCGGCTTGAAGGTCGGGGCACCATGCACGGAGGACGCGCTTGATGAGACGGGTTGGCGTGCTTCCAGCGCCGCGATCGTGGCTGCCACCGCTGGTTCGGCCCTGACGCTTTCATAAGAGCCGCCGCCACGGAGCGATTCCAGATCGGCCAGTTCCGCACGCATTTCCGGCAGTCGCGAATGCCACGAGCCACGCAGCCAGGATTGTGGGCCGTAGGTGAGGTCATCCATGTAGAGATCACGGGAAGTGTCTGCGATCTTTTCCCAGGCCATCAGCGAGCGGTTCGCATGGTCGATGACACGATTCATCAGCGTCGTGACCTTGGTTGCGACGAAGAGCTCGGCCCAGCAGGCCGCCCGGAAGCGTTCGGCGAAGAAGCGTGCCAGCCCGGCGCAGATCTGGATGTCGACGATCATCCGCTGCACGGCTATGTTGCCGAAGCTTTTGGTGCCGGTCGCCTTGAGGACTGCGCTCTCGCAGCCGTGCGCCATCTCGTCCAGCCAGTCGGCGACATCGAGCGGGGTATAGCGGTGCGATGCCTTTCCGTTGAGCAGCAGTTCAATGTATTCACGCGCATTGGCAAAGAAGGCGGGATCGAAGGTCGGAGCGTTACCGAAGCGGACCGGTCCCTCCATATCGAAGCCATAGGCTCTCCGTCCCGAGCCCTCGATCAGGGCGAGGTTGGTGTAGACCTCCGGCCAATAGTGGTTGTTGGATGCGGACGGGCCATGCGCCAGTGTGACCAGCGGCAGGACCCGGCTTGCCCAGGACAGCCCCTTTTCGCAGGCCTCTGCTGTATCGCCGCAGGTCTTGGTGAGATAGCGCATCCAGCTTCCGCGTGGCGCATCCGGGTTATAAAGCAACCGCCCCCAGACGCGGTACTGATAGTCGTATTTCTGCCAGTCGTAACGGCTGGCAAGGCCCTGTTTCTGGTAGTTGAAGCGCCCGCCCGGGATGCCGGTTCCCATACGCCCCTTGAAGCCCAAAGGTTCACACCATTCGACTCCGTCGGAGCCGGCAAAGATGGAACTGCGCCCGTAGCCTGCGGCAAACTCGGGATCTCCCCAGAGAAGCACACGCTGCGTGCCTGGCCAGATGCGGTAGATGACCTTATAGTCCTTGTCCGCGGTCAAGAGATCGCCATAGGAATACCGCAGGAACTTTCGCGAGCCCTCGCTCAACTGCTCTCGCTCGCTCCGGGCGACTTCCGGCGGATATTCCTTGTCGCGAATGGCCGACTGGTGATAGGGCGGGCCCATGTGCTCAGCCAGATATTTCGGCGAGGCCGCGATCGGCATGCCGCTGGCGCGGGCGATTCCGATCATCCTGTGGTCGAGGCCCTTGCCGTGCAGGTCGATTTCGATCGGACGGCCGGCGGCGGCAACGCCGGCGAAAGCTTCTTCCCAGAAGCCGTATTCGCCCTCGGCGATGCCGCCCTCCACATGGACCCGGAAGGTAAGCCCGGTAATTTCGGGCACTTCCTTCAGAAGCGTCGTGATAGCCTCGCGACAATAGGGGGCAAGATTGTCTTTGGTTATGCCCGTGACGGTGTAATTGGCGCGGGGCACGTCATCGAAGTCGTATCGCTGTGTCCAGAGCGCAAGCTGGAATTCGAGCCCTCGCTTGGCAGCTTCCTGGCCGATGAATTTCAGCATTTCCAGATTCAGCTCGCGCTCGTCGTCCGGCAGTTCCTCGACCCTCACGTCATGGCCGGGGAGGTTAAGCAGATAAGGATAGGGGAAATAGAAATAGACGTCGGTAATCCATGGATTGTGGTAGGGGTAATTGTAACCAAAACCGAGCGCGAGCGAAAAACGGTTGAAGCGGTTGGCTGCAAGCATCGACAGGTATTCGCGCCATTGCTGACGGTCGTAGAACCAGACCTTGTCTTCCTGCTCACTGCAGAACAGCCGGCTCATGCTTCGGACTCGGGCAGATGGCTGCTCGACAAGCGGGAAAGTGCCTTCGAATAAATCCTGGCCTGGAGCGAAACGCACCCGATCGGCTAGTTCCGTCAGCGCGAAGACCAATCCGCGCGTATCGGAACCCCAGGCGGTGATGATGTCGCCCTGCCGGACGAGCACGAAGCTTTCCGGCGCTTCAGGGAGTTCCACAGGCAGTTCTCGAGTGCCGGGCAGGCCGGCTCCGAAGACATTGATAACGATACCGGACTGCGCCGTATCGGCGATCCTGGCCTCCACGTTCCGGCGCGCAAGCGCGTTTTGCAGTTCGGCCGCGGCCCAGCGAACCGGCGGGGCGGTATCCGTCCCCGGGAGAACAATGGTGACCGAAGCCGATGCAGTCATAACGTCATTCCTCTAAAAACAGCTCGAATTCACCGCTTTCTCCGAGCTCTTGGGTGGGGCGTCGCGGCTCGCCGTCTTTCGGCGGATGAATTCATGAAATCGGGCATGGCGCGGCCAGCCGGGACTGTGCCCCGGCGGGCCTGTTTCGTTTAGCGATCGGCTTTGCCGGTCAGCTGATCTTCGCCTTGGTCAGCCGCCAGTGGGCGTAGCCCGACTTGAGTTCGTAGCCGAGATCGACATTGGCAGCCCGGACGACCAGATAGCCGTTGTCGCTGATCGGCAGGAGCGGCATGTCGGTCAGGAACTTGACCTCGATGTCCTGAACCAGCTTGACGCGTTTCTCCAGATCAGGCTCCTCCATCGCCTTCTTCAGCATGTCGTCGATGCCGGGGATGGCGACGCCGTAGTGGCTGAAATTGGGGCCGCCGGAACCATCTGATTTGACTTCGGCAGCAGCACTCAATTGCTCGATGATCGCCTGCGTAGGGACAGGCGGATAGGCCGCCGAACGCTGGAAGATCGTGTTGGTGCCTTTCTGCTGATCGGCGTGGAAGGCGGTGTGGTCCTTGATGTTCAGCTTCATGTCGATCCCGCCGGCGCGAAGCTGTTCCTGGACGATCAGCATTACCGAGGAATAATCCTCGCGCTGCGAGGTGTCGGCGTTGAACGAGAACCCGTTCGGATGCCCGGCCTCGGTCAGCAGTGCCTTCGCCTTCTCCGGATTGTAGTCATAACGAACCTCTGCAGGGATGGTCTCCGCTGTGAACCCTCCCAGATAGGCAGGCGGATTCAGGCCATAGGTCCGCTGACTGACCGGAGCCATGGCGTTGGCGATCTCGTCGCGATTGATCAGATGGGCGATTGCCCGCCGGACACGGATGTCGTCGAAGGGCTTCACTGTCAGGTTGAACGAGATGGTGAAGAAGCTTCCCGGGGAGGCGACGTCGAAATGCAGGTTCGCATTTCGTTGCTGAATCGAGGGCACCCAGCCCGGCGCACGAACGCCTTCGATCATGTGAACGTCACCCGAAAGCAGCGCCAGCGTCCTAGCCGTGGTATCCGCGATATAGCGGACCTGGAGATTGGGGGTGACGGGCGCCCCGCCGAAATAGTCCTTGTTGGCGGTGAGCTTCACGCCCTGCGAGGGATCGCTTTCGACACTCGCGAGCTGGTAAGGTCCGGTGCCGATCGGGTCCTTTTCGAAGGCGGCTGCCCCTTTTTCCTCAAGTGCCTTGCGTGAAATGATGCTGGACGAATAGTGGCTGAGCGGCCCCATGATGAACAGCGGATCGGGCTGGTTCAGCGTGAATATGACCGTGTTGAGACCGTCCACTTTCACGTCGGCGATATTGTCAAACAGGACGCGATTGCCGCCCAGAGCCTTGTCGTTGCGCAGGCGATCGAAGGTGTATTTCACGTCGTCCGACGTGAGGTCGCCATAGCCTTTGTGGAACTTCACGCTCTGGCGAAGCTGGAACGTCCATGTCTTCGCATCCGGTGTCATCGACCAGCTGGTTGCAAGGCTCGGCTGAACTTCGGCGACACTACCCGGAAAATGCCCGAGCGGCACTTCCACAAGCTTGTCGAAGATATGGATGATGGCCCATTCGTCGGCACCCTGGATCGATTTGGCCGGATCGATAGTGCGGACGCCGCGGGCGGCAAAGGCCAGCCGCAACGTATCTGTTGCTCCCTGTGCGAGAGCGTTCGGACCAAGGCTGGTCGCGATGCCTGCGCCGGCAATGGTTGCGGCCGTGCGGCTCATGAACATGCGTCGAGATACTGCCATGCCACTCCTCCCCTGGGCTGTACCGGCTCCGTGTCGCCTCCACGGCACAAGACGGTTGACGAACAACTCGCGCTGATGGTAGCGCTACCATAAACAGATCGTCAAGCGCTGGAAGTCGATTTTTTGAATTGGGGAGGCGAACGCTGTGGTTGGACGAGGGCGTAAATGGATTACCTGCGGCAACGTGGATATCATCGTGGCGTGCTGCAGACGCACGCGGCGGCGCCTTGCCGCCGTGATGCGAACAGGTGGCCATTTCATGGAGCCTTGAATGTCCAAACGCCGTACGGACGGTAGACCCACGATAGCCGATGTTGCCCAGCGTGCCGGGGTAGGGGCGATTACCGTATCCCGCGCTTTGCGGGACCCTTCCCTGGTGTCGGACATGCTGCGCGAGAAGATCGATACTGCCGTCCGCGAACTCGGGTATGTTCCCAATCTCGCTGCCCGGACCCTGGCATCCACCCGCAGCGACGTGGTGGGCGTCCTCGTGCCCTCGCTGACGCAGCATATTTTCGCCGATGTCTTGCGCGGCATTTATGACGGGATCGGCCAGACCAGGCTGCATATCCAGGTCGGCAACACGCGCTACGATCTCGACGAGGAGGATCGGCTGCTTGCCGAACTTTTGCGACACAAGCCGGCCGGCCTGATCGTTTCAGGGATCGACCAGAGCGCTGCCGGCCGCCGGGTGCTGGAAAAGGCGAATTGCCCCGTCATCCAGATCATGGATCTCTCCGACAATCCGGTGAACAAGATCATCGGCTTTTCCCATCACGACGCCGGCAAGGCGATGACGCAACATCTGATCGAAGCCGGATATCGCCGCATCGGATTCCTGAGCGGCTGGATGAACAGCCGTTCCAAGGGGCGGTTGTCGGGATATGTCGAGGCTTTGGAGGAGGCGGGGCTATATGATCCGCAACTGATCAATCCGGCCGGCGATCTCGAAGCACTCGCCTTGCGTGGCAGTTGGGACAGGCATCAGTATTCAACGCCCGCCATGGGGCGGCAGCTGCTCGCGGATCTCTGGAAAGCGGCGCCGGATATGGATGCCGTTTTCTGCAACAATGACGTTCTGGCGCTGGGCGCTCTCTTCGAATGCCAGGCCCGGGGCGTGGCAGTCCCTCGCGAATTCGGCATAGCAGGGTTCAATGATGAGGATTTCATGGAGGCGGCTTCTCCCTCCCTGTCGAGTGTCCGGACCCATCGTTGGAAGGTCGGACATGACGCCGTAATCGCCTTGCGTCGGCAGTTGGACGGCGAGCCGGACGATGAACGGATTGTCGATGTCGGCTTCGACGTCGTGAAGCGTGCGAGCACCGATCGCACGGGAAAGTCCGCGCAACCAAGGGATGCTGCGGCTGAATGAGGAAGTCGGCAAACTGAGGGAGGAAAGAATGGCTGAAGAACCCTGGTACAGGACAACGAAGCGTTGGGGGCAGACCAATCTGGTGGAGATCGACCCGGACCGCTACGATGCCGCCTGGTGGCGCGCGCATTGGCGCAAGACACGTATCCAGGGGGTCATCGTCAATTCCGGTGGGATCGTTGCCTACTATCCTTCCCGCTTTCCGTTGCATCACAGGGCTCATACACTGGGCGAGCGTGATCTCTATGGAGAAATCGTCAAGCAGGCCCGGGAGGAGGGGCTTAAGGTTATCGCCCGGATGGACTCCAATCGGGTTGCCGAGGATTTCTATCGTGCTAATCCGGATTGGATCTGCGTTGACGCGACCGGCAAACCCTATCGGCAGGCGGACAAGTACATTACCTGCGTCAACTCTCCCTATTATTCGGAATATCTGCCGGAGATCATGCGTGAGCTCATCGAGCGCAGTCATCCAGACGGGTTTGCCGACAACAGCTGGGCAGGTATTCCGCGCAAGAAGATCTGTTATTGCCGGCACTGTGCCGATCAATTCCGGGGATATTCCGGAGTCGATCTACCCTCCGGCCATGACTGGTCCGACGAGCGTTACCGACGCTGGATCCGCTGGAGCTACAAGCGCCGGACAGATCTCTGGGAATTCAACAATTCCGTTACCATGCAGGCAGGCGGCGAGCATTGCCGTTGGATGGGCATGATCAGCGGAGACGTGCTCAACAATGGTAACCGGTTCATCGACCTCAAATCCATACTGGAGCGCACCGAAATCGTCATGCTCGATCATCAGCGCCGCAATGCCGTCGACGGCTTTGCCGACAATACGGAAGCAGGCAAGCGGCTGCACGAAGTGGGGGGATGGCAGAAGCTCATCCCGGAAAGCATGCCCCAATACCAGCTTGGCAGCCCCGCCTTCCGGCTTGCGAGCATGCCTGCGGCCGAAGTGCGGCTATGGTCTTCCTCGGGGTTTGCCGGAGGCATCCAGCCGTGGTGGCACCATATCGGCTCGTCGCATGAGGATCGCCGCCAGTACAACAGCGCGGAGCCGATCTTCTCCTGGCATGAAGCCAATGAAGACGTTCTGGTCGACCGCAAGCCATTGGCCGATGTCGGTGTCGTCTGGTCGCAGGACAACCACGATTTCCACGGCCAGGACAAGGCCAACGATCGCACGATGAACCCCTATAGGGGGGCGATCCGTGCTCTCGACCGCGCCGGGATATCTTATCTGCCCGTTCATGCCGACGACATCAGCCGTGCCGCAGGCCGTTTCGGCGTTCTCATTCTGCCCAATCTCGGTGTCATGTCTGATGCGCAGGCCGAGGCGGTGAAAATATTCGCAAAGTCCGGCGGATCGGTCGTAGCGACATCCGAGACCAGTCTTTACGGGCCGTTCGGTGACCCGCGCGAGGATTTCGCGCTAAACGACCTTTTTGGTGTCCACTGCCAGGGCAAATCGCATGGCGGGCAGGAATTTGCCAACCCGGACATCGAGGTGAGCGATCGCCACACCTATGTTCGGCTTGTTCCAGAACTGCGCGCCGGCCTCTACGGCCCAAGAGACGCGACCGCTCCCTTGGCCACTGGCCGGCGTCATGCGCTGCTTGCCGGTCTTGAAGGGACGGACACCGTTCCGTTCGGCGGGTTTCTGCCGGTCGTGGAGGTGGATGACGACGTTGCGGTCCTTGCAACATTTATCCACGAATTTCCGATCTACCCGCCGGAAACCGCATGGATGCGGCGGCCGCATTCGGACCTGCCGGTCATCACCGCCCGCGAAACCACATCGGGAGGAAAGCTCATCTGGCTTGTCGGCGATCTCGACCGGTGCTTTGCCCGCGACGAGCATCCGGAGCATGCGCTAATCATCGCCAATGCCGTTCGGTGGGCCCTTGGTGAAAAGCTCCTGGTGTCGCTCGAAGGCACGCATGGCCTCATCACTCCGACGCTCTATGAGCAGGACGGCCGATATATCCTGCATCTCAACAACCGGCTGGTTACCGCCAAAACGCCCGGACGACAGAGCGACCTCGTTCCGATCGGTCCGGTCACAATCCGGCTGCGCGTTCCCTCCAGGGAAGTTCCCTCCAGGGAAGTTTCCTGCCAAGTGCAATTGCGTGTCAGCTCGTGTGACGTTGCGGCCAAACTTGAGGGAACAGAACTCGTTTTCGAGGTCCCGCAAATCCTGGACCATGAAGTCGCCGTCATCGAATTCCGCTCTTGACGGAAGGTCCCCCTGCCAGGTTCAAAACGAGAGGTCGAGTACACGACCTTCGAACAGGCGGTCGCGCGAGCCTTCAAGGTGCTTGCGCATCAGGTCGCGCGCATCCTCGGCACGTCCGTCGGCGATGGCACGGAAGATTTCCTGGTGTTCCTCGTAGACCTGCTGCAGGCCGGGGCGTGGTCCCATCAGCGACAGGCCGTGGAGGTGCATGCCGACGGCGATGTGCGCTTTCAGCGCTTCCATGGAGGCCGTGTAGAAATGGTTGTTGGCCGCCTCGGTGACCGCTCTGTGGAAGTTGAAATCCGCCTCCACTCGATGAAGCTGGTGGCTCGTTGCTTCACGCAGTTCTTCGAGTGCCGCGGCGATCTTGTCGATCGCCGCCTTGTCGCGTCGCTGTGCGGCGAAGAAGGCGGCCGCCGGCTCGATCGTCAGGCGGAATTCGTAGCAGCGCTGGATATCGGCGATCGATTTGACCGGCGAATAGGCGAGATGCGCGGCTCCCGACGCCTGGGCGCTGACGAAGGTTCCGGCACCCTGGCGCGAGTAGATGAGCCCCTGATCGCGAAGGCGGCTCAAGGCATCGCGGACGACCGGCCGGGATACGCCGAGCATGGCTGCCAGTTCGTGCTCGCCGGGCAAACGTGAGTCCGGTGCATAATTGCCGGTGCGGATGCGTTCCAGAAGCTGGTCGAAGACGCGGTCAACGAGTTTCACGGAGCGGCCGCGTTCCGATTTCACGCTCGCCGTTACTCGCGTTTCTCTTTGTGCACTCTCAGTCAGTCGATCTGCCATTCTTGCCCATCATCCGGCCTGCCGCGTTTCGGGCGCCGTTTCAATCGCTTGTATCAGAGATTCCCGCGTACCGAAGCCCCCGGACTTTACCGCAACCCGGATGTGCCGGCCATTTTTCAGCAGGACTTCGCACCAGGGAATACCTGGCTCGATCTCACCCTTCGGAAACAGCACGCCGGCTTCCAGAGCCCGCAGCAGCGCGTAGGCCGTGTCGCCGCCGCCGGTGACCACCGTGTCCGGCATCAAGGCTTCGATCGCGGCTTGGATCGTTTCTGCAAATCGGCTTGCGACGGTCGCACTGTCCTCGACGATTTCGCCGGAACAGCGAATGAGCGCCGGCAATCCGGTTTCAAGTGGAACTACAAGGGCACCCGCGGGTGCATCGATCACCGTGTGGAGCTGCCGGCATTCCTCCAGAGCCGTCATCTGCGCCATTGTGATCGGATCGCGGGAGCCGATTGCAAACAAGGTTGCCGCGGAGGTGCGGAAAGGTGTGGAGTTTGTGTCCGGTTTACGAAGCCTCCGTGCGAGCGCCAGGCCAAGGCCCCGCGTGCCGACTGCCACCGTGTCGCTCCAGTCATGACTTGCGAGGACGCGGTCAAGGTCACCGTCGGTCTCGGCATCGGCGATGACGAGGTCCGCGCCGGGGCCGGCAAAGAGGGGCAATATCGGGATAGGTTTGTCGACGCCGCGACCGACGACCGCTCCACCACGGGTGAAACGTTGCTGGTCGGGAATGGCGGGCGCGACGACAAGCTTGCGATAACCTGAGGCTTTTGCAACTGCTTCGCTTTCGACGGCGACATTTCCTTTCAGGCGTGAATCGATCTTCTTGAAGAGAAAGGCGGGTTCGGCCACGGCGATTGCCGCTGCCGCAAGCCCGATACGCGCTTCCGCTTCCTCCGGAGGCAAGGCACGGGAGGCGGTGTTGACCACCAGCACGTCCGGCCTGCCGCTCAATGCGATCGGAATGTCTTCCACGTCGGTTGCCACCACGACCGAGAGTCCCGCCGCCGCGAAGGGCGTGCCCGTATCGAGCGCGCCCGTCAGATCGTCGGCGATGATTGCGACTTGAATAGCCATCAGCTCAAGCCCGAATTGACCGCATGGCAGGCGACGAGATGGCCGGGGCGGGCCGCCTTCCATTCCGGCACGACCTTGGAGCAGACCTCCATGGCGATCGGGCAGCGGGTGTGGAAACGGCAGCCGGAGGGCGGATTGAGCGGGCTCGGCACATCGCCCTGCAGGATCTGGCGCTTGCGATTTCGTTCGCGCTCCGGATCGGTTTCCGGCACGGCGGAAAGCAGCGCCTTGGTATAGGGATGTAGTGGCGTCTGAAACAGCGCATCGCGTGGTGCGAGTTCCGCCAAACGGCCAAGATACATGACCCCTACACGGGTCGAAATGTGCCGAACCACCGCAAGATCATGGGCGATGAAGAGATAGGTCAGGCGGTATTTCTCCTGCAGGTCGAGCAGCAGGTTGATGATCTGCGCCTGGATCGATACGTCGAGCGCCGAGATCGCCTCGTCGCAGACGATGAATTTCGGCTGACAGGCAAGCGCCCTCGCAATCACCACGCGCTGGCGCTGACCGCCGGAAAGCTCGTGCGGATAACGGGATGCGAAACGGGCGGGCAGGCCGACATCGGAGAGCAATGTGGCGATGCGCTCCTTGAGCTCCGCCTTTGTCGCAAGTTTGTGGAAGAGGATCGGTTCTCCGACCGCTTCGCCGACCGTCATGCGCGGATTGAGCGTCGAATAGGGGTCCTGGAAAACGATCTGCAAATCGCGGCGGAAGGGCCGCATATGCTTCTCGTCGAGCCGTGTCAGGTCCTGGCCCTTGTAGATGACCTTGCCGCCGCTGGCGCGGTGCAGGTTGAGGATGGTGAATCCGGTCGTCGACTTGCCGCAACCGGATTCGCCGACGAGGCTCAGCGTCTCGCCTTCCTCGATGTCGAGGCTGACGTCGTCCAATGCGTAGACGGTCGCCGCCTTCTCGCCGAAGGCGCCGAGCCGCACGTGGAAGTGCTTCACCAGATTTTCGATCCTGAGCAGGGGTTCGGCACTCATCATGCAGCCTTCAATGCTTTGTTGACGGCAAAACAGGCGGCGCGATGGCTGCCGCCGGAGGAGATCGGTTCAAGCTTCGGCACGTCCCGCCGACAGATGTCCATGGCAAGCGGGCAGCGCGGCGCAAACGGGCAGCCGGCAGGGCGGCGGCCGGGTTCAGGCGGCGTGCCGCCGATCGAACTCAGCCGCGCGGCCGGAGCATCGGAAAGCGTCGGGATCGAGGCGAGCAGGCCGCGGGTATAGGGATGGCTCGGATTGGCGTAAAGCTCGTCGACCTGTGCGTCCTCAACCACCGTTCCGGCATAAAGCACCACGACGCGATCGGCCAAACCGGCGATCAGCGCAAGGTCATGGGTGATCCAGACGACCGACATGCCGAGTTTGTTGCGCAAATCTTTCACCAGATCGACGATCTGTGCCTGGATCGTCACGTCGAGCGCGGTGGTCGGCTCGTCGGCAATCAGCAGCTTCGGCTCGCAGGCAAGCCCGATCGCGATCATCACACGCTGGCGCATGCCGCCGGAAAGCTCGTGCGGATAGGCGTCCAGCCGTTCCTCCGGCCCCGGAATGCCGACAAGGCGCAAGAGCTCCACGGCCCGTTTGCGGGCATCCGTCTTCGCCATCTTGCGGTGATAGATCAGCGGCTCGCACAGCTGATCGCCGATCCGCATCACGGGGTTGAGGGAAGTCATGGGGTCCTGGAAGACGAAGCCGATATCGCCGCCGCGCACCTTGCGCAGTTCCCGGGTCGGCATCGTCTGCAGGTCGCGGCCGTCGAAACGCGCCGTTCCCTTGCTGACACGGATCTTGTTCGGCAGGAGCCGCATCAGGCTCAGCATGGTCAGGCTCTTGCCGCAGCCGGATTCGCCGACGATGCCGAGCGTCTCTCCTCTGCCGACATGCAAATCGATCCCGTCGACGACGACGGCGGGGCCACGACGGCCGTCGATTTCGACGGTCAGGCCTTTGACATCGAGAAGAGGGGGTTCTGAATTCCGAGCGGTCACTTCGTACCTCGCGGGTTGAGAGCGTCGTTCAGGCCATCGCCGAGGAAGGAGAAGGCGACGGAGGCGAGGCCGAGCACGGCGGCAGGGGCGGCAAGCAGGTGCGGATAGTGCTGCCAGACGCGCAGGCCGTCGGAGATCATGTTGCCCCAGCTCGGTGTCGGCGGGTTCACGCCGACACCCAGGAAGGAGAAGGCGCTTTCGAGCACCATGGCCGTGCCGAGGCCGGCGCTGACCGAGACGATCAGCGGACCGAGCGCGTTCGGCACCACGTAGCGCGTCATGATGATGCGGTTCGACAGGCCGAGCGCCATGGCGGCGGTAATATAGGGGCGGCTGCGGATCGACAGCACCTGGGCGCGGACAAGACGCGCATAGGGAGGCCACGAGATCAGCGCCATAGACCCGAAGACGAGGAGGAAATCGATCCAGATCGTCTCACGGTAGAAGGGATTGAGGGTCGCCATGTATCGCGCTTCCATCCAGCGGGCGATCGGCGTTTTCAGGGAGGCATTGATGACGACGACCAGAAGCAGGTTCGGCACGGACATGGTCATGTCGGTCAGCCACATGATGAGGCGGTCATAGGGATCGCCGAAGAAGCCGGCGATTGCGCCGAGGGTCGTACCGATGGCGAGAGCGATCACCGTGACCACGACCGCGACGAGGAAGGCGGTGCGGGTGCCGTAGACGACACGGCTGAAGACATCGCGGCCGAGGTCATCCGTACCGAAAAGATGGGCGAGCGACGGCGCCTGGTTGCGGGCCGCGAGGTCCTGGCTCAGGAAATCGTAAGGCGTCAGATACGGGCCGAAGATAGCGGCAAAGGCGAGCAGCAGGACGATGCCGAGGCCGAGGATCGCCAGCTTGTTGCGTTTCAGCCGGTGCCAGGCATCCCGCCACAGGCTGACCGGCGGCTCCTCGTCGGCCATCGCCGGATTGGTCTGAACGAGCGTCATCGTCAGCGGCTCCTCCTGGAAGCGTTGGCGCGTGGGTCGAGCAGCGGATAGAGGATGTCGACCAGAAGGTTGGAGATCATCACCAGGAAGGAGCCGATCAGGGTGATCGCCAGGATCACCGGATAATCCGAATTGATCAGCGCCTGCACGGTGAGGCGGCCGAGACCGGGCAGGCCGAAGACCAGTTCCACGAAGATCGCGCCGTTGACGATGGTGATCATGATCAGGCCGAGCTGGGTGACGACGGGGGTCAGTACCGGCCGCAGGATGTGGCGCAGCGCCACCATTATCTCCGGTACGCCCTTGGCGCGGGCAGTGCGGACGAAATCCTCCGACAGAACCTCGATGACGGCGGCCCGTGTCTGGCGCACGATCAGCGCAATCGGCTGGAAGGAGAGGACGATAAGCGGCAGGAGGATGCGCACGTCGAAGATACCGCCCCAGCCATAAGGCACCCTGACGCCGGGCAGGAGAACGATCAGCGCCACCATCAGGAGCGGACCGGCGACATAGGCCGGGATCGCCCAGAGGAAGAGGGCCGAACCCAGAATGGTGTAGTCGATACGGGTGTTCTGGTTCAGCGCTGCGATCATGCCGAGCGGAATGGCGACCAGCGCCGTGAGGATGACGGAACAGAGAGCGAGCTGGAAGGAGACCGGGGCAGCCGCTTTCACCAGCGCCCAGACCGAGCGGCCGGAACTCAGCGAATTGCCGAATTTGCCCTGGGCGAGATTCCAGACATAGTAGGCGAACTGTTCGATGAACGGCTTGTTGAGGCCGGCGCTTTCGCGGATCGCCTCGATGCGTTGCGGGTTATAGGCCACATCGCCCGGTGCACGCAGAAAAATCAGCTTGATCGGATCGCCCGCGCCGTAAAAAGCCAGCGCATAGACCGCCAGCATGACGAGCAGGACCGACGGGATCCAGATCGCAAATCGTGTCGCAACATAACGCAGCATCGCCGAAAATCCTCCCGCATGGGGCCGGAAACCGGTGGCGATGGCGGTTTCCTGACGCTTTCATGCCGTTTCTTCCGCGAGCGCACAGCCGCTGCGAAACATTCGGAGCCTCCCGCACCGGCGGAAGGCAATGCGCGGAAACTGGCGCTCCGCGCATCGCACTCTTGCGGGCCTTGCAATCGGCCCGCGTTCCGATCGATTGCCGCCTTAACCGATCGAAATCTCCCAAGGCCGCGCCACCTGCCAATCCAGGTTCTTGTCGATGCCCTTGACCTCGCTGGTCGCCCAGCGCGACATGGCCTGAGCATACCAGGGAATGAAGACCCAGTCCTCGCGGAAGGCCTTCTGGGCCTCCTGTGCAAGTTCCACGCGTTTCGGGTCGTCGGCCGCCTTGGTCGAGGCCTCGGCAAGCGCTGCATCGACCTTCTGGTTTTTGTAACCGCCGAGTTTGTTCTGTGCATTGGAAGAGGCCGAGGCGATCGAGCCCTGCAGGTAGGAGACTGCATCCGGCACGCGGGTGCCGACGTCGTCGCGGAAGATCTGCACGGCGTTCTGGTCGGGGCCGGCATAGGCATCCTGCTGCGGCTTCATATCCACCGCGGTAATGCCGAGGTTCTGACGCCACTGTTCGGCGATGAATTGCGCCGCGGCCTCGATCGCCGGGCCGGAAATACCGACAAAGAGGAGCTTCGGAAGCCGTTCCGGGCCGCCGTATTTCGATTCGGCCAGCAGCTTCTTTGCTGCTGCCGGATCGTAGGGAAAGGGTTCGAAACCGGAATTTTCCGCGCCCGGCACGGAGTTGAGAACCTGATCGGTCTTCCTGTGCGGCCCGTCCGGGTAGGAGGCTTTCATCAGGCCGTCGCGGTCGACGGCCATGATCAGCGCCTGCCGAACCTTCGGGTCATCCATCGGCGCACGGGACGTGTTGAACCAGAAATGCTGACTGGTGGGGATGATCGGACCGGAGGAGAATTCGGGACCGAGATCCTGCACGATCGTGGAGGTGATGAGCTCCGTATGGGCATTGAACTCGCCCGACTTGATCAGCGAGGTCGCGGTGATATTGTCTTCGATTGAGGTGATTTCGATGCGAGCGAGCTTCGGCTTCGGTCCAAAGAAATTCTCGTTCGGCTCGAAGGTGAGCTTGCCGGCATCGAGGTCGATCTCTGTCAGCTTGAACGGGCCGGAATAGACCGCGTCGTTGTCCGGCATGTACCAGTCCTGGATCTCCTCTCCATCATCGCCGCGCGACTGAGACGCCTTGGTGATCGGTGCAATGTGATTGGCAACGCGCATGAAGAAGATCGGATCAGCTTCCGAAAGCGTGACGACGATCGTGCCTTCATCTGGCGTCGCGATGCCGGCAAGTTCTGTGGCATTGCCGCCGCTCACATCCGCATAGCCGGCAACCTTCGACAGAACCTGGTCGGCGCGCTGGTTCTTGGTGTTCGGCATGGCCGAGACGTTCCAGGAGCCTTTGACGTCCGCCGAGGTGATCTTGCTGCCGTCCGAAAAGGTTGCCTTGGGATCGATCTTGAAGGTCCAGACCTTGCCGCCTTCCGACGGCGACCAGCTGGCGAAGACATAGGGGTGGATCTCGCCCTTCTCATCGAAATACATGGGCGAGGCCCACCAGATCGAGTTCCAGCGATAAGGAACGCCGCCGCCGCGAAGAGGCGACCAATCCTGGTTGAAAGCGGGATTGGCGACTTTGAGTATCTGGCCTTCCTGCGCGAGCACGATGTGCGCGTTGCCGCCGAAAACCGATGCGGCGATCGTCGCGCCAATGCCGAGTTTCAGCGCCTCACGCCGCGAAAACAGCGCGGCTGCTGCAGAATCGTCTTCCCTCTTGGTCATCCCTACCTCCCATGTGGAAAAATGCGTACCGTTCCTCCTGGCCGCAAGATGTGCTAGATTTGCGCGATATTGTAAATATGTCAATGTTGTTTCTTGGATTTTCTCTGTGTCGCGAGAGTATCCAAAAAATATTTTGTAAATTCAATATATTGCAATAATTATCTCCGGCCTCGTGGTGTTTGTTTGTTGACAACTATCGATTTTTGACGTCAAAAAGTGGCATCCATATGCTCTGTGAGCGATGATTCAATCGGCCAGTTCCAGAGCGGATCGGGATCGGGAGGCTACATGTCAAATAATCATGTCATCAAAGGCGTCTTCTGCGCGGCGGCAACGCCGATGAATGCGGATTATTCGCCCGATCTTGGCTTGTTTGCCGCTCATTGCAAGCGCTTGCTTTCCGATGGTTGTCACGGCATCGCGCTGCTTGGTACGACCGGAGAGGCGAATTCGTTCTCGATTGCCGAGCGGCGGACGATTCTCGAAGCGGCTCTTGCTGCTGGCATTGCGCCGGGGGAGTTGATGCCGGGCACGGGGCTGGTCTCGGTTCCGGATACAGTGGAACTGACCAGGCACGCCTTGTCTCTTGGTGTGACAAAGGTGGTCATGCTTCCGCCCTTTTATTACAAGGGCGTGAGCGATGACGGTCTGTTCGCGGCCTATTCGCAGATCATTGAAAAGATTGGCGATGCCCGTCTTCAGATCGTGCTCTATCATATCCCGCAGGTCTCCGGCGTGCCGCTGTCGCTGCCGCTGATCCAGCGCCTTGTTGCTGCTTTCCCGAAGACGGTTGTGGGTATCAAGGATTCGGCCGGCGAACTTGCCAATATGCAGGCGATCACGGCGGCCTTGCCGGATTTCTCGGTATTGGCGGGCGCCGATCCGCTGATGCTGCCGCTCCTGAAATCCGGCGGCGCAGGCTGCATTACGGCGACTTCCAACATTGTGGCAGATTCTCTGAGGGTCATCTTCGACAATGTCGCCAATCCGGCCATGGCCGCCGAAGTCGAAGCGGCGCAGGCGCGCATCAAGGCCTACCGCGCGCTCTCCAATTCTTATGTGCAGATTCCGACGATCAAGGCGATGGTGGAACTGAAGACGGGCGAGGCTGGCTGGCGTCGCGTGCGTCCACCTTTGATGGCGCTTTCGGAGACGGAATTTGCCGATCTTTCCGCAAGCTATCTCAGCTTGCCATAAGCGATTGATCTTATGACGTTTACAGCTCTCAACCCCGCTGATGTGCCGGCCCTGATGACCGGCGAAATTCGCCCGAATGCCGGGAGCGCCGGTCGCTCCGATGCCTACCTTCCATCGCCTTGCATGCAAAATCATGCTGCAAACCTCGCCTTCCTGGCGGATGGAACACTCACGTGCGTCTGGTTCGGGGGCACGATGGAAGGCATGGGTGATATTTCGGTCTACATGTCCCGTCTTGCGCCGGGAGCAAAAACATGGTCGCAAGCGGAGAAGCTCAGCGACGATCCCGCCAAATCCGAGCAGAATCCGCTGATCTTCACTGCGCCTGATGGCAAGGTGTGGCTGCTCTATACCTCGCAAACATCCGGCAATCAGGACGGCGCAGTTGTCAAGAAGAGTGACTCTGCTGATGGTGGTCGTACGTTCGGGACGCCCGAGATTCTCTGCGACATTCCCGGCACGTTCATTCGGCAGCCGATCATCGTGAATAATCACGGCGTATGGCTTCTGCCGATCTTCCGCTGCCTGACGGAAATCGGTCGCCGCTGGACGGGCGATATGGATCGGGCCGCCGTGCTGGTCTCCCAGGATGCCGGCAAAAGCTGGCAGATGGTCGAGGTGCCGGACAGTATCGGCGCCGTGCATATGAACATCGTACCGCTTCAGGGCGGGGAGATGGTGGCCTTTTATCGCAACCGTTTTGCGACAAAGATTCTGCGCAGCCGCTCCGGCGATGGCGGTCTGACCTGGAGTGCGTCGGAGGCAACCGAGCTTCCCAACAACAATTCGTCCATTCAGGCAACGCGCCTGAAAGATGGTGGGATTGCAATGGTTTACAATCACTCCGATGCGATTATGTCGGATGCCCGCAGGCATTCGCTTTACGATGAAATCGAAGGTTCCGAGAGTAGTGGAGCGGCGGCAGGGGTTGAAGCTGTGTCCCGTCCGGGCGGTGCTGTCTGGGGCGTGCCACGTGCGCCGCTCAGCCTTGCGATCTCGCGTGATGGCGGCGCGACATTTCCGACACGCTTCGACCTCGACACGGGCGACGGTTACTGTCTCAGCAATAATTCGACCGACATGCTGAATCGGGAGTTTTCCTACCCGTCAATCGTCGAAGAGACGGATGGGACCCTGCATGTCGCCTACACCTACTTCCGACGGGCCATCAAATATGTGCGGCTGGACAGGTCTTTTTTGGAGACTTGACAATTCAGAGCATTGGCGCCGCAGGTCCTGGAGTGTGGCCTTCTCGCCCGGTTCAGGGCGGGGTGTTCGGTCTTTCAAGTTCATATTGCTTATTAAAAGTCTGCTGAGGACGCCGGTAAAGTGGGAAAAGCCTACTCGTCGCTTGCCAAGTTTGCTCAATGGATATAACAACTTTACATCTATAGGCGCGAGGCGCTCCGCCCGCATGGGAAGAGGTGAAGCGGATGAACACTCTGAGCATGCCGATCTCCATGATCCGGCCGCCGGTGATCGAATTCGGTGTGGGGACGGCGGAACGCCTTGGCGTCTGGGCCGCCCGGCGGAAATATCGCCGTATTCTGGTCATCTCGGATGCGTTCAACGCGTCGCGAACGAATGTGCTCGGTCTTGCAGGTGAGGTTACGGTGTTCGGCGAGGTGCGTGCCGAACCGGATATCGAGGACCTGGCGCGCGTATTGGCAGCAGCCGATCAGGCAAATGCCGAACTCATCGTTGGCTTCGGCGGGGGAAGCGCCATGGACCTTGCCAAGCTTGCAACTGTTCTCTCCGGCTCCAGTCAGGCGCTTGCCGATGTGGTTGGCGCCGGCAAGGTCGCCATGCCGCGCCGCGCCGCACTTGCGCAAGTGCCGACGACCTCGGGTACGGGGAGCGAAGCCGGTATCCGCGCACTGGTCACCGATCCGGCTACCCAAAGCAAGCTCGCAGTCGAAAGCATCCATATGCTTGCCGATATCGCGGTCATCGATCCGGCACTCACCTTTACCGTGCCGCCCAAGGTTACCGCCGCGACCGGCATTGATGCCATGGCCCATTGCGTCGAGGCCTTCACCAACCGGAAATCCCATCCGGCGATCGATCTTTATGCAATCGAGGGCGTACGGCTCGTCGGGCGTTATCTGGCTCGGGCCGTCACCGAGGGCAATGACGCGGAAGCGCGCGCCGGGCTGTCGCTCGCCTCCCTCTATGGGGGCTTCTGCCTCGGCCCGGTCAACACGGCGGCGGGCCATGCGCTTGCTTATCCGCTCGGTACGCGCTGGCATATGGCGCACGGTGCGGCCAATGCGCTGATCTTTCCGCATGTACTCGCATTCAACACGCCGGCCGTGCCGGAAAAGACGGCAATGATCCTCGAGGCGCTTGGCCTCAGGCACTCGAACACCATCGGTTCAGTCTTTGAGGCAGCGCATGCCTTCTGCGCCTCGCTTGATATCGAGATGAGGCTCTCCAAAATCGGCGTGCCGGATACGGATCTCGGTATCATGGCCGATGATGCCTTTTCTATCCGCCGTCTTCTCGACAACAATCCGCGCGACATGTCTCGCGCTGATATTCTGGCGATCTACGAAGCTGCATATTAAGACGGGCTTTAGGAGAAGGGCATCCGATCATGAGCAAGGACACGCGTATCGCGATCACGCTGGGCGATCCGGCGGGCGTGGGGCCTGAGGTCATCGTCAAGGCGCTGACGGCTTTGCCGGAGGTTGAACGCGCGAACTTCACGGTGGTTGGCAATATCGAAGCATTGGAGCGCGCCAACAAGTCCTGCGGCACCTCGCTTGCTTTTTCCACTACACCCAGGGCAGGTGCGATCGCGGTCGATGAGGTGGAGATCGATGGTGTGATGCCCGATATTGGCAAGGTAAGCCTTGTCGCAGGTGATGCCTCGGTGCGCTATATCCGTCGGGCAGTGGAGCTTGCGCTTGCGGGGGACGTGGATTGTATCGTCACCGCACCGATCAACAAGGAAGCGATGAACCTCGCCGGCCATCATTACGACGGCCATACAGGCCTGCTGGCACATCTGACCGGTTCGAAAAGCTCGTTCATGCTGCTCGCCTCCGAACGGCTCAACACGATTCATGTCTCCACTCATGTCTCGCTGCGCGGCGCGATCGAGCGGGCGAAGACGGAGCGGGTGCTGGCGACGATCGAGGCGGGACATCAGCACTTCCTGCGGATCGGCAGAAAGGCGCGTATTGCGGTGGCCGGTCTCAATCCACACTGCGGCGAGAACGGCCTTTTCGGCACCGAGGATACGGAATTCCTGGCGCCCGCCGTCCAACAAGCCTGCGCAAAGGGCATTGATGTGGTCGGGCCGATTTCGGCGGATACGGTCTTCGCCCGGGCGTATAACGGCGCCTTCGATCTCGTCGTGGCGCAATATCACGACCAGGGTCACATCCCGATCAAGCTTGTGGCGTTCGACAGCGCCGTCAACGTCTCGCTCGGCCTGCCGATCGACCGTGTTTCGGTGGATCACGGCACGGCATTCGATATCGCCGGCACCGGAAAAGCGAACCACGTCAACATGCTGTCTGCCATTTCCTATGCGCGGCTGATCGCAACCAGCAGAACCAACGCTTTGTAACTGCCGTTCCGACGGAGCGAACCTTAGCGCCAGCCAAGAGCCGGGGCAACGTGGGTCAGGATGGCTTCTATGACATGCGCGTTGTAGTCGACGCCGAGCTGGTTGGGGACAGTCAGAAGCAGCGTGTCAGCCTCCGCGATCGCCTCATCCTTCGCCAGTTGCTCGATAAGGACATCCGGCTCGGCGGCGTAACTGCGGCCGAAGATCGCCCGGGTCTTTTCGTCGATGAAGCCGATCTTGTCGTCGTTATCGTTTCCATACCCGAAGTAGGCACGGTCGCGGTCATCGACCAGCGCAAAGATGCTGCGGCTGACCGATACCCGCGGCTCGCGCGCGTGACCAGCGGCCTTCCATGCCTCGCGGAAGGCTCGAATCTGGTCGGCCTGCTGAACGTGGAATGGAAGTCCGCTCTCGTCATCCTTGAGTGTGGAACTCTGCAGGTTCATGCCAAGCTTGGCCGCCCAGGCGGCGGTGGCATTCGAACTCGCTCCCCACCAGATGCGATCCCGCAGACCTTCCGAATGCGGCTCGATGCGCAGGAGGCCGGGAGGATTGGGAAACATCGGCCGCGGGTTGGGTTGAGCAAAACCTTCGCCTCGCAGCACTTCGAGCAAAACCTCTGCATGGCGGCGGGCCATGTCGGCATCGGTCTGGCCCTCGGGCGGGACGTAACCGAAATAGCGCCATCCGTCGATCACCTGCTCAGGCGATCCACGGCTGATGCCAAGCTGGAGGCGCCCACCGGCGATGATGTCGGCCGCGCCTGAGTCCTCGGCCATGTATAGCGGGTTCTCGTAACGCATATCGATGACTGCCGTGCCGATCTCGATGCGGCTGGTCTTCGCGCCGATTGCCGCCAGCAGCGGGAATGGCGAGCCGAGCTGGCGGGCGAAATGATGTACACGGAAATATGCCCCGTCAGCACCCAGGTCCTCGGCCGCGACGGCGAGGTCTATGGACTGCAGAAGCGCGTCGGATGCCGACCGCGTCTGCGATTGGGGCGAGGGCGACCAATGCCCGAACGATAGGAAGCCGATCTTTTTCATGATCCCGTCGCGTAAAAGGTTTTGCCGGTGCAGCTTCCGCTTCTTGGCACAATTCCGGCTCGGGATATAGGTGCGACGCAGCTACAGAGCGTTCACACTTTCCGGGCCGGCCTCCAATCCAATTCTTGAGCGCTCATTTCGGGCCTTCACTGCCGTCCAACTGCCTTTCGCAGGATAGCCTCCGGTAAACGAGGTGTGTCGTTGGAAGACCACGCGACAAATTGGTCGGGCCGCACAAGAATGTAGCGAGCATCATATTTCTCTCGCCCATCAGCCCGGTTGTCAGAGATGATTTCGAGCGGCAGATACAGCATTTCCGCGGCTTTCGAGAAGGCCGCCATGCTCTTGGCGTCTCCATCGAAAGCAAGCAGCGTGAACCCCGACCCAAGAACTTCAAAGACATTGCGCCCGTCCGACAGTATTTGTGGCGAAAGATGGTGGCCGGGACGGGCGGTGAATTCATGCCCGCCGATGGCGCCAGTCTTTCCACCAGGGGGACCGAAGATAACCGGCGAGCCGCAGTAGTTCGGCTCGAAGGCATTTACCTCCGCTCTCGCTCCTGACCCTCGTGCCGCCCATTCCGCTTCGAAGGCGGCCTTGTCGCGCGCCGGATCATATTTCTCCAGGAAGTCCCGGTCGCTGTGGATCGCCTTCTCGATAAAGTCGCCGGCAGTAGAGGCAAAGACCGGCCGACGCTCTTCGTCATAGCTTTCGAGGAGGTCCGGGCCGCCCCAGCCCTGAAGAACCGCTGCAAGCTTCCAGCCGAGATTGCGGGCATCTTCGAAGCCGGTGTTGATGCCGTAACCGCCATAGGGAGGATGGCTGTGAGCGGCATCGCCGGCAATATAAACCCGTCCGCGACCATAGCTGTCGGCGTTGGCGAAACGCAGGTCCCAGAAGCCTATGTAATCAAAGGCGATGTCGAATTCTGCGCCGGCCGCCCTGTGCAGATAGGAGGCGAAATCGAAATTGTCCTTCGTCGTGCCCGCCGGGACCGGCGCGTGGAAGAACCAGCTATTGCCGAGATCGACGCGGCCAAAGAACTGCCAATAGCCCTTCAATTCCGGATGAAGCACATTGTAGAAGGATTTGCCGGGGAATCGTTTTAACAGTTCATGAAGGCCGGTGGAGCGAAAGACCAGGAGAACCATCAGCCGATCATGGTCCGAGAGTGTCTGGGTAATGCCGGCTTTTTCCCGCACCATCGAGCGGCTGCCGTCGCAGCCGACGACGTAATCGGCATGGAGCACGCAGCGCTCGGCTCCATCGCGCCGAGCCATAGCAACCGAAGCACCTTCCGGATCTTCCGCTATATCCTCAGCGTTCCATCCGTAGAAACACTCAACGTCACGTAATGCTTTCACGCGCTCGCGCAGCACCTCCTCGGTCCGGTATTGCGGCAGCCGCTCATTGTCGGTGAAGTAATAGGGCCGCACGAGTTCGCGCTGCAGCCAGTCATAGTGATAGTCGCCGAGGAGCGTGCCATATGCAGTCAGCCCACCGATACCGTATTCCTTCGGCACCGTCCGGGCCGCTCTCAGCGGTTGTTCTGCGCCCCAGAAGTAGAAATGCTCCATTGTCCGCTGGGTGAGGTTTTGTCCCTTGGGCACTTGCTGCGGTGAGGGATAACGCTCGACGATGATTGTGTGAACTCCTCGCTGGCCCAATTCGATCGCAAGTCCCGTTCCAACCGGACCACCGCCGACAATAATTACCTGCGCTTGTCTTTCCTGCATCTCGCTTTGTCCTCCCGCTTCCGAAGATGCGAGGCTGAAGCAATCAAGTCAATGCAAAGTCTCTCTATATGAGATTATGATTTTCATTGCTGTGGCGATGCGATGCCAGCATCTGGCTTATGTCCTTTCCCACGGATCTGACGTTTCGGCCGATCTCATCGATGGTCGAGCCATCGACAAGGCTGCCGGAAATGGTGACGCAAACGCTGGCAATGGGGCTGCGACCGACATCGAAGACCGGTGCGGCGATGCCAACCACACCTGGCGTGACCTCGCCATAGGCGACAGCAAAGCCCGCCTTCTTCACGCGTTTCAGGCTCTCGTATACTTCTTCGATGGTGCTGCCGAGACCAATGGACTTCATATCGTCGAAATTGCGCTCGACGATCTGCAGAAGGCGCCGGCGAGGCAGGAACGAAATAATCGAGCGGGCAATCGCGCCCTTAGTCAGCGGCATCGGGCGGCCACGCGGGTAGCTGCTGATAGGGTTCTTGACGGAGCTGCGGGAGTCGACGCAGAGGATCTTATCGCCATACCAGCGCAAGAGAAGGGCGGTGCAGTTGTATCGTTGAGTGAGATTCTGGAGGTGTTGAGCGCCAGAGAGGATGAGGGTGTCCGACTTTCTCAGAAGATAGTCCAGCTCGACGATTTTCGGTCCCAGCGTAAAGCCAGTATTCGGCATGGAGGTCAAAAGCCCCGCCGCCTTCAGGATCTTCAGATAACGGTAGAGCGTGGGGCGGGCGTAACCCAGGACCTCCATCATTTCTTCCGGCGTCCATTCCAGTCTGTCTTCGGAGAAAAGCCCCAGCACAGCCTGCAGGCGTTCGAGACTGTTGACCGATTTTTCCGTCAAGATGCTGCCTGTTCCATGAGTTTTTTGCCACCGACGTAGGCATATGCCATGGCGGCGATCCCAGCGACAAGTCCCGCCGCATCGGTATAGACGGCGCCTGTAAAGGCGTCGGCGGGAATGAGTGCCAGAACTCCGGCAATAGCAAAGACGATGCGCATGATGATCGAGAGGCGGGCCGTGAAATAACCGGCGAGCGCGGAGGAAACCAGCCAGACGCCGAAGGCCGCAGTGACCAGGGCCCAGATAACCGAGGTTGTATCGCCGATCATGAGCAGGCTCGGCGAATACGCGAACATGAAAGGAATGACGAAAGCGATCCAGCCGAACTTGCAGGACGCGATGCCGGTCTTGATCGGATCGGCCTTTGCAATGCTTGCGGCCGCGAAGGCAGCAAGCGCGATCGGCGGCGTGATCATCGACATCATGCCGAAATAGAGCACGAAGAGATGAGCCGCCATTGGAGGCAGCCCGACTTCGACGAGGGCCGGCGCTACCAGGGAGGCGAGGAGCACATAAACGGCGAGCGTCGGCAGACCCATGCCAAGGATGATGCAGACAATCGCCGACATGACGAGCAGCACGATCGCGCTGCCGCCACCGAGTTGAACCAGAGCATAAGTGAGATTGAAGCTGAGGCCTGTCATATTCATCACGCCGATGACGATACCAGCCGCGGCTGAGATGACGATAATCTCGACGACCGCCTCGCCGGCCTCGATGATCGTCGCAGACAACGCTCGGACCGATGCTCGTACACGGTCGTAACCGAAGATCGCTCCCGTCACCACCACCGAGCCGCAGGCAAGAAAGGCAGCCTTTTCCGGCTGCCAGTTCATCCAAAAGAGAGCGTAGATCAGCAACGCGAAGGCGATCAGGAAATGCAGTCCGCCGAGGATCGTCCGGCCGTTTGGGATATCCTCCTCCGGTGCACTCGTGATGCCGAGCTTGGCAGCGTCGAGGTCGGCCTGAATGAACAAGGCGCCATAATAAAGCAAGGCGGGTATGAGTGCCGCCAGTGCTACGTCGGCATAAGATACCTGCAGGAACTCTGCCATCAGGAAGGCCGCGGCGCCCATTACGGGGGGCATTAACTGTCCGCCGGTCGAGGCGACGGCCTCGATCGCGCCGGCCTTGTGGGCGGGATATTTATCCCGCTTGATCATCGGGATGGTAACGACGCCGGTCGCGACCACGTTGGCGACCGCAGAGCCGGAAATCGATCCGAACAGGGCGGAGGCGGCAACCGCGATCTTCATCGAGCCGCCGCGATATCGACCCATGGAAAAAAGTGCGGCATCGGTGAAGAACCTTGCGCCCCCGGTTGCGCCGAGCAAAGCTCCAAAGAAAATGAATGCCACGACGATCGTGGCGCCGACCGATATCGACAGGCCGAAGATGCCGTTGACGTCATAGGCCATGTAGCCGGCGAGCTTTTGCCAGTCCTGTGGCCGGCCGGCGAGACGGCCGGGAACGAAATTGCCAAACATGGCGTAGAGCAGGAACGCGACGATGATGATCACAAGCATCCAGCCGGTCGAGCGGCGAAGGCCTTCCAGCAGAAGTAAGAGCAGGATGATCCCCGGCAGCCATGCCTCGATCGGACGCATGAATATCTGGTTTACAACGGCTGGATAATTCCAGGCGATATAGGCGGAAGCCGCGGCGCTGAGGACGGCACCGATCGCGTCATACCACGGCATCGCGCCGGAGCGCTTGTCGCGGCCAGGCGTATAGATCATGAAGGTAAGTGGCAGAGTGAGGGCAAGCACGACGGCCAGGAACTGCTGGGGATAATAGGATACCCCCAGCATTCGCGGCACGTCCAATGACCAGAGCATGGCACTCAACGTGATGGCCGCGGCAAGCACCGCAGCGACCGGCTTCCAGAGACCTGCGGGAACGCCAAAAGCGGGCTCCCTCATGCGTTCGACGGCCATCACGCATCAACCCTTCCAGAGATCAGCTTCCTTGTAGAACTTGATAGCGCCGGGGTGGTACTCACCCGGAGCCGTCTCACCGACCATCGCTTTCGGGTCAAATTCGGCAAATGGCGGGAAGGCCGCTTGCATGGAAGCTTTGCTATCGTAGAGGACTTTTGTCATCTTGTAGACAATGTCCTCGCTGACGGCTGCATTGGTGAACACGAGCTGCGGATAGGCAATGAAAGTGCCGGGTTCCAGGACGCCGGGGTTGGCAGGACCGGGTTCCATCTTGACGACATATCCGGACTTCCAGTGTTGTCGGATCGCGGCCTTTGCTTCCTCCGTATCCGGAATGGTCAGTGCCCGGATGCCGCCAACGGCCGCGTCCGCTTCGCGCACCTTTCCGGCACCATGCGCGAAGATAAAACCGACACTCTGGCCGGCGATGAAGGCATCTGCGCCCGCGACGACGCTGGGCACTTGCACCGGTTGCATATCCTTTCGCGACAGGCCGACAGTGGCATAGATGGCATCGAGCTGCGGCAGGATGGTTTGTTGCGCCGTATAGCCGTCCACCATCGGCTTACCCTTGAGATCGGCGGTCGTTTTTATGTCGCTGCTTGCCTTGACGAAGATCGCTTCCCTGATCGGCATGATCAGGCCGACGACCCGCAGGTTCTCGTTGACGCTGCCCTGGAACCAAGCTTCGCCCTTCAGGGCGTTGTTGAATTCCTCAAGGTTACCGACGCCGAATTCGACGTCGTTCTGATTGACGAGAGGCATATATTGGTTGGGGCTCGTTGCCGGTTGGATCGTCGTGTTGAGGCCGGCATCGTTGGCGGCTTTTGCGACAGCCGTGCCGATATTGTGGAAGATCGAACCGGGGTTCGACGTGGCAATGCCGACGGTTTGCGCCGAGGCATGGCCAGAAAGGATCAGCCCGGCCGTAAAGACGGCTGAGAGCATCAGCTTCTTCATTGATTGTTCCTCCTCCGCTTGTTCTCCTCCATCGGCCAAGCATACCGATGTAAAATCTCAATAAGAGAGATTACGGATCAATCTTGTCTCGCGACTGGTGTTTTTACAAGCCCTTTTCTCGGATGGCATCGTATTCGACACTCGCCTTTGTCCGTCGGTGGAGCGTCGGCCTGGATCTTCTCTCACCGCGCATAGAGGCGATCCAGGCGCACCACTCTGCCCACCAACGTCAGGGCAATGACCGTGAAGAGGATCAGCACGGCGGAAATCGCGTGCGCGGTCGGTTCCAGGCTGAAGGTCGATTCCGCGTAGATACGGACCGGTAGGGTCGTCAGGCGGGCCGTGGTCAGGAAACTCGTCACCGTGACCTCGCCGAAACTGAGGAGGAAGCCGACGATTCCGGCCGCGAACAAGCCCGGCGCAAGACCCGGCATGATGACCAGCACGAAACGCCGGATCGGGTTTGCTCCGAGGCTTGAGGCTGCTTCTTCCTGAGCGCGGTCGAGGCCCATGACTGAGGTGGTCAGCAGCGTGATGGCGAAGGGCAGGATGACAATGACATGAATGGCGACCAAGCCGAGGAAGGGCGGTATCATCAGATAAAGCTGGAGAAGCCGCAGCATGCCGACGCCGATCGCCACATGCGGTAGTGAGAGCGGCAGGAGCCAGAAGGCGAGCAGGACGGACCGGCCCTTGAAGGGAAACCGTGCCAGGGCGAATGAGGCCGGCAAGGCAAGGGCGATCGCCACCAGCATGGAGGTGACCGCAAGCTTCACCGATACCCAGAACGCATCCGCATAGGTGCCGGCGAAGAAAACTTGCTCGTACCATTTGAGCGTGAAGCCCCGGAAGCCGGCGGCTGTCGCCTGCGGCACGTCGTTGAAGCTCTGGATGCAGACGAGCACGAGCGGCAGCAGGAGAAGCAGAAGTGCCGCGACCAGCAGAAGCTTCGAGACGATCGGCCCGAGGATGTCGATCACCGGCACGAGCCCGCGCGGAATGCTCAGAGGCCGGCTGGGCCTGGCCTTCAGCCAGGGCATCAGGCGGTTGAGCGCAACGGTGCACAGAGCCGCGAAAGCCAGGCTCGTGATGGTCATGATGACGGCCAGCGCCGAAGCAAGCGGAGCGTTGAGATTCTTGATCGCCTCCTGGAGCACGAGCATGCCCGTCGTCCAGACCTTCTTGCCGCCGAGCAGGGTCGCGGACACATAGGCCGTCGACGCCATCAGGAAGACGATGATCGCGCCTGAGCGCAGCCCCGGCAACGAAAGCGGCAGGTCGACGGTGAGGAACCGCACGGCCGGGGATGCGCCGAGGCTTTCGGCCGCCTCATGGACGCGGGGCGACGTGTTCTGCAGGTTGTCGTAAAGTGCCAGAACCATGAACGGCAGGAAGACCTGCGCCAGCGCGACGGCGACGGCGCCATGGGTGAACAGCATGTTCCTTGCGGGCGGAATGCCGATGAGCCCGGTCACGGTGTTGATCAGGCCTTCGGGAGCGAGCAACAGGATGATGCCGAGCGATCGCACGACGACGTTGGTCAATAACGGTATGAGGATGACCGAGAATGCGAGGGCGCGATATTTGACCGGCATGCGCGCCAGCCAGTGAGCGAGCGGATAACCGAGCAGCGCGGTCAGCACGGTCACGCCGATGCCGAGAAGCACGGTTTCGGAGACGACGCCGTAATAGAAGCCGTCGGAGACGACATCGCTGTATTGCGCAAGCGACGGCGCCATGAATATGGGGCCGAACGGGTCCGGATACTCGTGCAGGGATAGCACGAGTACCACGAACATCGGTGCTGCGAAGGAAAGCAGCAGCCACAGGGTGACCGGCGCAGCAAGCGCCGGTCCTATCCATCGGTTCATCCGGCGATCTCCCGGTCGTAGCGCGCCTGCCATTTCGCGCGGCTGGCGTTGATGACGTCCCAGTCGAAGTCGACAAGCTTGCTCACCTGCTCATCGCCGAGAATGAGCTTCGGTTTAAGATCGTCCGGCACGGTGACGTTGTTGACGGTCGGCGAATAGTAGATCTCGCGTGCATAGGCCAGCATGCAGGGCTCCGAAAGGTGGAGGTTGATCCACTCCTCGGCGAGTTTCTGGTTCTTGGTGCCCTCGGTAATGCAGGCGACGTTCATCGCGAGAGCCTGTCCCTCAATCGGAGATGCGATTTCAATATTCGGGTTGCGGCTCTCTACATAGGAGCGGGTGAAGCTGCCGAATTCCACCGACAGATCGCAAAGTCCCTGGTCGAACATTTCAAAGAGCTGTGCCTGGCTCGCCTGGATGGCGGCAAAGGGCTTGAGTTCCTTGACCTTGTCAACCACCAGGTCGAAGTCCTTCTCGGTGCCGCCCCAGGCGCGGGCCGTCATCATCAGGGCCGAAATGCCTTCGGCGCCGAGCCCGTCCGGCCAGGCGATGCGGCCCTTCCATTCAGGGTTCCACATGTCCTTCCAGGACGTGATCGGCTTCGAGGCCTTGCGCTTGTCGTAAACGATGGTGCAGGGATTGAAGGCGACGCCGTAGCCGCCCTTGCGCGCGCTCGGGTAAAGCGCCTCGAAGTTCTTGACGGCAGGAGTCGGGGCCTGGGTTACGCCGTCCTTCACGGCCTGGCGGCTTTCGTAGATATTGAGGTAGATGACATCGAAGCTCGGGCGGCCGCGCTCGGCATAGGCGCGGGCGCGGCGATCGCCGGTGCCTCCGAGAACGTAGCTCACCTTGCAGCCGTATTTCTCGACCAGCGGCTTTTCGACATGTTCCTTGACGATTTTCTCCTGGGCGCCGCCCCAGATGCCGACGACCAGTTCGTCGCCTTTCTTGGGTTCCTGCGCTGCTGCGGGTCGGATGATGTGGAACGGTGCGGCAAGACCGGCACCGAGAGCGAGCTTGTTGAATGCACGACGCGAGAGAGTCATCTGAAGTTCCCCTTGTTCGTTTAGATGAATGTGGCGCCACCTGGCTGGGTTTGGATGTTGCACGACGTGCCGATGGGCGGAGGCGGCATATCCGACGACACGATCAGCCGGATCGTGCCGCATGCGGATTGAATGTCGGCTTCGTAGGTGTCGCCTAAGAAAGCCGAATTGACGAGCGTGCCGGAGACATTGAGCGGTCCGGGCTCGCTGGAAATCCTGAGACGCGAGGCGCGCAGCACGAGCCTGGTGGCACCCTCCGGTGCACCGTCGCAGGCGAGCCCCGGCGCGTGGAACCGGCCGTTTTCCGTTCGTCCTTCGATCACCGTGCGGGCGCCGAGGAAAGAAGCGGTGAAAGCGGATTTCGGCCGGTCGCAGAGGCCGACCGGCGATCCGATTTCCATCAGCAGCCCCTTGCTCATCACCGCCACGCGGTCGGACATGGCGAGCGCCTCCTGCTGGTCGTGGGTGACGAAGACCGTGGTGATGCCGAGGCGCTGCTGAAGGGAGCGGATTTCGCTGCGCATATCGGCGCGCAGGTGGGCGTCGAGGTTGGAAAGCGGCTCGTCGAGAAGCAGAACGTCCGGCTCGATCACTAGGGCGCGGGCAAGCGCCACGCGCTGCTGCTGGCCGCCCGAAAGCTGGCCGGGATAGCGATCCTGATAGGCGCCGAGGCCGACCGTTTCGAGAGCGGCGGCGGCCTTCTCGCGGCATTCCGCCTTGCCGACATGGCGCATGCGCAATCCGAAGCCGACATTGTCGAGCGCCGTGAGGTGCGGAAAGAGCGCATAGGACTGGAAGACCACGCCGATATTGCGGGTATGCACGGGGCGGCGGCTGATATCCTCGCCGCCGAGGATGATGCGTCCGCCCGACGGCTGGATGAAGCCGGCGATCATCCTGAGCGTCGTCGTCTTGCCGCAGCCCGAGGGGCCGAGCAGCGAGAGCAGCTCTCCCCTGGCGACCTCGATCGTCAGGCCGTTGACCGCGACGGATTCGCCGTAGGTCGCAGTGACATTGTCGAGTGTGAGATAGTGCTTATGCGACGTCATCGGACACCCTGGGCATGATGAGGCGGGAGCCTGCAGCCCCGCCGTGGTGAATGGAAATCGGAATGGGCCTGCATGCGATGGCTGGCGCCGGGGCAAAAGCGCCGTTGCCGGGGTGGATTTCGAAGGCTGGCGCCGCCGCGCCCTGCAAGGACAGCCGCAGCCTGAACCCGACCGGAACCGACAGGCAGATGGATCGCAGGGAAATGCGCGCGAGAGCACGATGGGCATCGTCGATCCGGGCATAACCGGTGGAGACGACTTTCGCTGCGCCATCAGGGCCGACCAGCGACAGCGTCGCGCAGACATCGCAGCCCAGGGATCGGGAGGCTATCTCGATCTCGGCCGCAGCCTTGCCGATGAAGGTCGTCGCGGCGTCGAACGGAAGGGTCGTGTAGACCGCCACATCGGCGCGGTTGTCGAAGGCGCTGCGGTCGGCAAAGCCGGCCGGTGTGCCGAGATGGCCTCCGACAAGCGGCGTCGGGCGGAAGGGATCGTGGACGAAGGTGTCGCCGGCCGGCGACGACGGCCCGGTATCGAGGCGACCGTCGCTGATCATCGCGGCGGCAAGCCCTGACGACGACAGGAAGAAGGCCGTATCCGCCGTGGGTGGAAGCGAGGAAAGCGTCCGCCAGCCTCGAAGCCCCATGTCGAACAGCCGAACCGCTGCGGGACGATCTCCCTTGCCCTTCAGGTAGAAATCGAAGAATGCGATCTGGGCGCGGTCGACCGGGAACTCGGCGTCCGGTCCCATGTCGGTGCCGCCGCTCATCCTGTTCCAGGGCGCATGCGTCCATGGCCCGATGACGAGATGAGAGGTTTGAGGGTTCTTCCGGCGGAAAGCGGCATCCGCCGCCCAGGTGCCTTCCAGAAAGAAATCGGCCCAGCCGCCCGTATGGAAAGCGGGGATGTCGAGCGGGTTATCCCTGAGGAGGACGCCCGGAGAAATCTTGCTCCAGTATGTTTCGTCGTCCTCGATCCATTTCCCGAGATGCGAAAGGTCAGGCCGGGCGATCAGCAGATCGCGGAGCGCAAGGTCGTCTGCCGCGCCGTCGATCGTGGAATAGGTCTCGCCATCGTCGTTGCGGGCTGCCTTGAGCTTGGCCATCTGCGCCGCCCAACTCACATTCAATCCGAGCCGGAACGCACTGCCCTCGTAGGCCCAGTCGTCGCGCGGCATCCAGGATGCCATTGCCGGGGCGATCGCATCGGGCCGGCGGCCCTTGCCGGCAAGCGCAAGATATTGCGTCATGGCCTGGTAGCTGAAGCCGTAAAGGCCGAGCTTGCCGCTGCAGCCCGGAAGAGATGCCGCCCAATCGAGGGACTGCGCGCCATCTTCCATTTCGTTGACGAAGGCTTCGAAATCCCCGCCGGAATCGCCGCAACCGCGGACATCCTGAATGACGACGATATAACCATGCGACGCATACCAGCACGGATGCGCCAGCACGACCGTCGAGGCGATGGCGCGCCCATAGGGCTGGCGCATCAGGAGCACGGGATAGAGGCCTTGGTTCGCAGGTCGGTAGATATCCGCGACAAGCACGATACCGTCGCGCAGCACGAGTTCGGCCCTTTCAGGCCCGATCACGTCATGAGGCGTCCGGTGGTGCATCACGTCGTCAGCCCCTGTACATCGTCTTGTAGGTGATGCGGTCGAGTGGGAATTCGAGAACTTCCCTGATCAGCTTCAGGAGATTGCGGGCGCTGCGCTCCACATGCTCGCGGCCGCGTTCGGCATCGGCGGCTGCTGCGTTGCCGCAGGCGCCGGACGGCTGGATGTCCTGGGTCTGCCATCCATAACCGATCCGCCCCTCCGGCATCAGCAGACCGCCCGCCTTTTCCAGTTCGACGGATACGGGCACAAAATCATCGGCGAACTGCATGTCGATCAGTTCGGGATGGAGATGCAGCATGACGCTGGTTTCCGCCTCGCCGCCGTGAATACCGTGTTTCAGCTCGTGTTCGCTGTAGAGGTCGGAGAAATCGGCACCGGCGCTTGCCCAGGCGCTGACGGCGAACATGCCGAGCTTCACCCGCAATTCTCGGCAGACGATCTCCATGACCTGTGGCTGGCCGCCATGCGAATTGACGAAGATGATCTTGCGGCAGCCGGCCCGGTTGACGCTCTCGCCGAGCTCGAACCACATTTTGGCGAGCGTATCGTAGTTGAAGGTCAGCGTGCCCGGATAGGCCGTATGCTCGACCGACTTGCCGACCGGCATCATCGGCAGCACCAGCGCCGGCAGGTCGTCTTCCATCAGTTCCACGGTCCTTGCGATCGTGCCGGCATTGATCGCCGCATCCACGCGCACCGGCAGGTGCGGACCATGCTGCTCGACGGCGGCGACGGGCAGGATGGCGACGAATTTCTCCATGTCGAATTCGAAAAAATCCCTGGTCGTATGATCCCACCACCAATGCGACTTCAGCTTCATGGATATGTCCTCGATTTCGTTTCAAACCGCCGCGGCGCGCGCGGCGAGTTCAGCCTTGGCGATCTTGCCGGTGGGGGTCATGGGAAGCTCGGCAAGCGAGACCACGGTCATGACGGAGAGGTCGTAGGGCAGAGCGTCGGCGATCTTCGCTTTGATCTCCTCGCCATCCAGCGGCAGGGTGGCCTGCACGAAGGCGACCGGACGGGTTGCGATCGCCGCATCGGGCACGCCGACGACGGCGGCCTGTTCGACACCGGGCACCGTCGAAAGCGCCTCCTCCACGTCGCGCGGATACCAGGTCTTGCCGTCGACATGCAGGAGTTCGGAGCGGCGCCCCAGCATGGTCACGAAACCCTGGCGGTCCATCGAGCCGATATCACCGGTCCAGAGCCAGCCGTCTCTCAGCGTCTCCGCCGTCTTTTCCGGCTTGCCCCAGTAGCCCCACATGAAGCCGCCGCGCAGTGCGATCTCGCCCACCGCCCCGTTCGGCACTTCGGTGCCGTCGGCATTGAGAATGCGGACTTCCTTGTCGGGAAGGGGCATGCCGGCGCGGCGCGTCTCGATGTCTTTCCTGTCGAGCTTCGGAAAACCGAGGGCGACGAAGCCGCCGAGTTCGGACTGTCCGTAACTTTCAACCAGCGGCAGCTTGAGCTTTTCGTGCCAGCCGGCCTTGAGGAGGGGTGGAACAGGCCCGCCGCCCGACATGCTCATGCGCAGCTTCGACGGTGCATGGCCGCGGGCGGCGGCCTCGTTGAAGACATCGGTGAGGATCGGCGGATTGGCGATCAGCATGGTCGCGCCGCGCGCTTCCAGTGCATCGAAGCCCGTCGACGGCGTCCACTTGCCCATGACGTTGATGGCGGCGCCGCGGGAGAGCTGCGGCAACAGATTGCCAACGAGCTGATAGGAGCTCGACAGCGCGCTCGGACCGAAGGAGACGTCGTCGGCGGTGATCTGCAGGCGTTCTGCGATGCAGCGCGTCGCCCTGACCGTCGGTTCGTGCTTGAGGCAGGCGCCCTTCGGTCTGCCGGTCGTGCCGGAGGTATAGGAGAGATGGGCAATCGCATCCTCATTGCCGGGGTCGGCGGGCACGGGAAGCGCTGCGGCCATCAGGGCGGGCAGGGAATGGGCGCCTTCCTGCGGGCCGTCCATGCAAACCAGCGCCCGGATGCTCGCAATGCCGGCGGCCGCGGTCCGGACCGGCTCCTGCATGTCATGGGTGTAGACGACAACGGTCGGCTCATGATCGGCGAAATAATAGGCAAGTTCACCAGCGAACTTGACGTTTACGAGGGCGCAGATCGCTCCAAGACGCCAGCAGCCGAGCATGGTGACGAGATAGTCCATGCCGTTATGGGCAAAGATCGTCACCCGGTCTCCCGGCCGGACGCCGAGGTCGTGGAGGGCGCCCGCGGCGCGCTCCATGGCGCCGACGGCCTCCGCATAGGTCAGGCTCCTACTCCTGTCCACCCAATGGAAACAGGCGTGGTCCGGATCACGGTTCGCACCGTCCAAAAGCAGAGTGTGCATCAACATTCGCATTTCCCGGTCGTTATGCTCAATTATTCAGCATGCATTATGCGTGCCTCAAGCATGGGCAAAATTGCTCGCGGGGTGAATGTCTCGCTCGTCAATACTAGGTATAGACGGGGGCTTATATATCCGAGGTTCAAGAGGCTGCTAGGAGTTCGGATGTGGTCGGCACGGCATGGAGGGTCTGGTCGAAGCGGCGGGCCACGGAGCGCACCACGCTGCGGAGCCATTGATTGGCGCCGCTGGCATGGGCCCGTTCATGCCAGAGCAGATAAAGGTTCATCTGATCGAATTCGCGGGGCGCCTCGACGAGCTGAAGCTGATTGGCCGGAGCATGCTCGACAATATATTCGGCATAGGGTCTGGCGGTGGTGAAAACGAGGTCGGTTTCGGCGAGAATGGCCGGGATGAGGGCGTATTCCGGAACGGACATGGCGATCCTGCGCTTCAGGCCAAGCTGGGACAGCCGCCCGTCGATCGGACTGTAGAAGGCGCTCGATCCCGGTGTCGGCGATACGTGATCGGCATCGAGATAGGTTTCGAGGGAAAGCCTGCCGCGCCGGGCGAGCGGATTGGATTTCTGTACCACGCAGGCGATGTCGCAATGCAGAAGCGTTGTGGACTTCAGGCTCTGCTGAGGTGCCGGCCAGTTGCCAATCACGAGATCCACTCGCCCCGATCCGAGCTCATCGATCAGATCCACCTTTTCGGAGGGAGCGAAGAAGTCGACGGATATGCCGGGCGCCTTCTGCCGGATGCTGCTTGCGAGCGGTGGAATGAGGAAGGCGCCGAAACAATTCACGGCAGCAACGCGCATGCGGCTCTGGACTGCGCCCGGATCAAATTGGTTGGTCCGGTTGATGGTGTTCTTGAGGCTTTCCAGCATGGCGCCGAGCGAAGCGGCGATTTCCTCGCCGCGCTCGGTGAGAACAAGTTTCTGGCCGCTGCGCACCAGCAGCGGATCGGAGAAGATCTCGCGTGCCTTCTTCAGTGATGCGCTCACGCTCGGCTGGCTGAGGCCGAGCAGGACTGCCACTTTCGAGACGTTCCTCTCGGTGAGCAGGAGATAGGTGGTGTGCAGCAATCGGATGTCGATCGAAGGGTTGATGTTCGCATACACGGCCGTATCCTCTCGCAAGCTGGCATCTAACCGATGCAAGCGACGTGCCACGCGCGTTCAGAGGCTGCCGGTGTTCGACGCCGATGATGGCTCTTTCTTCCCGACCGTCATGTATTGTTGCGGCGGATCAGCCTGGGCACGTACCAGACCAAGAGTGCGGCCACGACAATCAGCAGGAGAGAGACGATCATCTGATAGATGGGGTAGCCGATGTCATTTTCCGAGACGAAGAAGGCAACGATGACACCCGCTGCCGACAGTATTGCCTGAGCGACGATCCTGACCATCCGCGCATCCTTTCCGGTTCCGTATTGGAATTCGTACAACCGTGGCGGTGAGCCGTTTGAAGGTCTCCGCTCTGAAATTCCCTTAAGACCTCCAGAGTTGATCAAGAGGTGGATGCCAATATGCCTGTTGGAATCGCGGGCGAGTTGACATGAGTCAAAATCCATCGCCCTCTCGTTGGACCTTATGATTTCGAGGCGTCAGTTCAGCTCAATAGAAGGTTGAGTGGAATGGCGTGATCGCGGCCCCCATGGCCGAGGCGTCGGTTCCTATCTCCGAAATAATGAGTTTTGGGCTAGGGCGATGTACACCGTAACGCGGTCGATCATAAATGCGCGTTCGCTCAATCAACATCTGCGCAAGATCGGGCGGGACCTGGCCGCCGAACACGATTGCCTGTGGATCGACAACGGCCCGGATGGCGTTGATGAGACGATTGTATGCGGGTGTGATCTCTTCCACCCATTCGGCAACGCCGGGCCAGTCCGGGTCGAAATGTTTGCGCATATAGCTGATCGAGGGCACGTCGACGCCGTTGCGGTTCAGCCGTTCGATCAGATATTGCAGGGCCGGCCGGCGTTTCGATTCCTCTATGTCGAATATCCCGGAGAATTCCCCGGCGTTGCCGTTGCCGCCGAGCAGCAGTTCGCCATCGCTGATCAGCCCGCCGCCGAATCCGTAGTTGAAGCTCAGATAGGCAAAGTGCTTGATGTAGCGCCCGACGCCAAACATCGATTCGGCGATTGCTCCGGTATTGGCGCCGTTGTGGACCCAGACCGGCCTGCTGAAAAAGTCGGAAAGGAGAGGTCCGAGCTCGATCAGCGACCATTCATGCAGGGGCAGCGGCGCGTTGTAGCGCGTACCGCCGACATGGTAGCCGGAAATGGCAAAGCCGATGCCGAAAAAGCTTTCCGATGTCAGACTGTTCTGCCGCTGCAATTCAACCATCTGTTCGCGAACGAGATCGAGCGACCGGGCCATGGTGTGTTCGCGCAGCGTCACGCTGCTTTCGCCGAGGATGTTGCCTGCCAGGTCCATCAGGCAGATGCCGATGATGTCGGTGTTGATCGAGATACCGCAGGAATAGGCATGGCGGCCGTCAAGCCTCAGTGTCGGGCTCGGCTGGCCGCGGCCAAGGCCGGGCTTCGGTGAACCAAGGGCAACGACGCCGCGTTCCGCCAGCTGGTCGATGATCCGGTAGACCGATTGCTGCGTGAGGTCGGTATGGCTGGTGATTTCGGATCGGGAAAGGCCCGGGTGGCGCCAGATCAGCTTCAAGAGGTTGCGCTCGTTCGGCGATACGACGCCGCCTTCGCTGGCGCGCAGAAATTGGGGGGCGATCGACGCTTCCGGAGAATAGCTCATTGTCATACCCCCTAGACCGACAAGCATTACCATAAAGGTGTAATAATTGCCGCTTCGCGTACTGCTTGCCCGCTTCCGATTCCTGCATAGCTGCGCCCTCCTTCGAGGGCAAGGGTTTCCGGCCGTCATCCTATTGTTACACTTTAAGTGTATTAAGGCCACGTTCAGGGCCGGCAAGGCCAATCCCAAAACAGGCGAGGGCAATTATGAAGATTTCCGTTCTGGCGGCAGCGACCGCCCTGGCGACGTGCGCGGGTGCAGCACATGCCGCCGATATCGAATTCTGGTATGGCAATACGGGCAATGTCGAGACGGCCATCAAGGCCCAGTGCGATGCCTTCAACGCCGCGCAATCCGAACATCGCGTCACCTGCGTCGGCCAGGGCAGTTACGAAGTCGGCATGCAAAAGGCGATCGCCGCCTATCGCGCCAAGAACCACCCGGTGCTGATCCAGTTCTTCGATGCCGGCACGCTCGATCTGCTGCTGTCCGGCGCCGTGGTGCCGGTGCAGGACGTGCTTCCCGATGTCAACTGGAACAACTACATCGCCGGCGCCCGCTCCTATTACGAAACGTCGAACGGCAAGCTTTATTCACAGCCCTACAATTCCTCGACGCTGCTCTTCTACACCAACAAGACCGAGCTGGAAAAAGCCGGCATCAGCAAGACCCCGGTGACCTGGGAAGAGATCATCGAAGCGGCCCGCAAGCTGAAGGCCGCCGGCCATGCCTGCCCGTTCGTTACCGATGGCGATACCTGGCGCGTGCTGGAGCAGTTTTCGGCGCGTCATGGCCTGCCGATCGCTTCCAAGCACAACGGCTATGACGGCCTCGACGGCGAATATGTCTTCAACACCACCTTCGCCGCCAAGCATCTCGCCAATCTGGTCGAATGGCGCAAGGAAGGTCTGGTGAGGCTCAATGCCGATACCAAGGCCGGCAATTATACCGCTGCCTTCAACACCGGCGAATGCGCGATGATGGAAGGCTCCTCCGGTTCCTATGCTGCTTCCGCGAAGGCTTTCGAAGGCAAATACGAGATCACCGTCGGCATGGCGCCGATGTACCAGGGTTATGAGCGCCACAATACTTTCGTCGGCGGCGCGTCGATCTATATCATGAAGGGGCATGACAAGGCAGAAATCGAAGGCGCCAAGGCTTTCCTCGATTTCCTGCGCCACCCTCAGCAGCAGATGTTCTTCACCGCCGCGACGGGTTACGTCCCGGTCACCAACGACGTGCTGGACGTCATCGCCGAAAGCGGCGAGGCGGACTCTCCCAAATATGCGACGGCCGCAATCGGCATCGAATCGATGAACCAGCCGCACACGCCGGACACCCGCGGCATCCGCCTCGGCTTCTACGTGCAGTTCCGCGAAGTCTTCATGGAGGAAACCCAGAAGGCGTTCGCCGGACAGCAGACCATGCAAGTGGCGCTCGACAGCGCCAAGAAGCGTGGCGACGAACTGCTGCGCCGTTTCGAGCAGACCTACAAGGGTGCGAAGCTCCCCTGATCCTGGCGCGGCCGGTACGGGTAACAGCCCCGTGCCGGCCTCATTTGTAGGTTTCATGCATGTCTTCGGATTCCACTCTCTTCAGCAATCGCTGGCTGCCGGTCCTGCTGGTGGCGCCGATGATGCTGCTGATCGTCCTCTTCTTCTACGTGCCGATCTTCCAGGCCTTCTACTGGTCCTTCTTTCTGGAACGACCTTTCGGCGGCGGCTCGGAATTCGTCGGGCTCGACAATTTCGCCCGGGTGCTTGCCGATCCAGAATTCTGGAAGGCGGGCTGGCGCACCATCATCTTCATGGTGACCGCGTCCTCGCTCGCGGTTCTGGTGCCGCTGATCCTTGCAGTGGCCGCCGACCGGAAGATCCGCCTGTCGCTGCCGGCCCGCAACGTGCTGGTCTGGCCGAAAGGCGTGGCGGGGGCTTCGATCGGCGTCGTCTTCGCCTTCATCTTCAATCCGTTCGTCGGCATCCTGGCGCCGCTCAACAGCATCTTTCCGGGCATATGGGCGCCTGGCATCAATGGTACCGACGCTTTCATCACGCTGATCGCTGCACATGTCTGGGGTGGCATCCCGTTCAATTTCGTGATCCTGCTTGCAGGCCTGCAGTCGATCCCGCGAACCATGCACCAAGCGGCCGCGATGGACGGGGCAGGACCATGGCGGCGCATCTTCGACGTGCAACTGCCGCTGATCATGCCGCAGCTTTTCCTGACGCTGGTGCTGGAATTCACCGAAAGCGTCACCTCGGCCTTCGCCTTGATCGACACCATTACCAACGGCGGTCCGGGCGGCGCGACGACGTTACTCGTCTACAAGATATATATGGACGGGTTCAGCGGGTATGACCTCTCCGGCGCCTCGACCCAGACCGCCATCCTGATGGTCTTCGTCATCATCCTTACCGCCGCCCAGTTCATATTCCTTGGCCGGCGCGTCAACTACGAGCGGTGAGCCATGGTCGAAAACGCACGTTCCCTCAACATTATCGCAAGCCTCATCCTGGTCGTCGGGATGATCTACATCCTTGGGCCGCTCTACCTGACGCTCTCAACGGCTTCGCAATCCTACGAATTCATGCTGCGCAACGGGCTCGCCTGGTATCCGGGCGACCAGCTTCTCGCCAACATGGCGAGCATCTTCACGGAGACGCGCATCCCGATCCAGATGCTGAACAGCATGGTGGTCGCGTTCAGCAATGCGGCTGCGACCTGCGTCCTGTCGTTCCTGTCGGCCTATGCGATCGTCTATTTCCGCATCCGCTGGGCGGGCGTTGTCTTCGCCCTCATTATCGCGACGATCATGCTGCCGCTCGATATCCGCGTCATCACCATGTATCAGGTCGCTTCGAACATTTTTTCTCCGCTCAACGCCGTGCTCGACGCAACCGGTCTCAACGGCCTGATCGCACGGATATTCGGCACTCCCGTCCAACTGGAACTGAGCGTGCTCAACACGCATTTCGGGCTGGTCGCGCCGCTTGTGGCGCATGGCACTGGCACGTTCCTGTTCCGGCAGTTCTTCCTGACGCTGCCAAAGGATCTGTTCAAGGCCGCCCGCATGGACGGAGCCGGCCCCACCCGGTTTCTGTTCGATATCCTTCTGCCACTGTCGCGCACCAGCTTTGCCGCTCTTTTCGTGCTGACCTTCCTCAGCGGCTGGACGCAATATCTCTGGCCGCTGGTCGGCGCCTCGACGCCCGACATGCAGACCGCCGTCGTGGGGCTGGCACGGCTGGTTCCGGATTCGGAGGGGCAGGTGCCCGATTTTCCGATGATCATGGCCGGGGCCGTGATCGTTTCCATCATCCCCCTTGCGATGATCGCACTCCTGCAGCGCTACCTCGTGCAGGGCCTCGTTCTTTCGGAGAAATGACGTGAACGCTATCGACACGGCCATTCGCGCGGCTGCGGCCGATATCAAGCTTATCGGCGTCACAAAGGCCTACGATGCCCAGACGGTCGTCATCCCGCCGATGGATGTCGAGCTCAGGGCCGGAGAGTTCACGGTCGTGCTCGGTCCTTCCGGCTGCGGCAAGTCCACGCTTCTGCAGATGATCGCCGGGCTCGAACGGGTGAGCGACGGCAAAATCATGGTCGGGGGCCGGGAAGTGCAGGACCTCGAACCGAAGCGCCGCGGCTGCGCCATGGTGTTCCAGAACTATGCGCTCTATCCGCATATGACCGTGTTCGAGAACATGGCCTACAGCCTCAAGGTCGCCGGTGTGCGGAAGGCCGAGCGTGCCGCGCGGGTCGCGGCGGTTGCGAGAATGCTGGCCCTTTCGGACTATCTCACCCGCAAGCCGGGGCAGCTTTCCGGCGGCCAGCGCCAGCGCGTCGCGATCGGCCGTGCCATCGTGCGTGAACCGAACGTTCTTTTGTTCGACGAGCCGCTTTCCAATCTCGATGCGCAGCTTCGGCACGACATGCGTGTGGAGCTTTCGGAACTCCACCGGCGCATCGGCGCGACCTCCATCTTCGTCACTCACGACCAGGTGGAGGCGATGACGCTTGCCGACCGTATTCTCATCCTCAACAAGGGCCGGATCGAGCAGTTCGATACGCCCAAGGCGATCTATCACCATCCGGCTTCTGTCTTCGTCGCCAAATTCATCGGCGCGCCGCCGATGAACATCCTGCCGGTGACTGGCGATGGTTCCGTGCTGCGGCTTGCCGATGGGCAAATCGTCGCCGAAGCTCGGTTGACCGGAAGCTATCAGCTCGGCATCCGCCCCGAAGACATCGTTGTGGGGATCAAGGCAGACGGCCATGCCGTTCGCGCAGTCCTCCGATTCCGCGAGGACCTCGGTTCCCACTCGGTCCTGGCGGCCGATCTGGCCGGATCGGTGATCCGAATCGCCACGCCTTTCGGCGCCGATCTGATTAACCAGCCCGAACTTTTCCTGAACCTGCCTGCTGCCCGGCTGCATCTCTTCGATGCCGAAACAGGCCGAGCCATACGCGGCGCATTTGCTGCTCAATGAAAGAAAGCCTCATGACCTATAAAGACTTTATCGCCTCGCCGGCGCGCGCCTGTGCTGTTGTCGCTCATCGTGGTGCCTGGCGCGGCGCTCCCGAAAACAGCCTAGCCGCCATCGAAAACGCCATCGCTCTTGGCTGCGAAATCGTTGAGCTCGATATCCGCAAGAGTGCCGATGGCGAGCTTTTTTTGATGCACGATGACACGCTTCAGCGCATGGCAGGCATCGGCCGCGAAGCGGAGAGCCTTACGATGGCGGAACTCAAGGCGCTGACCCTGCGGGAAGACGACGGCGGGGAAGGCCGCGCGATGACCGATCAACGCATTCCGACGTTGAGGCAGGCGTTGGAAGTGATTCGAGGACGTATCTTTGCCGATCTCGATCTCAAGGATCGCGGACTTTTTCCGGAAGTTGCCGCTTGCGCGCGGGCGATGGATGCCCATGCGAGCGTCGACCTCAAGACCAAGGTTCACAGCCGCGCGGAGGTCGCCTGGGTGCGCGCCCAGAAGATCGACGGCGTGCCCTTCATGGGCATGGCACGTTTCACGGCGGAAGGGTTCAGAGAAGAACTCGGCATTCTCGCCGAGCTCTCGCCCTTCATGTGCGAAATCCGTTTCGACAGTCTCGAAACGATCAGTCTTAACCGCGAAGCCTTTATGAGGGCTGGCATGGCGCTCTGGGTGAACACACTCGATCAGCCCGGCAGCGGCGAATGGACCGACAGCGCGGCCCTTGCCGATCCGGACGCGATCTGGGGCAGGCTGATTGACGCCGGCATCAGCGTTATCCAGACCGATCAGCCAGAGGCGCTGAAATCCTACCTCGGCTCACGTCATCTGCGACAAAATGCCTGATTCGCGTCTGCGCGATTCGGATCCGGTACAGGTCATTGTTGGTGTTGCACCATTCCAGGCATTGGAAGAGCGGGGATCCCGATGCCTGCTTCTTTTCAAAATTTGATCAGGATCATGTCTATGTTGATGGGGGCGCGATAAAACAAATCGTGGAAGCACATTTTTTTGCATTGCCATAGGGAACCTAGAGGTGTCCTATGAAGTCTAGAGACATATAGATTCAAAATGAATTGCCGCATCGCATGTAATCTTTGCGGCAGTTGAGCTGTGGCAACACCTTGAATGGAAGGGCCCCATGCTGAGTGAATCCTTGTTCGATACTTTCACGCGGAACTATGAAGCGCGGCGCGAGACCGACATGTCCGTCGCTGACTATCTGGAGCTGTGCAAGAAAGACCCGATGGCCTACGCCAACGCGGCGGAGCGCCTGCTTGAGGCGATCGGCGAGCCGAAGATAGTCGATACGTCGAAAGACGGGCGGCTCGGTCGGATTTTCATGAACCGGACCATCCGGACCTATCCGGCATTTGCCGGCTTTTACGGCATGGAAGAAACGATCGAGCGTATCGTTTCCTTCTTCCGTCATGCTGCACAAGGTCTCGAAGAGCGGAAACAGATTCTCTATCTGCTCGGTCCTGTCGGGGGCGGCAAATCATCTCTCGCGGAGCGGCTGAAGCAGTTGATGGAGGTCAACCCGATCTACGTCCTGAAGGCCGGCGACGAAATCAGCCCTGTCTTCGAAAGCCCGCTCGACCTCTTTGATCCGATCACCATGGGACCGTTGCTGCTCGATGAGTACGGCATCCCGACGCGTCGCCTCAGCGGACTGATGAGTCCGTGGTGCCTCAAGCGGCTTGATGAATTCGGCGGCGACATATCCCGTTTCCGGGTGGTGAGGATGCAGCCCTCGCGGTTGCGGCAGATAGCAATTGCCAAGACGGAGCCCGGTGATGAGAATAACCAGGACGTCTCCTCGCTGGTCGGCAAAGTCGATATCCGCAAGCTCGAGAACTATTCGCAGAACGATCCGGACGCCTACAGCTATTCAGGCGGGCTCAATCGCGCCAATCAGGGCGTGCTGGAATTCGTCGAGATGTTCAAGGCACCGATCAAGATGCTGCATCCGCTGCTGACGGCGACGCAGGAAGGAAACTACATGGGAACCGAGAATATCGGTGCCATTCCGTTTTCCGGCATCGTCCTTGCGCATTCGAACGAAGCCGAATGGCAAACTTTCAAGGCCAACAAGAACAACGAAGCCTTCATTGACCGCATCTGCGTGATCAAGGTGCCCTATTGCCTGAGGGTGACGGAAGAGCAGAAGATTTACGAGAAGCTGATCGAAGGGTCTGAGCTGGCCGATGCCTCCTGCGCCCCGGCAACGCTCGAGATGCTTGCGCGCTTTTCGGTGCTCTCACGCCTTCGCAAACATGAGAACTCGACATTCTTTTCGAAGATGCGGGCCTATGACGGAGAGAGTCTGAAAGAAACCGACCCGCGGGCTAGAAGCGTTCAGGAATATCGGGATGCAGCGGGTGTCGATGAAGGCATGGACGGAATATCGACACGTTTTGCCTTCAAGGTGCTTGCATCGACGTTCAACTACGACACCACCGATATCGGTGCGGATCCGGTGCACCTGATGTATGTTCTTGAACAGGCAATCCGGCGCGAGCAGTTTCCGGAGGAAACCGAGAAGCGCTACCTGGAGTTCATCAAAGCCGATCTTGCTACACGCTATGCGGAGTTCATCGGCAATGAAATCCAGAAAGCCTATCTGGAGTCCTATGCGGATTACGGGCAGAACCTGTTCGACCGGTATGTTGCCTATGCCGATGCCTGGATCGAAGACGTCGATTTCAAGGATCCGGACACCGGACAGCTTCTCGACCGGGACTTGCTCAATCAGGAATTGACGAAGATCGAAAAGCCGGCCGGGATCGCCAATCCCAAGGATTTTAGAAACGAGATCGTCAAGTTCAGCCTGCGTGCGCGGGCCAACAATAGTGGCAAGAACCCATCGTGGACGAGCTATGAGAAAATCAGGGAAGTGATCGAAAAAAGGATGTTCTCTCAGGTTGAGGACCTTTTGCCGGTGATCTCCTTTGGTTCGAAGAAGGATAGTGAAACCGAAAAGAAGCACAGCGAGTTTGTCTCGCGTATGGTCGCGCGCGGCTACACCGAAAGACAGGTTCGACGTCTTGTGGAATGGTACATGCGCGTAAAGCAGGCGAGTTAAATGCTCACTTAGGAGCCCACATGCACATCATTGACCGGCGGCTTAATCCGCGCGGTAAAAGTTTGGAAAATCGGCAACGGTTTCTTCGGCGCGCGAAGGACGCCGTGCAGCAAGCGGTCAGACGATCTTTGCAAAGCGGTAACATTCGCGATGTGCTCAACGGCGGTGAAGTCAGCATTCCGATAGGAGGAGTGGCCGAACCAAGCTTTCGCAGAGGTGAAGGCGGGGTGAGAGACCGGGTTTTGCCAGGTAACAAAGATTTCGCCGAAGGGGATATCGTTCCACGCCCCGAGGGAGGGAGCGGGGGCAGACCAACGGAGGCAGGCGAAGGCGATGCCGAGGACGATTTCCGCTTTGTCCTGACCCGGGAAGAGTTCTTGGATATTTTCCTCGATGATCTTGAACTGCCTGATCTTGCGAAGCGGCGATTGAGCGAAACCGAGGAAGTAACCCCGACCCGCGCAGGGTATACCGTTTCAGGTTCTCCTTCCAACATTGCGGTTGGCCGGACCACACGTCTGGCCATGATGCGGCGTATCGCGCTTCGCCGTCCGAAGCCGGAGGAGATCGAAGCGCTGCGGCGTGAGATCGAGGAATGCGAGAGCGAGGAGAAGCGTCTGGCGCTCGAGGCGGAGTTGAAGTCGCTGACGGACAAGAGCCGTCGCATTCCCTATATCGATCCCCTGGACGTGCGTTATCGCCGCTTCGAAAACACGCCGAAGCCGGTTGCGAAGGCCGTGATGTTCTGTCTGATGGATGTCTCGGGCTCCATGACGGAGCACATGAAGGATCTGGCAAAGCGCTTTTACATACTGCTGTATCTCTTCCTGTCGCGGCGTTACGAGAAAGTGGAGATCGTCTTCATCCGGCATACGGAAAAGGCGGAGGAGGTAGACGAGGAGACCTTCTTCTACGGCCCTGCGACCGGAGGCACCCTGGTTTCGAGTGCGCTTGTGGCTATGCGTACCATTATTGCCGCTCGTTTCGATCCGACCGACTGGAACATCTATGCGGCGCAGGCTTCGGATGGGGACAACTCCTATTCGGACGGAAGCCTGGTCGGCCAGTTGCTGCAGTACGAAATTCTGCCGCTCTGCCAATATTTCGCTTATATCGAGGTCGGAGAGGAAGGAGAGGATTCCTCGACATCCGACTCTCCGATCTGGAACCTTTATGAAGGTATACGCTCCGATATTCTGCCTCTTGCGATGCGCAAGGTCTGCCGGCGAAACCAGATATTTCCCGTCTTCCATGACCTTTTCCAGAAGCAGCAGGCACATTCGAAGACAGAGCCATGATCAAGACCGTAAAACAGCGAGGGGGTCTGCTTTTTGAAGGCTCAGATTGGGATTTCCCAACGCTTCAGCGCATCCATGATGCCTGTGAGGAAATTGCGCTTGGCGAACTTGGGCTCGACGTCTACCCGAACCAGATCGAAGTGATCACGTCGGAACAGATGCTGGACGCCTATTCCTCCATCGGCATGCCACTCTTCTATCGCCACTGGTCCTTCGGCAAGCACTTCGCTCACCACGAAGCCTTCTATCGTCGCGGAATGCGCGATCTGGCCTATGAGATTGTCATCAACAGTTCCCCCTGCATTTCCTATCTCATGGAGGAGAACAATGCCACGATGCAGGCGCTGGTCATCGCGCATGCTGCATTTGGCCATAACCATTTTTTCAAGAACAATTACCTCTTCAAGCTCTGGACGGATGCCGAAGGCATTCTTGGCTATCTTGAATTTGCAAAGGGCTACATCGCCCGCTGCGAAGAGCGTTATGGCGAGACTGCGGTAGAGCGAACGCTGGATGCTGCCCATGCGCTGATGTCGCATGGCGTGCATCGTTATGCCGGGAAGACGAAGCTCGACTTGCGGCAGGAGGAAAAGCGGGAACAGGAGCGGCGGGCACACGAGGAGCAGGTATTCAACGATCTCTGGCGCACGGTCCCTGCCGGCCACAAGCGCAGCAGGGCTGATATCAGCCTTGACAAGCGGCGCGCGGCACTTGGCTTGCCACAGGACAACATCCTTTACTTCCTTGAAAAGTCGGCTCCGCGGCTGCAGCCGTGGCAGCGTGAGATCCTGCGCATCGTCCGGCATGTCGCCCAATACTTCCATCCGCAGCGCCAAACCAAAGTGATGAACGAGGGTACCGCCACCTATGTTCATTACAAGATCATGACGAGGCTGCACGAACGCGGACAGATCGGTGACGGGCACTATCTCGAATTCTTGAAGTCGCACACCAATGTGGTGTTCCAGCCGTCCTATGATGACCGACGCTTTTCCGACTTCAATCCCTATGCGCTCGGCTTTGCGATGATGCAGGATATCGAGCGCATCGTGACGAACCCGACCGACGAAGATCGCGAATGGTTTCCGGACATCGCCGGGCGCAACGATCCGGTCTCCGTGCTGCGAGATATCTGGGCCAGCTATCGGGACGAGAGTTTCGTCGGGCAGTTCCTCAGTCCGCACCTGATCCGCCAATGGCGCCTTTTCCAGCTCCACGACGATCCGGATATGCTGGACGGCATTCTTGTGTCGGCCATCCATGACGAGCGTGGCTATAGGCGCATTCGTCGGCAGCTTGCTCGCGAATACGACATCGGCTGGACGGATCCGGGAATAGAAGTTGTCGATGTGGATCTTGCTGGCGACCGCCGCCTGCTGTTGCAGCATAAGGTGCTCAACGATTGGCCTCTTGACGAGAGCGAGACCAAACTTGTCCTGCAGCACCTTGCCGATCTCTGGAGTTATGATGTGCTGCTGCAGGAAATCGACAGCTCAGAGAAGGTGGTGAAGGAACATGTAGCACATCCGCGTTCCTTGTTTGCGGATTCTCGATCTTCCTGAGAAGTTTCTCGGCATATGCTGCAGCATCCCCGGACCCTGTCTTGGGCAATCAATTATAGTTGAAGGGTGAATGTAAATAGTGCCTGAATGTCCAATCGTGATTGGACATTCAGGCGGGTTGGTATCACGGTAGAGGTTGGGACGGGCGCGCTATTTTTGTTAAAATAGGAGGCCGTAATGGAACAGCATGCCGTCGATCAGCTCAAGGCTGTTGCCAAGATCAACCGCACCTATCCTCGTCCTGAAACGTCGCGTAGCGAACGGCTCGAAAGGTGGGCCGATCTCCTCGATCGTGATCCGGATTTATTGCTTCTGACCCTTCGCGAAACCGAATACCGGCCGGAAGAGGAACGTCTCGCCATGCGTGCGGACGGGACGGCCATCTCGGTTGCTTTCGCCGATCCGGTCTTTCGGGCTGCAGGCCTGGAGAACGATACCTATGGTGAAGCCAAGCGATTTTTCGAACTGAGCGATCGGCAATTGCATCGACTGGTCTGCTTCTGCCATTTCGGCGCACGCGTGAGCGCCCGGACGGTAGCCCATAGTGTGCGGTCGCTGGCTGCCCGTAATTCCAATGGCATCATTGCTCGCTTGGTTGCTTTCTTCGAAAGATAGAGCACTTGTACATTCTGGAGACGACGCTTGCCGGGGCGCCCCGGAGGCGCCGCCTTATTTCGACCATTGGATGATTGGCTGACACGCATGCGAGCGTAGGGACGGCAACGTCCCGCGACGCAAATGTCTGTGCCAAAACCGCCCATGGAGATCACGACCTTGTTCGGGGTCTGTCGAAGCCGGCGAGGAGGATCTTCCCTGGAGATGTCCGGCAGTTCGTCTGAAGTCGCCGTTACGGCATCCGGGACTTCAGTTGAATTATCTCTCCGTCCACTGTGAATGAGCCGTACCCGCGATGGTGAATGGTTCTCGGCGCCTCCCGCGCCGGATCGTGCCATGCCGCGACGACCTCCAGAACGAAGAGGTTGTACTGCTCGACGAGACGGGTCTCTACGACCCGGCATTCCAGATTGGCGAAACATTCTTCGATCAACGGTGCTGCGATCTGGCTCGCTGGCCGCGGCGTCAGTCCGAACCGCGCGAACTTATCCGTGTCGCGGCCGGAACAATTGCCGATTGCCACGACCTTTTCGGCAATCTCCACGGCAGGGATGCCGATCACGCATTCGCCCGTAGCCGCAAGCGCCGAAAAGCTGTAGTCGCCGCTCGATACCACGCAGGCCAGGAGCGGCGGCGTGAATTCGACCATCATGTGCCATGACATGGTCATGACATTGGGAACCCCCTCCCTGCTGGTTGTCAGCAGCACAACGGGGCCGGGTTCAATCAACTGATAAACCTTGTCGAGTACCAGAGCCTTCATATCATTCGTCGCCATCGTTCTTGCCTCAATCCAGGGGCGCAACTGGCTGCGCGGGCGGTCTGATCCGGTGTCTTCACCATGGCCTGAATCTCGGGCGACGGCGGGCATTCGCCAACGGCTCGTCCTCGCCTCCCGCGATATGAGGCGTTCTCCGGCGATCAATCCGGTGCCCTGACGGCGGCTGTTGTGAAGACGGTGCCTTTCTCGCCCGCCACGATTGCCGAAGCGTCTTCAAGGCGGCCGATTGCGGCGCGACGTCCGATTTTTTTCGAAAAACGGGCCGCCGCCATGACTTTTGGTCGCATCGATCCTGCGGGAAATTGATCTTCCCTCACACCTGTCGGGTCCAATCTTGCAAGCGGACGCGCGTTCGGCGTGCCGAAATCGGCGTAGACGGCATCGACGTCAGTCAGGAGAAGCAGCATATCGGCGTCAAGCTGTTCGGCGAGAAGGGCGCTTGCCGCATCCTTGTCGATGACGGCCTCAATGCCTTGAAGGCTGCCATCATTTCGTTCGACAACGGGAATGCCGCCGCCGCCGGTGCAGATGACGGTGACCCCTTGCTTCACCAGGAGCGAGATCACCTCGGCTTCCATGATCGCCTGCGGTGCCGGCGAGGCGACGACGCGCCGCCATTTGTCACCATCCGGCGCAACCTGCCACCCGCGTTTCGCCGCCAGGGTGCGGGCTGTTTCCTCGGTATAGACGGGGCCGATGAATTTCGTGGGTTTCCGGAAGGCCGGATCGTCGGCGTTCACCTTGACGAGCGTCAGCAGCGTACCAAAGCGGCTGCCTTGCAGGATGCCGGCAAGCTCCTGCTCGATCATGTAGCCGATCATGCCCTCGGTCTCGGCTCCAAGAACATCAAGCGGCAGGTCGGCACCATCCACGCCGGCGGTTTCAAGCGCCAGAAGGCCGACCTGCGGACCATTCCCATGGGTAATGACCAGGGAATGGCCGGCCGTGATCAGGCCTGCGAGAGGCGCTGCCGCCCGTTTGACGTTGGCGCGCTGGTTTTCCGCGGTTAGCGGTTCACCCCGGCGCAGGAGAGCATTGCCTCCGAGAGCGGCGACGATCAGCATCCCTAGCCCCCGATCGTCGCGACGAGCAGTGCCTTGATCGAATGCATGCGGTTCTCGGCCTGATCGAAGACGACGGAGGCCTCGGATTCGAAGACCGCGTTGGTGACCTCCATGCAGTCTATGCCGTATTTTTCGGCGATCTGCCTGCCGACTTCGGTGCGGGTGTCGTGGAATGCGGGCAGGCAGTGCATGAACTTGCTGTAGGGGTTGCCGGTCGCCGCCATCACCTGTTCCGTGACGCGATAGGGCGCCAGCAGTTTGATGCGCTCGCTCCAGGCGGATTCATCCTCCCCCATGGAGAGCCAGACATCCGTATAGATGAAATCCGCGCCCTTGACGCCCGTGGCGACATCGGACGTGAGTTCGAACCGGCCGCCGGCCTTCGCCGCCTCGGCATTGACATGGTCGATGAATGTCTGTTCCGGCCAAAGCTGCCGTGGGGAGACAAGCCGGAAATCGATCCCCACCTTGGCCGCGCCGAGCGCCAGCGAGATGGCCACGTTATCCCGGCCGTCCCCGACAAAAGCAAGGGCGGTATCCGACAGGTGCTTGTGGGTGAACTCCCGCATGGTCATGAAGTCAGCGAGTACCTGGGTCGGATGCCAAATATCGGTCAAGCCGTTGTAGACGGGAACGCCGGAATACCGTGCAAGCTCCTCGACGGCCGCCTGCTCGAAGCCGCGGAACTCGATCGCATCATACATGCGGCCGAGCACACGGGCCGTGTCCTTCACGGATTCCTTGTGGCCGATATGGCTGCCCGAAGGGCCGATATAGGTCACGTGAGCGCCCTGATCATAGGCGGCGACCTCGAACCCGCTTCTGGTGCGGGTCGAATCCTTTTCGAAGATCAGGGCGATGTTTTTTCGCGTCAGGCGCGGCTTCTCGTAGCCGCCCAGCTTGGCAGCCTTGAGCTCCGCGGCCATGCGCAGCAGGAAGCGGATCTCGTCTGAGGAGAGATCGTCGAGAGACAGGACGCTCCTGCCATGAAGATTGATCGGCATGTCGGTGGCCCTTCTAAATGGCGTCGCGAACGAGGGGGCAAGTCATGCAATGCCCGCCGCCGCGACCGCGGCTGAGTTCGGCGCCTTCGATGGTGATGACTTCGACGCCCTGGCGGCGCAGAAGCGTGTTGGTATAGACGTTGCGGTCATAGGCGACGACCACGCCGGGCTCGACGGCGACGACGTTGTTGCCGTCGTCCCACTGCTCGCGCTCAGCCTCGTAACGGTCGCCTCCAGTCTGGACGATGCGCAGGCTCCTGAGGCCCATCGCTTCGGCCACGACCTCGGTGAACGATCTATTCTCCTCGTGGATGTCGATCGTCCCTTCGACGTCTCCGGGGCGCAGGGAAAAGCTGCGCAGCCGCTCGACGACCGGGGGATACAGGGTCACAAGATCGCGATCGCAAAAGGTGAAGACGGTGTCGAGGTGCATGAAGCTGCGGTCGCGCGGCATAAGGGCGGCAATGACCCTCGTCGCAAGCCCCGCGATGAACAGCCGCTTGGCAAGGGCGCTCACCGCCTGGGGCGTTGTCCTTTCGCCCATGCCGATCAGCACGACGCCGTTACCGACCGGCATCACGTCGCCACCCTCCAGGCTCGGCGCGTCTTCGCCATCCGCCGAGAAGATCGGGAAGTCGCTCTGCTGGAAGCGCGGGTGAAAGCGATAGATGGCTTCCACATTGGCCGCTTCCGGCCGCCGTGCCTGCCAATACATCGAATTGACCGACACGCTGCCATAGATCCAGCAGGAACTGTCGCGTGTGAAGAGCTGGTTGGGCAGCGGCGGCAGGACGAAATCTTCCGGTGCGAGCGTCTTTCCGCTCAAGCCTATAGGCTCGAACGGGAGTTCGGCGCGGGCGACGCCGCCGACGAGATAGGCAGAAAGCTGCTCGGATGGCATCTCGTTGAGCCAGGCCTGCATTTCGACGACCATGTCCTCGCCGACGATCGGGGGCCTGATCCTCCGGCCGAGCAGCCATTGCCTCGCGTCGGCAGTGTCGAGCGTTTCGGCAAGAAGATCGCCGAGCGAATGAACCACCACGCCCCGCTCTCTCAGCGTGTCGACGAACACGTCGTGTTCCTGCCTCGCCCGCTTGACCCAGAGCACATCGTCGAAGAGCAGGGCCTTGCAATTGTCCGGCGTAAGCCGCCGGAGGCTGAGATCCGGCCGGTGCACCATCACTTCGCGAAGCCGCCCGACCTCGGAATGAACGCCTAAAGTCATCATTGTTCCATCTCCTCAGAACGGGCTGACCGCACCGGTCCACATCTGGTAGGCCGCAAGCAGTCCGACCGCGACAAGAGCGACGGCGAGAAGAGCTTCGACCGGTTTGAATATCTGCTGGCCGGTCTGGCGGCGGGCTGCGGCATAGAAGATGATGCCGGGTGCATAGAGGACGGCGCACATGAAGAGGTAGGCGGGGCCGGCGGCATAGACGAGCCACAGCCCGTAGATGGTGGCGATTAGCCCGCCGATCATCGGACCGGTGCGGCTTTCACCCGCCTGGTAGGCTTCGCCTGTCATCGCCAGCTTTGCCGCATAGGCGCCGGAAAAGATGTAGGGGACGAGGATGGCGGCCGACGCGATCGAAAACAGGGCCTGATAGGTGCTCTGCGCAAACAGGGTGACCAGAAGGAAGGCCTGTACCAGGAGGTTGGTGATCAGCAGCGATGTCGAAGGAACGCCGCGGGTGCTCTCCCTGGCGAAAAAGGCCGGCATCGTGCCGTCCTTGGCCGCGGCAAGCGGGATTTCCGCAGCCAGAAGCGTCCAGCTCAGGAACGCGCCGGCGACCGAGACGACCAGCGCGATGTTGATCAGGATCGCACCCCAGGGGCCGACGACCGCTTCGAGAACGCCTGCCATCGACGGGTTCTTGAGCGCGGCGAGTTCCGGCTGGTTGAGGATGCCGAGCGAGAGCAGCGATACGAGAGCATAGAGGGCCAGGCAGACCAGGAAGCCGCTGATCGTCGCGGTCGCGATATCCTTGCGGCGCTCAGCCCGGGCCGAATAGACGCTTGCGCCCTCGATGCCGATGAAAACCCACAGGGTGACCAGCATGGTGCTCTTCACTTGATCGGTGATCGAGCCGAGGCTTGCATTGCCGAGACCGGAAAAATCGGCGGAGAAGACATCGACCTTGAAGGCGACGACCACAACGCCGATGAACAGGACGATGGGCGCGATCTTCGCCACCGTCACGATCAGATTGACGACCGCGGCCTCGCGGATGCCCGCCATGATCAGGGCATGGACGAGCCATAGAAGCACCGAGGCGCCGATGATTGCCTGCCAGGTGTTCCCGTCGCCGAAGGAGGGGAAGAAATAGGAGAGGGCGCTGAAGACCACGACCGCATAGGAAACGTTGCCGATCCAGGCACTCAGCCAGTAACCCCAGGCACTGTTGAAGCCGACGAAGGGGCCGAATCCGGCTTTGGCATAGGCATAAGGGCCGGCATTCAGGTCGGGCTTGCGGGTCGCCAGCGATTGGTAGACGAAAACGAGAGCCAGCATGCCGATCGCGGTGATCGCCCAGCCAATGATGATGGCAAGCGGACCGGCGCCGGCGGCCATGTTCTGCGGAAGGCTGAAGACGCCCGACCCGATCATCGAGCCGACGACCAGGGCCGTCAGCGATCCGAGGCGGAGCTTTTGATGGGGTGCTTCCGCCTTTCCATTGATATCGGGGACAGCCGTCCCCCCAACCTTCATGTCAGTCGAAGCCATGGCGTTATCTCCCGGTGTTGGAAACTGCGGGGATCAGACCATGCTGCCGGGGCGGGAACATTGATCGCAGTCAAACCGGGTGCAGGGAGAATATTTTCGATATCCGATTGGAAACAATGGGATATTTCTATAAAATAGTGATCGCCCGGCCGTCGACCCAGGCTGCCCCGACTTCGGGGAGGCCGCGATATTCTTCGCGGCCTTGAACAGTGATACCGTCACGCGGACGGCTGCACGACCCTCATGCCTTTCTGTCCCGCTCGGCTTCGGCCACCTTCCGCTTCACCGCCATGAAGCTGTCGGGGCTGACGGAAATGCTGTCGATGCCGCATTCGACCAGGAAACCGGCGAAGTCCGGGTAATCGCTCGGTGCCTGTCCGCAGATGCCGATCTTGGCGCCAGCCTTGCCGGCTTCCGAAATGACACTCCGGATCATCCATTTGACCGCCGGATCCTGCTCATCGAAGAGGTCGGCGAGATCGCCCGCGTCACGGTCGACGCCGAGCGTAAGCTGCGTCAGGTCGTTGGAGCCGATCGAGAAGCCGTCGAAATGGCGCGCGAACTCCTTGGCGAGGATGACGTTCGACGGGATCTCGCACATCACATAGATCTGCAGATCGTCAACCCCGCGCGACAGGCCGTTTTCCGCCATGACATTCAATACCTTTTCCGCCTCGCCGACGGAGCGGCAGAAGGGGATCATCACGATGACATTCCTGAAGCCGAGTTCGTTGCGCAGTTTGCGGATGGCACGGCATTCGAGCGCAAAACCCTCGCGGTAGCGCGGTGAATAATAGCGGGAGGCGCCGCGGAAGCCGAGCATGGGGTTCTCCTCCTTCGGCTCGAACTCCGCGCCGCCCAGCAGGCCGGCATATTCGTTCGTCTTGAAGTCGCTCATCCGGACGATCACCGGCTTGGGATGAACCGCGGCGGCAATCCGGGCGAGGCCGCGGGCAAGGTTGTCGACGAAATATTCGGGCTTGTCGTCATACCCCTTCGTCAGTGCGGCGATCTCGTTCTTCGCCGCTTCGTCCTTCAGGTGGTCATAATGGACAAGCGCCATCGGATGGATGCGGATCGCATTGCTGATGACGAATTCCATGCGGGCCAACCCCACGCCGTCGGCGGGCAGCCGCCACCAGCGGAAAGCGGCCCCCGGATTTGCCAGGTTCAGCATGACCTTGGTTTTCGTGGCTGGCAGGCCGGCGACATCAAGCGTCTTCTCTTCATATTCCGCGATGCCTTCGTAGATGAAGCCGTCCTCGCCTTCGGCGCAGGAAACCGTCACTTCCTGGCCGGTATGGAAGATGCTGGTGGCATTGCCTGTGCCGACGACCGCCGGCAGGCCGAGCTCACGACTGACGATCGCCGCATGCGACGTGCGCCCACCATGGTCGGTGACGATCGCCGCCGCCCGTTTCATGATCGGCACCCAGTCGGGATCGGTGGTCGCAGTGACCAGAACCGATCCGTCCACGAACTGGTCGATGTCCTTGGCCGTCTCGATCAGGCAGACACGCCCGGAGACGACCGCGTCGCCGATCGACAGCCCCGCGGCCAGCTTTCGCCCCTTCTTGCGGATCGTGTAGCTCTTGAAGACGCCCGTCTGGCGGTTCGACTGTACGGTCTCGGGCCTTGCCTGGACGATAAACAGTTCGCCGGTCTCGCCGTCGCGGGCCCATTCCATGTCCATCGGGCAGCCGTAATGCTCTTCGATGATCGCCGCCCACCGCGAGAGCTTCAGGATAGCCTGGTCGTCAAGGACGAATGCCGCCCGTTCCACCTTGGACGTGGGTACGTTTCGCGTCGGCTCACTTCCGGAGCCGTAGATCATCTTCTTTTCCTTTGCGCCGCATGTCTTCGCAATGATAGGGCTCAGCGAACTGTCCTGCAGGAGGGGCTTGAAGACCTGGTATTCATCCGGATCGACAGTGCCCTGCACGACGTTCTCGCCAAGCCCCCAGGCCGCATTGATCAGGACCACCTTGTCGAAGCCGGTCTCGGTGTCGATCGAGAACATGACGCCGGAGCCGCCGAGGTCGGAACGCACCATCTGCTGAACGCCGATCGACAACGCGACCTTCATGTGGTCGAAACCCTTCGTCTGGCGATACGAGATCGCCCTGTCGGTGAAGAGCGAGGCGTAGCAGCGGCGGCAGGCATCCAGTAGCGCTTTCTCGCCGCTGATATTGAGGAAGGTTTCCTGCTGCCCCGCAAAGCTTGCATCCGGCAGGTCTTCGGCGGTGGCGCTCGAACGGACCGCGACGGCGACGTCACTGCGTCCCGCGCGCAGGGAAAGGGTGCGATAGTCCGCGATGATGGCTTCGGCGGTTGCTTTCGGCCAATCGCCGCGCAGGAAGAGCTTTCGGATGGCTGCTCCGGTTTCGGCGAGGCCCACCTTGCCGTCCTGCCAATCTGCGACAAGTGCAGCGATGGCCTGCCTCAGACCGTTGGTATCCACATAGTTCCAATAGGCGTCGGCGGTCGTCGCGAATCCTGCGGGAACGCTGATCCCCTTCGCCGACAGGGTCTGGATCATCTCGCCGAGAGAGGAGTTCTTGCCTCCGACCTTGGCGACGTCGCTGCGACGCAGCTCCTCGAACCAGATGGCAGGCTGCGCCATTCTGCTCATCGTGAACTCCTTTCAGGCCCCTGCGGACATTTTGTGATGTCAGTCAGCTTATTGGGGTCGACGCCGCTCACCTTGATCCTCATCAAGGTGAGCCTGTTTGCCATCCGGCAGTTTATCGTTGGGTTTTCACACCATAGCGAGGCACGAACATGTTGATGTCGTCGGACCGGCACGCGATCGTCGGAGAGATTGGGTCCCACCATCTGCGCTTTGCCATTGCGGATATCGATGAACTGACGATCGACCATCTGGTGAATTTCAAGGCGGGGGATTTCTCCTCGGTCCAGCAGGCGCTTTTCGCCTATCTGAAGTCACTGGCGAAATATCCGAAGATCGCAAGCCTCGCCATTGCGGGCTCTATCGAAAAAGATCGCGCTCATATTGCCAATCTCTCGCGAACCTTTACGGGCAAAGAGCTCGAAGGCGCCCTCGATCTCGACAGCGTCACGTTGATCGCCGATATCGATGCGATCGCGAGGGCCACGGAGCTCCTGGGCCGCCACGACGTTCGCAAGATCGCGGGGACTTCCACGCTTGCAGATAAGCCGAGAGCGGTTATCTCCCTGGGGGAAAAGCTTGAAGCCGCAATCGCTGTTCCAGGTGGAGGGAAGTGGTCGGTATTGCCCAGTAAGGCAGGCGGCATGTTTTTGGGTGCCGCCGACGAGGAGGATCTCTGGCTGCTGGAGCAGGTGCGGCAGGAGGTTGGCGGTACCAGCGCCGGGAGCATCCTGACCTCTGCAGGAATGGTTGCGCTCAGCGGTGCGATCTCGCGACAGGCCGGAGCAACGGGACGATATTCGACCGTCGCGGCGATCCTTGCTGCCGCCTGCAAAGAAAAGGAGCCTTCGGCAGTCGATACGCTGAAGCGCTTCGGTCTTTGGCTTGGCCGCTTCTCAAACGATTTTGTCCTGGCGACTGGCGCTGAAGGCGGTCTCTATCTTGCCGGAGAGATGCCGACACGGCTGCTCGAAGTTTTGAGCAAGGACACCTTTGAGGCCGCGAGCGGCAATGCTGCATATTCTTCGACGACGCCAGTCTATGTCATCACGGCGCTGAATACCGCCCTGCGGGGCGCCGCGATGGCGATTGCCTGAGCCGGGTGGAGCGGAGCGGAAAACAGCCCTGCTCCACTTCGTTTCCGTCTACATTCCAATGGGCGCGGGAGCCGCCGGTATGGTCGGTTCCGGAATTTCCGTCATGGTTGCCTCCGTCAGAAGAAGCACGCTGGCAACCGATACGGCATTCTCCAATGCGACGCGCACGACCTTCGTCGGGTCGATGATGCCTTCCTGAAGCAGGTCCACATAGCGGTTGCGCGAGGCGTCGAAGCCGATGTTTCCCTTGCTTTCGAGCATCCTCGCAATGACGACGCCGCCGTCGACCGCGGAATTTTCGGCGATCTGGCGGGCAGGGGCTTCGAGGGCCCGCTTCAGGATCTGCACGCCCGTCCGCTCGTCGCCTTCACACAATTCTTCTTCCTCTTCGACCGCCTTTATGCAGCGCAGCAGCGCAAGTCCACCGCCCGGCACCACGCCTTCTTCGACGGCCGCTTTGGTGGCATTGATTGCGTCGTCCAAAGCCTCCTTCTTGGCCTTGACCTCCGCCTCGGAAGGGGCGCCGACCCGAATCACGGCGACCCCGCCGGAAAGTTTTGCCAACCGCTCCTGAAGCTTTTCTCTATCGTAATCGCTGGTCGTCTTTTCGATTTCCTTGCGAATCTGGTCCGTGCGCCCTTTGATCGCTGCCTGATTGCCGCCGCCACCGATGATGGTCGTCGTATCCTTGTCGACGATTACGCGTGCGGCAGTCCCGAGCTGGTCCTGCGTTACGTTTTCAAGCTTGAAACCGAGGTCTTCGGAGATAACCTGGGCGCCCGTCAGAACCGCCATGTCGCGAAGCATTTCCTTTCGGCGGTCACCGAACCCGGGAGCCTTGACCGCACAATTGTGCAACGTTCCGCGAATGTGGTTGACGATCAGTGTGGCGAGCGCCTCACCGTCAACGTCCTCGGCGATGACAAGAATCGGTCTGCCGGATTTCGCGATCTCTTCAAGCAGGCCCACCATGTCGCCGAGCGCCGAAATCTTCCGGTCGGATATCAGGATCCGGACGTCTTCAAGGATGGTCTCCATCTTTTCCGGATCGGTCGCGAAATAGGGCGAAATATACCCGCGGTCAAACTGCATGCCTTCGACCACGTCGAGGCGCGTCTCCACCGTCTTGGATTCCTCCACGGTGATAACGCCCTCCTTGCCGACCTTCGCCATGGCGTCGGCAACAAGCTTGCCGATGGCCTCGTCATTATGGGCCGAGATCGCCGCCACCTGCTGCCTTTCCTTATCGGTGGTGATCGGATGCGAAATGCCCCGCAGGGCTTTTATCGCCCGTGCTACACCCCGGTCGAGGCCGCGTTTGAGGTCGATTGCATTTGCTCCCGCGACGACATTGCGATGGCCGTCGGCAAGCATCGCATGCGCCAGCACGGTCGAGGTGCTTGTTCCGTCGCCCACAATCTCGCCCGTCTTCTCGGCAGCCGCGCGCAGCATTCTCGCTCCGAGATTTTCCTCCGGGTCCTTGAGGTCGAACTCCTTTGCGATTGTCACGCCGTCATTACAGATGATCGGCGTGCCCCACTTCTTTTCGATGAGAACGGATTTCGACTTCGGGCCCAGGGTGAGGCGAACCGCGTCGGCCAGTTGTGTGGCGCCCTGGAGTACCTTGCCCCGGGCTTCGGTTCTGAAAAGCACTTGCTTATGCGGCATGATCGGCTCCTATGGCTGCCTGGGCTGCCGAGACATCCTCTGCTGACGCGTCCGCGCGTCACTCCCAGCCTGATGCCGAACAATGAACCAGCTCGGGGTGCGAGCGTTTGACCGGCGTCAAAAATGCTGCACGGCTTTTTCACCCGCTGTAGTCGGCATTGAAGATTGACGCCGATCAAACTGCGCTCCATCTGAACCACTATGTTGATCCCATTCATGAGAAGGATGAAGCGATGAACACGAAAATCATTCCCTATAACGCGCGGGTCCTCGTTTCGGATGCAAAGAAGGCGCTTCTGCTGCGCAATACCGGCACAGCTTTCAACCTGACGCTGGAAGTCGAGCAGGTGATCGAGGCTCCCAAGAACGCCCCGACCCACGAACAGGGCACGGACAGGCCCGGCCGCACGGCGACCGGCAGCCATCGCAGCAGCGTCGGCCAGACCGATTTTCACGAGTTGGAAGAGGATCGTTTCTCCGCCATGATCGCCGAAAAGCTGGAGGCGATCTGCGAGGAGAACGACATCGACAAGCTCTTCATTGTCGCTCCTCCGAAGGCGCTCGCCGACTTGCGGCAGGCGATGCCCGAGGCAGTCAAGCGCCGGATCGTCGCGGAATACGCCAAGGACCTCGTCAATCTGCCGGTGCAGGAGATCGAGAAGCACTTGTCTTTCTGACTGCATTCGCCCGCTTGGGAAGGTTTTGGTGGAGGCGGCGGCGCGTAGCAGGTCGTCCTTCATTCAAAACTCGAGACATGCAACGCTTCCATCAGCCGCAGATTCAACTCGCCGTTTCACAAGCTCACCTTGGGAAACGGCGTTTTCGCTTGCCGGGCAGCTGGGGATATCCGGCAAAATATACAACCGGCAAAATATACAAAAAGGCGCGCACCATGTCGGAGCGCGCCTTCCCTTTGATGAGACGATGGATCAAGCTGTCTTGATTTCCACCTTGCGTTCGTTCTTCTTCGCATCGGCGCTCTTGGGAAGCTTGACTTTCAGGATACCCTTTTCGAAGGCCGCTTCCACCTTGTCGGCATCGACACCTTCGGGAAGCTGGAATGTCCGCTGGAAGGAGCCGTACCGCCGCTCGGAATGGCGATACTCCTTCCGCTTCTCTTCCTTTTCTTCATTCTTCTCGCCGCGGATCGTCAGGTAGCCGTTCGAAAGCTTGACCTCGAGGTTCTTCTCATCGATGCCCGGGACTTCAGCGGTGATTTCGAATGCGTCGTCCTTCTCGACCACATCGACGGCTGGCGCAATGGACCATCCGCTCGGGGATGGCGCCCGAGTGAACAGGGAGCGTTCCAGCGGGCGCCAGGACGCCGGGACGAAGTCATCGAACAGCCGGTCGATTTCAGTGCGAAGGGTTTCAAACGGAGACCAGAGGCTACCTGCCGGCTGTATCGGCTTTTCATCTTTCTGGACTGGAAGTCTGGTTGCTGGCTCAGGCATGATTTCTCTCCTATTTTCCGAAGAAGGGATGCTGCATGGAAGCATCGCGAAGGTGCCTATGCAGTCCCGTTATCAGCTCTTGATCGAGCGCCATCATGAAAAACCTCATGGACCGAAGCCACATTGACGCGCGTCAAACAGTTGAGGTGTTCACTGTCGCCTTGAGGCATTCAGGATGTCGGCCTGTGCCGTTTCGTTAAGCAGGCGAAAATGTGAGGTATGCCTGTTTTCATGTTCCAACAGGAAGGCAAATCGTGAGCTGTTCTCAGTGGACGCGCGTCGGCGAGGTCCGCCATTTGCGGATATCACCGACGGTGACACAGACATGGCCGGTCGAATCGAACAGGCCGCCATCGAACTTTTCACTTGCGATACGGCTGAAGGTCTCGATGTATTCCTGCAGCCTGAATTCATCGACACGCGGCGGGTCGGCAATCGCTGCAAGTGCATCATGGGTGACCACAACAACCTGATCGCCGGCCCCAGAACTCATTATAAGGCGTCCTTCGTATCCGGACGACGTGAGAAATCCCGATTTCAGCGTCAATGGCATGGTATCCTCCTTATCTGAAGCAAGAAGAATAGCCGCGGTTTGGCTGCTGTCCGTGACCAAGATCAAAGCTGGCGCGCAATCTGAAGAGCGCATGATTGCAATATGATCACTGCCGGTTGGTGCTTTTGCAGACCTTCAAGCTACTTGTCATGCCGCCGTAAGGAAGCCAGCGTCTGGCCAGTTTCGAAATCGATTGATCCGTGTTGACCCCGATCAATGTCGGTGACCGCAGCAGAGATAGGCTCTGAACCCTTGGATGCTGGCACTCGTGAGAGACTACTCGCGGGTCTTCTGGCGGGGTTGCGAAATGGACGCGGGTTACGAAACAGGAGTCCTGAAAGCGGCAGATGTCCACCGTGCTTTTGCGGTGATACAGTTGATCATGCCTGGAATGGGGCTCGAAACATGGCGAATCATAACGGCGGCGGAGGTGTCGCGCCACGATTGGCTGACTGTCACCGACACCAAAGGTTATCTTCGGGGACTATGTTACGTCTTCGTTCGTGATCATCCGCCTTCCGCGCGTCAATTGGAGGTGCCGGTCTGCGCATCGATCAGCCTTTTCAATGAGCAGGACATTGCAAAGCGGCTCTTCGAAGTCATCAAACAACGGGCGGCGGAAACAGGTTGCGAGAAGATCCATTTCTGGAGGGTGGTGGCGAGGGACTGGAAGAGCCTTGAAGATCTCAAGGAGACGGAGCCCCGGAATAACGGCCTGGTCTATGACCTGAACACTGACCTCAACGATGCACTTCAGTCGATCTTGCCGGTGAAGATGTAGCCGACGCCGCGGATGGCCTTGATCAATTGCGGATTGCTGGCATCTGCCTCGATTTTTCTGCGCAGGCGCACGATCTGAGCGTCGATCGTCCGGTCGAAGGCCTCAAGCTGGCGTCCCCTCGTCGAATCCATCAGGAAGTCACGCGTCAGGACGCGTCCGGCATTCTCGAGAAAGGCCGTGAGCATGTCGAACTCGCCGGTCGTGAGTTCTACCTCGGAGCCGTCCGGAGCCAGCAACTGCCGCCTCGAAAGATTGAGTGTCCATCCTTCGAAATGGATGATCTTGTCCTCGTTGGCCTCCGTCCTGGCTATGCTCGGCTGGCGCCGCCTGAGGATCGATTTCAGCCGTGCGTGCACCTCGCGCAGATGAAAAGGTTTGGCGATATAGTCGTCTGCCCCGATCTCGATGCCGATGATCCGGTCGACGACATCGTCACGCCCTGTCAGCATCATGATCGGTACGTCCGACTGGCTTCGAATTTCGCGCGCAAGGTCGAGACCATCCTGTCCGCCGGGCAGGGACAGATCGAGCAGGATGATGTCTATCTCCTTATGCCTGAACTGGCTTTTCATTTCCGTGCCGTCGGCGGCGGTGCTCACCGAGTATCCCTCGTCCTCGAAATAACGCGTCAGCATCTGCCGAATGCGAGGATCATCATCGACGACGAGAATACGGACGGTACTGGATGAGAGAATTGGCATCGGCCTGTTACCGTCTGTTACAAAATCGAACCGTGTTTCACACTATTAGCATTCGCGTGTTACCTGGCTTCGGTCAACTGTATCCATCGAAAGACGGAGGCAGCGCCATGTTTCTCACCAGCAACCGCATTCATGGATACGAGATCGCAAGGGCCACGGAACTTGGAGAACAGAGTTGCCTGCACACCCTTTTCGCAAGGCAGCCCGTTGAACATCTGACCCCCGGCCAGTCGCTGTTTTTCGAGGGCGACAGTGCCAAACATGTTTTCGATGTGATTGAAGGCACGCTTCGCATCTTCAGAATCATTTCCGACGGCCGGCGTATTATTACAGGTTTCGTGCATGCTGGCGATATCGTCGGCGTCTCCCTGAAGGGCAACTATCTTTACAGTGCCGAAGCGATCACCGCTACAAAGGTTCGCCGTCTCACCCGCAAGGCATTCGATATGGCTGTTGCGGATTCGGAGGAACTCCGCCCGCAGGTCTTCGCCCATGTCTGCGACGAGATGGCCGCAGCCCAGGATCAGATGGTTCTTCTCTCCTGCAAGAACGCCGAGGAGCGGCTCTGCAGCTTTCTTCTGAAGTACCTCAGACGGACAATGTCGGAAGGTGCGTTGCAGCCTATCGTCGATTTGCCGATGACTCGGCTGGACATGGGTGACTATCTGGGTCTAACAATCGAAACCGTTTCCCGCACGATCACCAAGCTGACCAGCAAGGGCGTCCTCGGTCCGGCCGGTCGACATTCGCTCCGGATCATCAAGCCTGCGACGCTTGCGCAACTCGCCGGGGACGGCGATGAATATGAGGACAGCCGGCGGGATTTCGTCGTTCATGGTGAGCGGCGCCGCCATTAGCGGTACCGCTCACGGAAGACATATGAACGAAAAGACGCTTGTCGATACCGAAAATCAGCTCGATGCCGTAACCAGCCTTCTGGATGATGCCAACCTCATCGTTCACGGGTTGGATGGCGTCATTACGCGCTGGACGAAGGGATGCGAGAGCCTATACGGCTGGTCGCAGGATGAGGTTGTCGGTAGCGTTATTCACGAGCTTCTGGCAACAGAGTTTCCTGAGCCGCTGGATATCATTCGCCGACAGGTCCAGACCGACCATTCGTGGGAAGGGGAGGTCGTTCACCGGCACCGAAATGGTCAGCGGATTTTCGTCGCCACCCGCTGGGTCGCACTCAATCCGTCACCGGATGAACGGACGATCATCATCCAGACGAACAACGACATCACGGATATGAAAAAGGTCCAGAACGATCTTGCCGGACGGGAGGCGCATCTGCGGTCGATCCTGGATACGGTTCCCGAGGCGATGGTCGTCATTGACGAAATCGGCATCATCACGTCTTTCAGCGCCGCAGCGGAGCAGCTTTTCGGATATTCGGCGAATGAAGTTTGTGGTCACAACGTCAAGATGCTGATGCCGTCGCCGGACCGGGAGGCTCATGATGGCTATCTTACGCGATATCTGACGACAGGCGAGCGTCGCATCATCGGGTACGGTCGCGTGGTTACCGGTCAGCGGAAAGACAGATCCGTGTTTCCCATGGAGCTTGCGGTGGGCGAGGCGATCACCAATGGCAAGCGCATCTTCACCGGCTTCATCCGCGACCTCACCAGCCGCCACAAGATCGAGGAAGAACTGAGGCAATCGCAGAAGATGGAGGCGATCGGCCAGCTCACCGGCGGGCTGGCACACGACTTCAACAATCTGCTGACCGTCATTGGCGGCAATCTCGAAATGATCGAGAACAAGCTCTCGGACGAGAAACTGCTGGCCCTGCTGCATGAAGCGCAGGATGCCGCCGAGGACGGCGCCAAGCTGACCGGCCAGCTTCTGGCCTTCGGGCGCCGCCAGCCCCTCAATCCGAAGCTGGTGGATGTCGGGCAGTTGGTAACCGGTTTCTCCGATCTTTTAAGACGCTCGCTCGGCGAGACGATCGAATTCCGTACTGTCGTCACGGGAGCTTCCAACGAGGCGCTCGTCGATGCGTCGCAGTTCCAGAACGCGCTTCTCAACCTTGCCCTCAATGCCCGCGATGCCATGCCGCGCGGCGGCAAGCTGACGATCGACATCTCAAGGGTCAAGCTGGACGTCGATTATGCCCAGATGTATCCGCATATGCGCACCGGCGACTATGTGCTGATCTCGGTGACGGACACCGGCACCGGCATGACGCCGGAGGTGAAGGAAAAGGCCTTCGAACCTTTTTTCACCACCAAGGGTGTCGGTTCCGGAACCGGTCTTGGCCTTTCCATGGTCTACGGTTTCGCCAAGCAGTCCGGCGGCAATATCCAGCTTTACAGTGAGCCGGGGCAGGGCACCAGCGTCAGGCTCTTCCTGCCGGCGGCGCAAAAGGTGGATGCGAAGATGTCCGAGGAAGTGGCGACTGCCTCAAGGGCGGCGGCGATTCCCGGCGGAACGGAGAAAATCCTCGTCGTTGAGGACGATCCCAGGGTGCGGCGTGTGGCGGTCTCGCGCCTGATCGATTTCGGCTATCAGGTTGTCGAGGCGGCAAATGGCGAGGAGGCGCTCGACCGGCTCGCCCAGAACGACGATATCGCGCTGCTGTTTACCGACATCGTCATGCCGGGCGGCATGACAGGCGACGAACTGGCGGCGGAAGTCCGTGCG